>NZ_JBJGZP010000036.1:0-31120 GCF_054050555.1 Blastococcus sp. SYSU D00695 | reverse complement strand
CGGCCGGCGCTCCGCGGCCGGCGCACGGTCGAGCAGCCGGCCGGCGTGGGCGCCGGCACCACCGGCCGCCGCGGCGGCCCGCAGCAACGGGGCGAGCGACTCGCCCTCGTCGAGGAAGACGCGCGCGTGGCCCTCCGGCGCCGCGAGCGTCAGCGCCCGCTCCAGCGCCGTGCGGGCGCCCGGGTCGTCGTCCCCGGCCCGGCGGGCGACCGCCAGCAGCACCGACAGCTGGAGGACGCTCCCGGGGCGCTCCCCCGTCTCGGCGGCGTGCACCAGCCGCTCCAGGAGCGCGGTCGCCCGGCCGAGGGCAGCCGGGTCGCCCGAGTCCGCGTGCACCGCCAGGAGCACGCGGGCGAGGGTGGCGTGCTCGTACTCGCGCAGGTAGGACGGTTCGTCGTCGGGCGAGAGCCCCCGCTCGCGCGCCCAGCCGAGCGCGTCGCCGACGCGGCCCTGCGCCACCCACATCCGCGCGCGCAGCGCGGGGATCGGCCGCACGTCGGGGAACAGGTCCCCCACGTACAGCCGCTCGGCCTCGTCGAGCAGCGCCACGGCGCCGTCCAGGTCCCCCTCGGCCGCCCGCAGCCGCGCCGTCGCCACCGTGCTGCGGTACCGGTTCTGCGGCAGGCCCGCGCCGTCCCCCAGGTCGGCGGCCGCGGCCAGGTGCGCCCGCGCCGCCGCCCGGTCGTCGCGCTCGAGGAAGACCTCGCTCAGCCCCACGTGCATGTCCGCCGCGCCGCGCAGCACCCGCCCGGGCTGCCGCGCCGCGGTGGCCAGGCCCGCCTCGTAGGTGGCGCGGGCGTCCCGCAGCCGGCCGCGGGCGAGGTCGATGTCCGCCAGGGCGATCGACACGCCCAGGGTGTCCGCGTGGTGGCCCGCGCGGTGCAGCCGGTCGCGCGACTCGGTCCACCACCGGTGGGCGGCGGGCAGGTCCCCGGTGGTCCAGTGCGCCAGCCCCAGCAGGCCCGCGGCCGCCCCGCGCACCAGGTGCTCGTCGTCGCCGGCCAGCTCGAGGACGCGTTCGGCGTGGGTCACCGTCCCGGGGAGGTCGCCGGTCAGGCGCGCCAGCGCCGCCCGGTAGACGGCGACCTGGCTGCGGACCGCCCGGACCAGCTCCGCGTCCGCCCCGGCGGCGGCCGCGCCCCCCGTGCCGACCTCGTCGAGCCAGCGCTCGGCGGCGCGCAGGTGCTCGTCCACGCCCGCCACCTCGCCGTGCACGAGGATCGCCCCGGCGTAGCCCGCGCGCAGGACCGGCCGGTCCCGCAGCACGTGCTCGGGCAGCTGCTCGAACCAGTGGCGCAGCGTCGTCTCCTGGCGGTCCTGCCGGGCCGCCGGCAGGGCCAGCTCCACCAGCTCGGCGGCCCGCTCGGGGTCCCCGCCGGCCAGGGCGTGCCGGATCGCCTCCCCGGACTCCCCGTTCGCGGCGAACCACCCGCTCGCCCGCCGGTGCAGCTCCGCGACCCGATCGGGTCGTTCGGCCAGCAGCCGCGCGCGCAGCACGTCGGCGAACAGGTGGTGGTACCGGTACCAGTGACGCCGGTCGTCCAGGGCCACGAGGAAGAGGTTCGCCCGGTCCAGGGCCTCGAGCGTCGCCGCGCCGCCGTCCCGCCCGGTCACGACGTCGCAGAGCGGGCCGCTGAGGCGGCTCAGGACGGCGGTCGACAGGAGGAAGTCCCGGACGTCGGCGGGCTGCCGCTGCAGCACCTCCTCGACGAGGTAGTCGACGACGTACCGGTCGTCACCGGCGAAGCCGGCGATGAAGCCGGCGACGTCGTCGCGGTCCTGCATCGACAGGGCCGCCAGCTGCAGCGCGGCGATCCAGCCCTCGGTGCGGGCGTCGAGCGCCGCGACGTCGTCCGCGGTCAGCGGCAGCCCCATCGCCCCGGTCAGGTACGCCGACACCTCGTCGGCGGTGAAGCGCAGGTCGGCCGCCCGCACCTCGACCAGCTCCCCCCGCGCGCGCAGGCGGGCCAGCGGCAGGGCGGGGTCGGCACGGGTCGCGATGACCAGGCGCACGGTCGGTGGCAGCCGTTCGAGGAGCCAGGCGAGCCGGTCGTGCACCTCCCGCGAGGCGATGAGGTGGTAGTCGTCGAGGACCAGCACCACGTCCTCGGACAGCGCGTCCAGCTCGTTGACCAGCGTGGCGAGCACCTCGTCCAGCGACGCGTGGGGCTCGGACAGCAGTGCGAGCGCCCGGTCGCCGGCCCCGTCGACCGCGGTCCGCAGGGCCGTCACCAGATAGGTCCAGAACGTGACCGGGTCGTCGTCCCGCTCGTCCAGGGCGAGCCAGGCGGTCGACCGCTCGCCGGCCGTGGCCGCCAGCCACTCCGTCAGCAGCGTGGTCTTGCCGAACCCCGCGGGAGCCGAGACCAGCGTCAGCGCCGCGTCCCCGCGGCTCAGGCGCCCGGTCAACCGGGGACGCGCCACCGAGCCGCGGCGCCGCCGCGGGACGTGCGTCTTCGTGCTGAGCAGCGGACCCACGGCGACCACCCACCTCACGAGGTCAGGCCCCGGCAGCTTCGACCTCGGTTCCCGGCCGCACCTCCGGCCCGGCCGACGCATCGTCCCAGGGCGCCCCGGGGGGCGTCGACGGGCCCGGGCCCGCACCACCACCTGTGCGCACCGGTGGCCGCCGGCCGACTCACCCGACCACGCGGCGCAGGAGACGCGTGACCGAGAGCGTCCTCCAGGGATGGGTACACCGGCCGATGTCCGGGGTAGAACCGTCCAGACCCGGGCGGCCCGCATGAGTCGGCCCCACTGGAGGCTGGACATGACGGGCAACACGACGCACCGCTTCACCAACACGACCGTCCTGGCGGTGCAGGCGGCCGACGCGCCGCAGGTGGTCACCTCCGCGGCCATCGACGAGCAGCTGCGCGGCACCTACGAGCGGGTGGGGCTGCGCACGGGCCTGCTCGAACGACTCGCCGGGATCCGCGAGCGCCGGTGGTGGTCCGACGGGACGAGCTTCGTCGACGGCGCCGCCACGGCCGGGGCGAAGGCGATCAGCGAGAGCGGCGTCGACCCGGCGCGCCTCGGGCTGATGGTCAACACCTCGGTGAGCCGCAGGTACCTCGAGCCGTCCACGGCGGTCGCGGTGCACCACGCGCTCGGGCTGCCCCGGTCGTGCCAGAACTTCGACGTGACCAACGCCTGCCTCGGCTTCGTCAACGGCATGGAGCTGGCCGCGGCCATGATCGACTCGGGCATGACCGACTACGTCCTGGTCGTCGACGGCGAGGACTCGCGGCCCGTCCAGGAGCGCACCATCGACATGCTGAACCGGCCGGAGACCGTCACCCGGGACGTCACCGCCCAGTTCGCCACGCTGACGCTCGGCTCCGGGGCCGTCGCCATGGTGCTGGGCCGGGCCGACCGGCACCCGGAGGGACACCGTCTCGTCGGGTCTGTCAGCCGGGCGGCCACCGAGCACCACGAGCTGTGCGTCGGGGACAACGACATGATGCGCACCGACCTCAAGGGCCTGCTGGACGCCGGGCTCGCCCTCTCCGAGGACCTCTGGGCGGACGCCGCCGAGGACTTCGACTGGGCGGCCGGCATGAGCCGCTACATCGTCCACCAGGTCTCCAAGGTCCACACCAAGGCCATGTGCGACCGGTTCTCCATCGACCCCGGCCTCGTGCCGACGACGTTCCCGACGCGGGGCAACCTCGGCCCGGCGTCCGTGCCGTTCACCCTGGCCGGCCAGCAGGACACCCTCGTCGACGGCGACCGGGTGCTGCTCATGGGCATCGGGTCCGGCCTCAACGCCTCCTGCCTCGAGATCGCCTGGTGAGCGAGCGCGACCGGACTCCTCCCCCGCCGGCGCTCCCGGGCCTGGACCCGGCCTGGTCGCGCGTCCTGCGGGTCGCGGACGCCGCCGGCGTGGAACACGACTGGCACGTGCTCGACAACGGCGTCGCCGACCCCGTCGGCACGCTGCTGTGCGTGCACGGCAACCCCACGTGGTCCTACCTCTGGCGCCGGTTGCTCGCCGCAGCTCCCCCGGGCTGGCGCGTGGTCGCGCCCGACCAGCTCGGCATGGGCTGGTCGCAGCGGCCGGCCGGGCCCCGGTCGCTGGAACGACGGGTGGCCGACCTCGGCGATCTCACCGCGGCGCTCGGGATCACCGGCCCGGTGGTCACCGTGGGCCACGACTGGGGTGGCGTGATCTCCCTGGGCTGGGCGCTCGAGCACCGTGAGCAGCTGCGCGGGGTGGTGCTGGCCAACACCGCGGTGGCGATGCCGCCCGGCGACGTCGGGCCGGCCCTCATCCGCCTGGCGCACGCCCCGGGGGTCCGGGCCGCCGTCACCGTCGGCACCCCGGTGTTCGTGCGGGCGACGACGCTGCTGTCCCGCCCGCCGCTGCCCGCGGACGTGCGCCGCGCCTTCGCCGCCCCGTACGGCTCCGCGGCGCGCCGGCGCGCGGTCGGTGACTTCGTCGCCGACATCCCCTTCTCCCCCACCCACCCCTCCCGGCCGGTCCAGGAGCGCATCGCCGAGGACATCCGGTCCCTGGAGGTGCCGGCCCTGCTGCTGTGGGGCCCGGGCGACCCGGTGTTCGGCGAGCGCTACCTCGACGACCTGCGCGGCCGGCTGCCGCACGCCTCGCTGCACCGCTACGAGGGGGCCTCGCACCTCCTCCCCGAGGACGCACCCCAGTACGCCGAGGCCGTCGCCCAGTGGGTGACCGAGCTGCCCGGCGCGGAGCCCGCGCCCCGGCCGTCCGCGTCGGGGCCAGATCCGGCGGGCGAGGCCCCCCGCCCCCTGTGGGCGGCCCTGTCCGAGCGCGCCGCCGACGACTCCCCCGCCGTCGTCGAGGTGGGCGGTGCGACCGTTTCCTGGGCGCAGCTGCACCGGCGGGTCGAGCACCTCGCCGCGGGGCTCGCGGCGACCGGGGTCCGGCCGGGACAGCGCGTCGCGCTCCTCGTGGAGCCGTCCGCGGACCTGACCGCCGCCGTCTACGCCGTCTGGCGCGCGGGGGCGGTCATCGTCGTCGCCGACAAGGGGCTGGGCCTGCGCGGCATGCGACGTGCCCTGCGCAGCGCCGCGGTGGACCACGTCATCGCCAGTGCCGCCGGCCTGGCCGCCGCGCGCCTGATGGGCCTCCCCGGCTCCCGGATCGTCGCGGGAGCGGTGCGGCCGGGCGCCGCGCGCGTCCTCGGCGCGGCACGCACCCTCGACGAGGTGGAGCGCGTCGGCCGCGGGGCCCCGGCGCCCGACGACCGGCCCGGCGACGGCGACTGCGCCGTCCTGTTCACCTCGGGGGCCACCGGCCCGGCCAAGGGCGTCGTCTACACGCGGTCCCAGGCGGCGGCCCAGCTGGCGCTCGTGCGCGCCACCTACGGGCTGACGGGCGAGGACCGTCTGGTGGCCGCGTTCGCGCCGTTCGCCCTGCTCGGCCCGGCGCTGGGCATCGGCTCGGCCGTCCCCGACGTGGACGTCACCGCGCCGGGCTCGCTCACGGCCGCGGCCCTCGCCGACGCCGCGGCCGCGGTCGAGGCGACGGTCGTGTTCGCGTCCCCGGCAGCCCTCCGCCGGGTCGTGGCCACCGCCGGTGACCTGACTCCCGCCCAGCGGTCCGCGCTCGCTGGGATCCGGCTGCTCATGTCCGCCGGCGCACCCGTCCCCGTCCCGTTGCTGGAGCAGCTGCGCACGGTCCTCCCCGCGGCCGAGGCGCACACGCCGTACGGCATGACCGAGGTCCTGCCCGTCACCGACGTCTCCGCCACCGAGCTGGCCGGGTGCGGTCCCGGCGAGGGGGTGTGCGTGGGGCGGCCCCTGTCCGGGGTCGACGTGCGGATCAGCCCGCTGGGCGCGGACGGGGCCGCCGACGGCCCGCTGACCGACGACCCCGCCGTGACGGGCGAGGTCTGCGTCCGCGCCGCGCACGTCAAGGACCGCTACGACGCCCTGTGGGCGACCGAGCGGGCCTCCTCCCGGCCGGCCGGCTGGCACCGCACCGGCGACGTCGGGCACCTGGACGCCGCGGGCCGCCTGTGGATCGAGGGTCGGCTGCCGCACGTGATCTCCACGAGGGGCGGCCCCGTCACCCCGGTGGGCATCGAGCAGCGCGCCGAGCTCCTCCCCGGGGTGTCGGCCGCCGCGGCCGTCGGCGTCGGCCCGGCCCGGGCCCAGGTCGTCGTGGTGGTGGTCGTCCCGGACCGGTCCGGCGCGAGCGGCTCGTCCCGGCCGCGCGGCCGCCGGGGCGGGCGGCCGGGGATGGCCGTGGCCGCGCCCGACCTGGCGGACGCCGTCCGGGCCGCGGCCGGCGTCGACGTCGCGGCCGTGCTGGTGACCTCCCGGCTCCCGGTCGACATCCGCCACCAGTCGAAGGTCGACCGTGCCCGCGTCGCGCGGCAGGCCGGTCGGCTCCTCGAGGGCACCCGGCGCCGCGGAACGGGACGCCGGCGGTGGTGAGGGTCCTGGTGACCGGGGCCAGCGGGATGCTCGGGCGCGCGACGGCCGAGCGCCTGCTGGCGCGCGGGGACGACGTGACCGTGCTCCAGCGCCGCCCCTCGGGTCTGCCCTGCGCCGAGGTCCTCGGGGACGTCGCCGATCCGTCCGCCGTCGCGGCCGCCGTCCGCGGTCAGGACGCCGTGGTGCACCTGGCGGCCAAGGTCGACGTCACCGGGCGGTGGACGGAGTTCGAGCGGGCGAACGTGCACGGCACCCGCACCGTGGTGGACGCCTGCCGCGCCGAGGGTGTCGGCCGCCTGGTCCACGTCTCGTCACCGTCGGTCGCCCACGCCGGAGCGGCGCTGGTGGGTGTGGGCGCCGGACCCGCCGAGCCCCGGCGCGCCCGCGGGCACTACTCCCGGAGCAAGGCCCACGCCGAGCTCCACGCCCTGGCCGCCGACTCGCCGTCCCTGGCGGTCCTGGTCGTGCGGCCGCACCTGGTCTGGGGGCCCGGTGACACCCAGCTGGTGGGGCGGATCGTCGAGCGGGCCCGGGCGGGGCGGCTCGTGCTCATCGGCACCGGGGCGGCGCTGGTGGACACCACCTACGTGGACAACGCCGCCGCCGCCCTGGTCGCCGCGGTGGACGCGTGCGGTCCCGTGCACGGCGAGGCACTGGTCGTGTCGAACGGGGAGCCGCGCCCGATCGCCGAGGTCCTCACCGACCTGTGCCGGGCGGCGGGGGTGCCGGCCCCGCGGAGGCTGGTCCCCCTCGGGGTGGCGTGGGCCGCGGGAGCCGTCGCCGAGACCGTGTGGTGGGCGACCGGTCTGCGCTCCACCCCACCGCTGACCCGGTTCCTCGCCGAGCAGCTCGCCACGGCGCACTGGTTCGACCAGCGCCGCACGCGCGCCGCGCTCGGGTGGGCACCGCACGTACCACTCGACGAGGGATTCGCCCGCCTCGCCGAGTGGTACGCCGCCGGCCCCGGTCAGGTCGCCGGCAGGTCCACCATCTCGGCGAGCCGGGCGCGGTGCGCGGCCGGGGTGCCGAACGCGATCTGGTCGGCCTTGGCCCGCTTCAGGTAGAGGTGGGCCGGGTGCTCCCACGTCATGCCGATGCCGCCGTGCAACTGGATGGCCTCCTCGGCGGCCCTGACGGCGACCTCCGAGCAGAACGACTGGGCCACCGCGGTGGCCACCGCGCTGTCGGGATCGCCCGCGGCGGTCGCGGCCGCGGCGTACCGGGCCGCGGCACCGGCCGACTCCACCGAGGCGTAGAGGTCGGCCAGCCGGTGCTTGATCGCCTGGTAGCCGCCGACGACCCGGCCGAACTGACGCCGGTCCTTGAGGTAGACGATCGTCGTGGACAGGCACCACTGCGCGACGCCGTACTGCTCGGAGGCCAGCAGCGCCGCTCCCACCTCGAGGCCGCGGCGCACGGCGTCGCCGCCGGCGCCGGCCGGGAGCAGCTCCTCACCGGCGACCTCCTCGAGGGTCACGTCGGCGAGCTGGCGGGTCATGTCCAGCGACACGACCGGCTCCACGCGCGCGGCCGAGGCCGGGACCGCGTACACCGCCGTCCCGGCGGCGGTGGCGACCGGGACGAGCAGGACGTCGGCCTCGATCGCACCGGCGACGCTGCGCGCGCTCCCGGAGACCCGGCCGTCGTCGACCGTGGCGACGGCGACCTCCTCGCCGGGGCCGGCCGACAGCGGGAGGACGAGGGCGGCCGTCCGCTCACCGGCGGCCAGACCGGCCAGCAGCTCGTCGGCCGCACCCCCGGGCCGCGCGGCCAGCAGGACGGTCGTGGCGACGACGCCGCTGGTGAGGAACGGCACCGGCGCGACGGCCCGGCCGAGCTCCTCGAGCACCACCGCGGCCTCGCGGGCCGAGGCCCCGGCGCCGCCGCGCTCCTCGGGCACCAGCAGGCCGGCCAGGCCGAGCTCGCCGGCGACCGACCGCCACAGCGGGGCCACGACGGACCGGTCGCCGTCGTAGACCCCCGCGACGGTGCCCGGCTCGCTGCGGGCGGCGACGAGGCCGCGCACGCTGCCACGGAGGTCGTCCTCGACGTCGGTGTACAGCAGGTCGAGGTCGCTCATCGGGGGAGGTCCTTCCACGGGATGCCGGTGTCCAGTCGCGGCTCGGCGGGCAGTCCGAGCACCCGCTCGGCGATGACGTTGCGCAGGATCTCGGAGGTGCCGCCCTCGATCGAGTTCCCCTTGGCGCGCAGGTAGCGGTACGCGGCGTCACCGCCGGTGAAGTCCACGTGCTCGGGGCGCTTCATCGTCCAGTCGGCGGCCCGCAGGCCCTCGTCGGCCAGCAGCTCCAGCTCCATGCCGCTGGCCTCCTGGGCGATGCGGGCGAAGCTCAGCTTCATCGCCGACCCCTCGGGGCCCGGCTCGCCGGCGGCCAGCTTCTGCCCCAGCCGCTGACCGGTCACGCGGGCGACCTCGGCGTCGACCCACAGGCGCATGAGCCGGTCGTGCTGGCCGGCGGCACGGCGCTCGGGGTGCTCGCGCCAGGTCCGCGCGAGGACGCCGACCATGCCGGTCTCCCGGCCGCCGCCCCCGCCGCCGATGGCCACGCGCTCGTTGTTCAGCGTGGCCGTGGCGACCTTCCAGCCCTGCCCCTCGTCCCCGAGCCGCTGGCTGTCGGGGACGTGCACGTCGGTGAGGAAGACCTCGTTGAACTCGGCCTCGCCGGTGATCTGCCGCAGCGGCCGCACGTCGACGCCGGGGGCGGTCATGTCGCACAGGAAGTAGCTCAGCCCCGCGTGCTTGGAGACGTCGGGGTTGGTGCGGGCGACCAGGATCGCCATCTGCGCCTTGTGCGCGCTCGACGTCCACACCTTCTGGCCGTTGACCACCCAGTCCTCGCCGTCGCGGACGGCGCGGGTGCTGACGGCGGCGAGGTCGGAGCCGGCCCCCGGCTCGCTGAACAGCTGGCACCAGATCTGCTCGCCGGTCCACAGCGGGCGCAGGTACTTCCGCTTCTGCTCCTCGGTGCCGAAGGCGAGGATCGTGGGAGCCGCCATCCCCAGGCCGATGCCGTTGCCGCGGGGGTTGTTGTCCGGCGCGCCGGCCGCCGCGAACCGGGCCTCCACCTGGGCCTGGAACCCGCGGGGCAGGCCCAGCCCGCCGTGCCCGGCCGGGAAGTTGACCCAGGCCAGGCCGGCGTCGTACCGGGCGCGGAGGAACTCCAGCCGGTCGGTGGTCGCGGGGTCGTGGGCCGCGAGGAAGTCGTCGACCCGCTGGCGCAGGTCCTCCTCCACGGCTCGGAGGTCGGTCGTGGTCATGCCAGGGCTCCAGACGGGTCTAGCGGGAGGGGCGGGGGTCGTGCGGGCGCCGCTACTGCCGGGCGGCCACCCGGTCGGCCAGGAGCTGGGAGCGCCGGACCTTGCCGGCGTCGTCGCGCAGCGGCTCGGTCACCAGCTCGAAGGTGCGCGGGGTCTTGTAGCGGACCAGCCGCTCCGCGAGGTGCCGGCGCAGGTCGTCGAGGTCGACGGCGTCCAGGCCGGGCGCGGGCTGCACGATCGCGTGCACGACCTGGCCCAGGTCCTCGTCGGGCAGCCCGATGACGGCGCTGGAGGCGACCTGCGGGTGCTCGTCGAGGGCCGCCTCGACCTCGGCCGGGTACACGTTGGAGCCGCCGACCAGGATCATGTCCGTCCGCCGGTCGGCCAGGTACAGGTAGCCGTCCTCGTCCAGCCAGCCGATGTCGCCCAGGGACTCCCAGTCGCCGCGGGTACGCGCCTGCGCGCCGATGTACCGGTAGGACGGCGCGTCGCCCGGCGCGCGGCGCAGGTACACCTCGCCGACCGAGCCCGGCGGCAGCGGCTCGCCGTCGGGGCCGAGGACGGTCATCTCCCCGTAGTGCACGCGGCCGACCGAGCCGCGGTGCGCCAGCCACTCGGTGCCGCTGATCAGCGTGCCGGCCTGCGACTCCGTGCCGGCGTACAGCTCCATGAGCACCTCGCCGCCGACCCAGTGGATCCAGGCCTCCTTGAGCCACGGCGGGCACGGGGCGGCCAGGTGCCATACGGTCTCCAGCGAGGAGACGTCGTAACGGCCGCGCACCTCCTCGGGCAGCCGCCAGATCCGGCTCATCATGGCCGGGACGAGGTACAGCCAGGTGGCCCGGTGCTCATCGACCAGCCGCAGCACGCCCTCGGCGTCGAAGCGGGGCATGAGCACCAGGGTCGCCCCGTGCAGCAGCCCGGTCATGGCGCTGGAGAAGGGGCCGTTGTGGTACAGCGGCCCGGGCATGAGCATCGTGCCGCCGGGCTCGTGCCGCCAGAAGTTCGTGTCGAACGGGTCCACGACGCCGGGCACCCCGGACACGATGAGCTTGGGGCGCCCGGTGCTGCCGCCCGAGGTGGGCGCCTTCCACGCCGGGGACACGGCCACGGGCAGCGGGCCGTCGTCGTCGGTCCCGGCCAGCAGCTCGTCGACGTCGGCGACCGGGCGATCCAGCGGGATGTCCCCCCGGGCGACGACCAGCGGCGGGGCCGCCAGGTCGACGATGGCCTGCAGCTCCAGCGGCGGCATCGCCGCCGACACCGGCTGCGGCACCGCGCCGACCTTCCAGCAGGCGACGCAGGCCTCGACGAACTCGACGCTGTTGGGCAGGCCGATGGTGACCAGGTCGCCGAGGGCGACCCCGCGGGCGAGCAGCGCGCGGGCCATCCGGTTGGTGCGCCGGTCGAGGTCGTCCCAGCTGCGGGTGGT
Organism: Blastococcus sp. SYSU D00695; assembly: GCF_054050555.1. Classification (NCBI taxonomy): domain Bacteria; kingdom Bacillati; phylum Actinomycetota; class Actinomycetes; order Geodermatophilales; family Geodermatophilaceae; genus Blastococcus; species Blastococcus sp. SYSU D00695. The sequence goes on along the minus strand of NZ_JBJGZP010000036.1, from coordinate 19,992 downwards.
GTCCTCGCAGACGACCGCGGGCGCGTCGCCGTACCGGGCCGCGAGCTCGGCGACCCGCACCCCGATGGGGATCGGGGAGGGCGCCTCCCCCGGGACGGGACCCTGCGCGACCTCGGTCATGGACAGCCTCCACGGGACGGGCCGGACGGCACACGGCGGCGCCGCCGCGGGCCGTGATCGGGACCACTCGCCCGACCGGTTCCGGACTGTAACGCAGGCCTCACCCGGGCTTTCGCGGTGCGCGCCCCGCCGCACCGGCCGGGCCCGCGGGACGGGGAGCCGCGCCGACGGCAGGGCCTGCCGGCCGACCGGGTTGACGGCCCGGCTGCGGGGGAAGGGCCGGGCACGACGGGGCGTCCACGGCGCCACCCGACGAGGGGGAAGGACCACGCACGTGCTCTCCACCACATCCCGCCCGGTGATCGAAGCGACCCTGCCCGTCGTGGGCGAGAACATCGGGATGATCGCCGAACGCTTCTACGAGCACATGTTCGGCGAGCACCCGGAGCTGCTCGACGGGCTGTTCAACCGGGGCAACCAGGCCGAGGGCACGCAGCAACGGGCCCTCGCCGGGTCGGTGGCGGTCTTCGCCAGCGCCCTGGTCGAGCACCCCGACCGGTTGCCCGAGCAGCTCCTGTCGCGCATCGCGCACAAGCACGCGTCCCTGGGCCTGCGCCCGGAGCAGTACCAGGTGGTCCACGACAACCTGTTCTGGGCCATCGCCGACGTGCTCGGCGACGCCGTCACGCCCGAGGTGGCCGCCGCCTGGGACGAGGTCTACTGGCTGATGGCGTTCGCGCTGACCCACATGGAGCGGGGGCTCTACAGCGCCCGCGGGGTCCGCCCGGAGACGGTGTGGCGCGACTGGCAGGTGGTGGAGAAGGTCCGGGAGACCGACGACGTCGTCCGGTTCACCTGCCGGCGCATCGACGACCGGCTGGTCAAGACCTCCCTGCCGGGCCAGTACGTGACGGTCCGCATGCCGATGGACGACGGGATCCGCCAGCCGCGGCAGTACAGCCTCACCCGGGCCGACGACGGCGAGCACCGCTCGTTCGCCGTCAAGCGCGTGCACGGGGGCGGCACGCCCGACGGGGAGGTGTCGAACCTGTTCCACGACCGGGTGGACGTCGGCGACACCGTCACCATGTCCCTGCCGTTCGGCGACGTCGTCCTCGACGACTCCCGGCCGGCGGTGTTCTGCAGCGCCGGGATCGGCATCACGCCGATGGCCGGCATGCTCTCCCACCTGGTCGGCGCCGGCACCCACCTCGACATCACCCTGCTGCACGCCGACGTCGACGAGTCCTCCTGGGCGCTGCGCCGCCAGGTCCTCGACGACGTCCGCGCGCTGCCCGGCGGGACGGTCCACGTCTGGTTCGAGCGCGGCGCCGAGTGCAGCCTCCCGGTGGACGGCGTCCACGACGGGCTGATGGACGTCGCCGAGGTCGCGACGCCCGCCGACGCCGTGTACTACCTGTGCGGTCCGCTGCCCTTCCTCAAGGCCGTCCGCAGCGCCCTGATCGACCGCGGGACCGCCCCCCGCGACATCCAGTACGAGGTCTTCGGACCCGACCTGTGGCAGGCCGACGCCACGGCCTGACCGGCCGGGCGCGGCGGCGCCGGCACCCGACGTGCCGGCGCCGCCGCGTCCTGCCCGGGTGGCGCCCGGCGGGGGCCGCCCAGGAGAGTGGCGCGATGACCACGAACGACGTCGTCGACCTCGGGGTGCTCGGGGACGAGCTGCTGCGGCAGGCCGTCGAGGCGTCCGCCGGCCGCGCCGCCCGCACCCTCCCCCACCCCGTGGAGGGGCTGCGGCAGACGGTCATCGCGCTGCGGGGTGGTGCCGCCCTGCAGGAGCACGACAGCCCCGGGCCGGCCGGCCTGCTGGTGGTCCGGGGCCGCGTCCGCCTCGTCGCCGGGGACGACGTCGTGACGCTCGAGCGGGGCCAGACCGCGCCGATCCCCCAGCGCCGGCACAGCCTGGAGGCCGACGACGACAGCGTGGTGCTGCTGAGCGTCGCCGTCCCCCCGCGGGGCTGACCGCGCCCCGCCGTCCCGGGGCGGCTCAGGTCCGGGCGTCGACCGCGGCGTCGAGGACGTCGAGCGCCTCGGCGAGCAGGTCCTGCCCGATCACCAGCGGGGGCAGGAAGCGCAGCACGTTGCCGTGCGTCCCGGCGGTCAGGGCGACGACGCCCTCGGCGTGGCAGGCCCGGGAGATCGCGGCGGTCAGCCCCGGGTCCGGCGTCGTCGTCCCCGGCTCGACGATCTCGGCGGCGAGCATGGCGCCGCGGCCGCGGACGTCCCCGACCACCCCGGTGCGCTCGGCCAGCCCGCGGAGCCGGGGCACCATCGTGGCCTCGATCCGGCGGGCGGCGGCGTTGAGGTCCAGCTCGCGCATGGTGGCGATGCTGGCCAGCGCCGCGGCGCACGCCACGGGGTTGCCGCCGTAGGTGCCGCCGAGTCCGCCGGGGTGGACGGCGTCCATCAGCTCCGCGCGGCCGGTGAGGCCGGCCAGCGGCAGACCGCCGGCGATGCCCTTGGCGGTGGCGACGAGGTCGGGCACGAGGTCCTCGTGCTCCGCGGCGAACCAGTCGCCGGTGCGGCAGAAGCCGGTCTGCACCTCGTCGGCGATGAAGACCGCACCCGAGGCGCGGCACCAGTCGGCGAGCGCGGGGAGGAAGCCCGGTGCCGGGACGACGAAGCCGCCCTCCCCCTGGATCGGCTCGATGAGCACGGCGGCGACGTTGGCGGCGCCGATCTGGGTCTCGACCAGCTCCAGCGCCCGCGCCGCGGCCTGCGCCCCGGTCATGCCCGGCTGGTCGCGGAAGGGGTAGGACATCGGCACCCGGTACACCTCGCCGGCGAAGGGTCCGAAGCCGTTCTTGTAGGGCATGTTCTTCGCCGTCAGCGCCATCGTGAGGTTCGTGCGGCCGTGGTAGGCGTGGTCGAACACGACGACGGCGGAGCGGCCGGTGGCCAGCCGCGCCACCTTCACCGCGTTCTCCACCGCCTCGGCGCCGGAGTTGAACAGCGCCGAGCGCTTCTCGTGGTCCCCGGGGGTGAGCCGCGCGAGCTCCTCGGCCACGGCGACGTAGCCCTCGTACGGGCCGACCATGAAGCAGGTGTGAGTGAAGGCCGCGACCTGCTCCTGCACCGCCGCCACCACCTGCGGCGCGGCGTGGCCGACGTTGGTGACCGCGATGCCGGAGCCGAGGTCGATGAGCGAGTTCCCGTCGACGTCGACCAGCACCGCGCCGCCGGCCCGCGCGACGTACACCGGCAGCACGCTGCCCACGGCCGAGGTCACCGCGGCGGAGCGCCGGGCGGCGAGCTCGCGGGACCGCGGGCCGGGGATCTCGGTGACCAGCCGGCGCTCCTGGGCGACGGCGCCGGGGTCGGTGAGCAGGTCGGTCATCGCGGTCTCCTCGGGGTGCCGGCCTCCCCGGTCCGGGGAGGTGCTGGTCTCCAGGGTGGGCGGCGGAGCCCTCCCCCGGTACCGTCCGCAGTGGCACCTCGTCAGCGCCTCGGTGTCCACTTCGTCCAGGGGGTCGCCGTGCCGGTCACCATCGCGACCCTGCTGGGCACCCGGTCGCTCGCGCTGGCCGTGCACACGCGGCGGGCGCCGCTGGAGCGCGTCGTGTCCTGGGTGCACGTCAGCGAGCTGACCGACCCCACGCCCTTCCTGGAGGGCGGTGAGCTGCTGCTCACCACCGGGCTGGCCCTCACCCCGGCCGGGAGCGCGGACTACGTGCGCCGGCTGGCCGGGGCCGGCGTCGTCGGCCTGGGCCTGGGGACGGGCCTCAGCCACGCCGAGGTGCCCCCGGAGCTGGTGGAGGCCGCGGACGAGCACGGGCTGGCCGTGCTGGAGGTCCCCCGCCAGACGCCGTTCATCGCGCTGTCCCGGGCGGTGGCCAGCGCGATCGCCGCCGAGGAGTACGCCGAGGTCACCCGGGCCTCCGCCGTGCAGCGCGACCTCGCCCGGTCCGCGATCGCGCCGGGGGCCCCGGGTGCGGTGGTGCAGCGGCTGGCCCGGCACCTGGACGGCTGGGCGCTGCTCCTGGACGCCGCCGGCGCCCCGCGGGAGGCCGCGCCGCCGGCGGCCCGCGCCCGCGCCGCCGCGCTGGAGGGGGCGCTCGACCGGCTGCGCACCGCCCGCCCACCCGCGGGCGCCTCGCTCACCCACCCCGGGGAGACGGTGCTGCTGCAGTCGCTGGGCACCGGCTCGCGGGTCCGGGGCTTCCTCGCCGTCGGTCGTGCGGGCGGCTTCCCCGCCGCCGACCGGCACGTCGTCCACGTGGCCGCGCTGCTGCTCACCCTGCGGCTCGAGCAGTCCCGGGCCCTCGCCGGCGGCACGTCCGCGGTCCGCTCGGCGGTGCTCGGGCTGCTCGTGGAGGGGCAGGTCGGCCCGGCGGTGACGGTGACCGACGCCCTCGGTGAACGGCTGCCCGACCCGCCGGTCCTGGCCCTCGTGGTGCTGGGCAGCGCCGAGCAGCGCGCGGCCGCGGTCGACGTGGCCTCCGACGCGGCCGCGGCCGCCGGCGAGACGGCGTTCGCCGCCGAGCGCGAGGACGCGCTGGTCGTGCTGGTGCCGGCGACCGGCACGCTGTCCGGCACGCTGGCCGCCCGGCTGGCCGGCCGGGTGCCCGGTGCGCACGTCGGGAGCGCGCCACCGGCGACCTGGGACGGGCTGGCGACCGCCGTCCGCCGGGCCCGCCAGGCGGCCGGCCACGGCCGGGCCGCCGGCCGCGCGACCACCTCCTACGGCGACCTCGCCGGCGACGGCATCGCCGCGCTGCTGGACCCCGCCGCCACCGCGGCCTTCGCCGAGGCGGCGCTGGCACCGCTGACCGCCGCCGACCGGGCCGGGCCGGGCGACCTGGTCGAGTCGCTGCGCGGCTGGCTGGCCGCCCACGGGCAGTGGGAGCCGGCCGCCGCGCAGCTGGGCATCCACCGGCACACGCTCCGCAAGCGCATCCGGCGGGTGGCCGACCTGCTGGGTCGCGACCTCGACTCCCCCGGCGTGCGCGCCGAGCTGTGGCTGGCCCTGCACCCGCCCGCCGGCTGAGCGCGCCACCGGGGGGAGGTCAGGCGACCGTGCGGATGAGCTTCTTGTTGACGAACTCGTCCATGCCCAGCCGGCCCAGCTCGCGGCCGAACCCCGAGCGCTTCGTCCCGCCGAAGGGCAGCTCCGGCCCCTCGGCGCCGACCCCGTTGATGAACACCATGCCGGTGTCCAGCGCGTCGGCGACCCGCTGCGCCTGCTCCGGGTCGGTCGTGAAGACGTAGGACCCCAGCCCGTACGGGGTGTCGTTGGCCAGTTCGACCGCCTCCTCCTCGCCGGCCACCCGGTAGACCTGGGCGACCGGCCCGAAGAGCTCCTCGCGGTACACGTCGTTGTCCGGGCGCACGTCGGTGAGGACGCCCGCCGGGAAGAAGGCGCCCCGCCGCTCTCCCTCGGCCGCCAGCTGCGCGCCCTGGGCGACGGCGCGGTCCACCTGCTCGGCGAGGCGCTGCGCGGCCTGCGGCGAGGACAGCGGCGCCTCCGGGCCCACCGCCAGGAGCTTGCGCCGGAACGCCTCGACGAAGCCGTCGTAGAGCTCGTCCACGACGATGATCCGCTTGGCCGCGTTGCAGGCCTGGCCGGTGTTCTCCATCCGCGCCGCGACGGCCGCCTCCGCCGTCGCGTCCAGGTCGTCGCTGCCGAGCACGAGGAACGGGTCGGACCCGCCGAGCTCCAGCACCACCTTCTTCAGGTGGCGTCCGGCCGTGGCGGCCACGGCCGCGCCCGCGCGCTCGGACCCGGTCAGCGAGACCCCCCGCACGGACGGCGCCGCGATGATCGTCTCGACCTGCTCGTTGGTGGCGTAGACGTTGACGTAGACGCCCTCGGGCGCCCCGGCGTCGAGGAACACCTGCTGGATCGCGGCCGCCGACTCCGGGCACTGCGGGGCGTGCTTGAGCAGCACGGTGTTCCCGGTGACCAGGTTCGGGGCGGCGAAGCGCGCGACCTGGTAGTAGGGGAAGTTCCACGGCATGATCCCGAGGACCGTGCCCACGGAGGCCCGGCGGACGACGGCGGTCCCCTCCCCCGAGGTCACCTCGATCGGCTCGTCGGCGAGGAACTCCTCGGCGTGGTCGGCGTAGTACAGGTAGATCGAGGCCGCGTACTCGACCTCGCCGACGCCCTCGGCGTGCGGCTTGCCCATCTCCCGCTCGATGATCCGCGCCAGCTCGTCGGCCCGCTCCATGTGCAGCTCACCCACCCGCCGCACGACCGCGGCCCGGTCGGCCGGCGACGTCCGGCCCCAACCGCGGTGGGCGGCGGCGGCGGCCGCCACGGCCCGGGTGATCTCCTCGTCGGTGGCCACGGGGAAGGTCGAGACGGTCTCCCCGGTCCGGGGGTCCAGGACTGCGTACTCCATGGTCTTCCTCTCCATCGGCGGTGCTGGTCGGGTGCTCCTGCGGTGGGGTGGGGTGCGCTGCTCAGACCTGGATGCCGGTCAGGACCAGCACCCGCTCCTCGGTGAGGTCCTGCATGGCCGAGTGGACACCCTCCCGGCCGGTCCCGGAGTCCTTGACCCCGCCGTAGGGCATCTGGTCGGCCCGGTAGCTCGGCACGTCACCGATGACGACGCCGCCGACCTCGAGCTCCTGCGCGGCGCGGAACGCCAGCTGCAGGTCGCGGGTGAACACCCCCGCCTGCAGGCCGAAGCGGCTGTCGTTGACCCGCGCGAAGGCCTCCTCGACGGAGTCGACCCGGTCCAGCAGCACGACGGGGCCGAAGACCTCCTCGCAGGCGACCCTGGCGTCGGCGGGGACGCCGGTGAGCACCGTCGGCGCGTAGGAGGCGCCCTCGCGGGTGCCGCCGGTCAGCACCGTGGCGCCCGCGGCGACGGCCTCGTCGACCCAGCTCTCCACCCGGCGGGCGGCCTGCTCGTCGATGAGCGGGCCGACGTCGGTGGCCTCGTCGGTCGGGTCCCCCGTGGCGAGCTTCTGAACCGCCTCGACGACGCGGTCGGTGAGGACCGCGGCGACGTCCCGGTGGGCGAGGACGCGCTGCACCGAGACGCAGGACTGGCCGGCCTGGTACATGGCGAAGGTGGCGATGCGACCCGCCGCCCAGGCCAGCGCGTCGTCGTCCTGGTCGGGTGCGACGACGACCGCGGCGTTGCCGCCGAGCTCCAGGGTCACGTGCTTGCGCGGCGCGGCCTCCCGGATCGACCAGCCGACCGGGACCGAGCCGGTGAAGGAGACCACCGGCAGCCGGGGGTCGCGCACCAGCGAGGCGGCGACCTCGTTCGGCACCGGCAGCACCGACCACGCGCCCGCCGGCAGGTCGGTCTCGGCGAGGAGCTCACCCAGCAGGAGCGCCGACAGCGGCGTCGCCGGCGCGGGCTTGAGGACGATCGGCGCGCCGACCGCGATCGCCGGGGCGACCTTGTGCGCGACCAGGTTGAGCGGGAAGTTGAAGGGGGCGATGCCGAGGACGGGGCCGCGGGGGGCCCGCCGCACCAGCGCCATCCGGCCGGTCGCCGCCGGGTCGGTGTCCAGGCGCTGCAGGGTCCCCGACCACCGCCGCGCCTCCTCGGCGCCCCAGCGGAACGTCGAGACCGCGCGGGTGACCTCCAGGCGGGCCCACTTCAGCGGCTTGCCCGACTCGGCGGTGACGAGCGCGGCGACCTCCTCGCTGCGCTCGGCCAGCCGGCGGGACACGTGGTCCAGCGCCGCGCTGCGGACGTGGGCCGGCGTCGCGGCCAGGCGGGCGCGGACCGCGTCGGCCGCCGCGACGGCCGCCTCGACGTCCTCGGCGGTGGCCGTCGTCGTCCGGCCGGCGAGGGACCCGTCGAACGGCGAGCGGACCTCCACGACGTCCGGGCCGGCGCCGGGCCGGCCGGCGACCCAGTAGGGGACGGTCGGTGCGGTCATGCGTCCTCCTCGGGACCTCACTGTGGCCTGCTCCACTCTCCCGGAGGGCCGCACGCCGACTCCAGTGCCGGAACGTCGACGCCGAGCGCCGGTAGGCGCCCATCCGGCACGGTCGCGGCGCCCCGCCGGCGCCCCGACCGGGCCCGACGGGATCACGCGGCCCCACCGGGCCACGACCGCAGGGCCGCCGGCGGGGACCTCGGGCCCCGGCACAGGGGGCCTCCGCCCCTCACGGTGGCCGGCCCGGTGCCGCCACCGTGAGCCATGGCAGGACCCGGCCCGCGCGGCCTCGTCGTGTCCGCGACCGGGCGGGGCCGACAGACACCAGGAGGCGGACATGCAGGCGGAGATCGGCAACTGGCTGGTCGTGCACGGGCGCACCCTGGGGGCGCACGTCCGGGAGGGGCTGATCGTCGGCGTGCCGCACGCCGACGGCAGCCCGCCGTACGAGGTGCGGTGGACCGACGACGACCGGGTCGGCCTCGTCTTCCCGGGCCCCGACGCCACGGTCGTCGTCGCGACCCCGCCGGGCGCGCGGGACCGGTAGCCGTGGACGGCCCGGACCGACGGCCGGTCGTCGCGGGCGTCGACGGCTCGCGCGCCGGCTCCGCCGCCGCCCGGGCCGGCGCCCGGGAGGCCGCGACCCGGCACACCGCGCTGCGGCTGGTCATGGCCCTGCCCGCGGTGGACCGCCACGGTCCGCCCGCCGCCGCCGGGCTCGACGGCGCGGCCGTCCTCCGGGTCGCCGCTGAGCTGGTGCTGGACGCGCTCGAGGCCCGGATCGCCCGCGACCGCCCCGGGCTGGCGGTGACCGCGGAGCTCGTGGCCGGCCCCGCCGCCGAGGTGCTCGCGGCCGAGAGCGTGACCGCGCAGCTCGTCTGCGTCGGCACGACGTCCGCCGGGCGCCTCGACGACGTGCTGCTCGGGTCGACCGCGGCGACGCTGGCCCGCCGAGCCGCGTGCCCGGTGCTCGTCGTCCCCCTGCGGCCGACCACGTCGGTCCCCGAGCCGTCCGGTGTGGTGGTCGGCCTGGCCGGGGACGACGGCGACGACGCGCTGCTGTCGGTCGCCCTGCGGGCCGCGGCCGACCGGGGCAGCGCCGTCGTCGCGGTGCACACCTGGCGGCCGACCGTGCCCGGGTTGCTGCACTCGGCCGTGGAACCGCGGGCCGACGCGGCCACCGCGCAGCGGCGCGAGGAGGCGGTGCTGGCCGACGCGATCGACCGTGCCGGCGTCCTGCCGGTGCCCGTGCACCCCGTGGTCCGGCGGGGCGGGGCCGCCCCGACCCTGCTCGCCGCCGCGCTGACGGCGGAACTGCTGGTGGTCGGCCATCGGCAGGACCGCGTCGGGCACCTCCGGTCGGTGACCTCTGCCGTGCTGCACCGCGCGACCTGCCCCGTCACGGTGGTGCCCCTGGGCGCCGGCGCGCCGGCCGGCCGGCGCCCCGCGGTCGGGGTCGCCGTGTCCGCGGACGGACCGGGGGCCGGGCGCCCCCGGTCCCCCGTCGCCCTCCGGCCCTCCCGGCCGGGCCCTTCGCCCGTGCCCCGTCCCGGCCCCGCTTCCTAGCCTCGACCGGGACGGTGACCCGAGCAGAGAGGTGAGCCCCGTGACCCGAGCGCTGGTCGTCTACGAGTCGGTCTTCGGTGACGCCCGCGCGATCGCGCACGCGATCGCCGAGGGACTGTCCGCGAGCCTGCCGGTCGACGTCGTCGCCGCGGCAGAGGGCCCGGACGAGGTCGGCCCCGACGTGGCCCTGCTGGTCGTCGGCGGCCCCACCCACACGCTCTCCATGCCGCGGCCCTCGACCCGGGAGGGGGCCGTGCGACAGCACGGGGCACAGATCGCCGACACCGCGCGCGGGCTGCACGAGTGGCTCGACGCCGTCCGGGTCACCGGCGACGGGACCCGTGCCGCCGCCTTCGACACGCGCAGCGACCACCCCCGGCTGCTGGTGCGGATGGACCACGCGGCCAGGACGGAGGAGAAGCTCCTGCGTGGGCACGGCCTGGCGGTCCTCTCCCCCGCCGAGCACTTCTCCGTCACCGGCACCACCGGCCCCCTCGCCGCCGGCGAGGAGGACCGCGCCCGCCAGTGGGGGGCGTCGCTGGCCCGGGCCCTGGCCGATCAGCCGGCCCGGCGCGGCTGAGTGCCGGCCGGCCCGCGCGGGTCGCGCGGGTGACCCCGGAGGGGTTCTTCGCCGGTTCCCCGCTCGGCGTCGCCGTCCTCGCCCGGGTCACGACGGCGCTGGAGACCGTCGACGACGTGCGGGTACGGGTGTCGACCAGTCAGGTCGCCTTCCGGCGCCGCCGCGGGTTCGCCTACCTGTGGCGGCCCGGGCAGTACCTGCGCCGGCCGGCGGCCGACGTCGTCCTGTCCGTCGTGCTCGGCCGGCGGGACACCTCGCCGCGCTGGAAGGAGGTCGTGCAGCCGGGCCCGGCCCACTGGATGCACCACCTCGAGGTCCGCGCCCCGGCCGAGATCGACGACGAGGTCGCCGGCTGGCTGCGGGAGGCCGCCGACCGCGCCGGTGCCGCCGGATGAGGCCGGACACCCCCGGCCACCGACGTCCCCGCCCGCGTGCTCCGGTGTCGGCGAGCGGAGCCGGCGCAGGGGGCTCACTGCGGGTGGGACGGCGCTGCGCCCGCTCCGTCGTGGGCCGGTGTCACGCGCGTCCGGTCAGTCCTCCGTCGGGGCACGGACCCCGAGGACGGCGGCGTGCAACCCGGCCAGGGACCGGCTGCCGTACCCGGCGGCGTCGGCGTGGTCCATCGCCGCGACCAGGCCGTCGAGCAGGTGCGCGGGGTGGCCCTCGGCCACGACGGCGTCGCGGCACCGGGTGGCCGCCCGCCGCCACACGTCCAGGGTCGCCTGGTCGGTGCGGTAGTCGCCCGACGCGATCGACGCGGCCGCGTCGTGGATGCCCGCGCGCAGCACCTCCAGCATCCGGTCCGCGGCGGCGAGGACGGTGTCCAGGTCCACGCCCCGCGCGGCGGCGTAGGCGGCCCCCTCGACGAACGAGGCGAGCCCGACGCCGAGCACGGGGACGGTCACCGCCACGTCCAGCGTGCCCGGCAGGTCGTGGTCGGGCCCCAGGTAGGCCGACCCCTGGGGCGCCAGCGCGGCGAGCTCCTCCCCCACCGCGGCCCACGCCGCCGCCGAACCGGCGTAGTGGACCACCCCGTCGGGCGTGCCGATGGCGACCGGGGTGACGAGGACCGACCCGGTGAGGAAGGCCCCGCCGCGCGCCTGCATGAAGGCGTCGAGCGCGCGGGCCGTCGCGCCGTCGCCGCTGGACAGGTCCACGAGGGTGCGCCCGGACAGGTCCAGGTCCCCGGGCAGGCCCGTCATCAGCTCCAGCAGGTCGCCCGCCCCGCGCACGCAGGCGATCGTCGTGCCGCTGGCGGTGACCGCCTCGGCGACGGACCCGGCCGGCACCGCACCCTCCTGCACCAGCGGCGCTGCCCGCTCCGGGGTCCGGTTCCAGACCGTCACCGGCCGGCCGTCGGCCAGCAGGCAGCGGGCCAGGGCCGTCCCCATCAGTCCGGTGCCCAGCACCGTGGTCGACGCCGCGCTCATGTGCGTGCCCTCCGGGTCGGTCGTGGACGGTGGTCGTGCCGGGGCGTCCCGCCGCGCAGGGCGGCGCGGCGGGACGCCCCGGCTCAGACGCGGGCCGGCTCGCGGAACAGCGCCCGCAGCCGCGAGGCCAGCTCCTCGCGGACGGGCGCGCCGGACAGCACGACGTCGACCATGGTCAGCGAGGTGTGCGTGTGACCGCGGGCGGCGACGTGCTCGACCGGCACGCCGGCCGCCCGCAGCGCCTCGGCGTACGCGGCGCCCTCGTCGCGCAGCGGGTCGAACTCGGCGGTGACCACGATCGCCGGCGGGAGGTCGTCCAGCCGCCCGCGCAGCGGGGACGCCGTCGGCTCGCCCCGCTGCGCCGGGTCGCAGTAGTGGTCCCAGAAGTAGCGCATGAGGGCCGCGGTCAGCACGTACCCCTCGGCGTTCTCCCGGTAGGAGCCGGTGTCCATCGCGGCGTCGGTGACGGGGGTGAGCAGCAGCTGGCCGCGCAGGTCCGGCCCGTCCTCGTCCCGCGCGCGCTGGGCGACGGCGGCGGCGAGGCCACCCCCGGCGCTCCACCCGGCCACGACCAGGTCGTCCGGGATGCCGCCGAGCTCGATCGCGTGCCCGGCGACCCACTGCAGCGCGGCCCAGGCGTCCTCGGCGGCAGCGGGGTAGCGCGCCTCGGGCCCGTGCCGGTAGTCCACCGAGACGACCACCGCGTCGCTGCGCACGCACAGGTCCCGGCAGAACGGCTCGTCGGACACCTGGTCGCCGATCACCCAGCCGCCGCCGTGGAACCAGAGGACGACGGGGTGCGGCCCCGGCGAGGAGGGGCGGAACAGCCGGTAGGCCAGGTCCCCGGCCGCACCGGGCAGGACGCCGTCGACGACCTCGCCGACGTCGGGGCCCGGCGGGCGCTCCGCGTCGGCCACGGCCATGAACTCGCGCAGCTGGGCGGGGGGCATCGACTCCAGCGGCGGGAGGTCCAGCTGCGCCATGGCGTCGAGCACCATCGCCACGTCGGGCTGCAGCCGGCGGACGACACCGTCGTGGCACTGCTCCCCCGCCGGCCCGGTCAGCCGGAAGCCGAGGTAGCCCCGGGCCCGCACCTCGTCGCAGGCCGCCCGGTAGGCGCCGACGCCCCCGATGTAGGGGTAGAACACGCGCGGCTTGCCCGGCACGTTGGCGCCCATGTACCAGGAGTTCGCCGTCGGGTGCAGCGTGATCGCCGCGCAGTCGGCGACGTGCCGGTTCCAGCCCTCCTCGGCGACGGCGGTGGGCTCGATCGTCGTCCTGCCCGTGCCGCGCAGGTCGACGAGGCAGTCGGTCACCCAGTCGACGTGTTGCTCGATGGAGACGGCCATGTTGGACAGCACCGACGGGCTGCCCGGCCCGGTGATCGTGAAGAGGTTCGGGAAGCCCCCGGTCATCAGCCCGAGGTACGTGGACGGCCCGTCGGCCCACTTCTCCGCGAGCGGAACGCCCCCGCGCCCGGTGATGTCGACGGCGACCAGCGCACCGGTCATGGCGTCGAAACCCGTCGCGTAGACGATGGCGTCGACCTCGACCGTCTCCGCACCGCCCTGGGTGCCGCCGATCTCGATGCCGGTCTCGGTGATGGTGCGGATCGGGGTCGTCCGCAGGTCGACCAGCCGCACGTGCGGGAGGTTGAACGTCCGGTAGTAGCCGGAGTCCAGGCACGGTCGCTTCGTGCCGAAGTAGTAGTTCTTCGGGCACAGCGCCTCGGCGGTCTCGGGATCGGTGACGATCGACCGGATCTCCGCCCGGACCAGATCGCCGAGGATCTCCGCGGCGCGGGGGTCGGTGCCCTGGTCGGCGAAGACGTTGAAGACGGCGTGCAGCTCGCCGCGGGCCCAGGCCGCCTCGAAGCGCTCGCGCCGCACCTCCTCGGACGCGGTGACGGCGGAGACCTCGTCGACCTGGCCCGGGACGCCGATGGTGGACCACCGGGCCGCCTCGCGGTAGGCGTCGCGGTCGGCGCGCAGCTGCTTGGCGCGGTACTCCGGGACGGGCCCGTTGTGCGCCGGGACGGAGAAGTTCGGCGTGCGCTGGAAGACCGTCAGCTGCGCGGCCTGCTCGGCGATGAGCGGGATGGACTGGATGCCCGACGACCCGGTGCCGATGACGGCGACCCGCTTGCCGGTGAGGTCCACGCCCTCGTGCGGCCACCGGCCGGTGGAGTACACCTCGCCGCGGAAGCGCCCGGCGCCCTCGATGTCGGGCTCCTTCGGCACCGACAGGCACCCGGACGCCATCACGTGGAAGCGGGTCACCACCTCCTCGCCGGACGAGGTGGTGACCCGCCAGAGCTGCGCGGCGTCGTCCCACCGGGCGGCCTCGACCCGCGTGTCGAAGGTGAAGTCGCGCCGAAGGTCGTACCGGTCGGCGACGAACTGCAGATAGCGGAGGATCTCCGGCTGCGTCGCGTACTTCTCCGACCAGGTCCACTCCCGCTCCAGCTCGGGGTCGAACCCGAACGTGTAGTCGGCCGTGGTGATGTCGCAGCGGGCGCCCGGGTAGCGGTTCCAGTACCAGGTCCCGCCGACGTCGCCGCCCGCCTCGAAGCCGCGCACGGAGAACCCGGCGCTGCGCAGGCGGTGCACGAGGTACAGGCCGGCGAAGCCGGCCCCCACGACGACGACGTCCACCTGCGGCTCCGGCGGGGCGTCCCGCTGCGTTTCCTGGGCCATGCGCTGCTCCTCGCTCGTGGCGGCGCCCGCGTGCGGTCGCCGGGTCGTCCGGACGACCGCCCACCGGGACGGGGGTCCGGTCGCCGCCGTCCACGCTGTGACGGCGACCACCGGGTGCGCCGATCGTGGGGCCCGGGCCGCCCGCTCCGATTGGGGCCGGATGCCACCGCCTTGTCCGGGCGCGTCACCGGCGCCCGCCGGCCGCTCACACCGCGGCGCGGGAGGCCCTGCGGTAGGTGGCCGGCGGGGTGCCGTGGACCCGCTTGAACTCGGTGATGAACTGGCTGGCGTCGGCGTATCCCCAGCGGACGGCGATCGTCTGCACCATGTCGTCGGTCCGCAGCAGGTCGCGGAGGGCGCCCTCGAGCCGGCGTCGGCGCACCAGCGAGGCGAAGGACTCCCCGCGGTCGGCGAACAGCCGGTGCAGCGACCGCAGCGAGATCCCGTGCTCGTCGGCGGCCTGCACCGGCGTCAGCGGCCCCAGGTGGAGGTTCTCGTCGACCCACCGGCACACCGCCATCCGCATGCCCTCGCTGACCGCCGCCCCGGACGACTGCCGCCGGCCCTCGACGAGGCTGCACAGCAGCTCCACGACGGTGGTGCGGGCGACCGCGGCCGCCGCGGGACCGAACCGGTCGGCGTCCCGGGCGACGGCGAGGACGACGCTGCGCAGCAGGCGCAGGACCGCCTTGTCGTCCTCGCCCAGGGCCTCGGGGAGGTGGACGGAGCCGGAGCGGGTCAGGTGCAGCGCCGACTTGGGGACGAGCAGGACGGTCTGCGCCATCGGGCTCAGCACCTCCGCCTCGACCAGCACCGCCGGGTCCCACACGACCACCGACGACGTCGAGACCGTCTCCCGGCGGTCGCCGAACACGACGCGCTCGGTGTAACGGCGCGTGTTCACCGACACCCCGACGTGGTCGGAGGTGGCGGAGGACCGCGTCCACCGCGTCCCGAAGGGGTCCGCCTCGACGTCCACCAGGACCAGGTCCTCCAGGGTCCGCCGACGGATCCGGCCACGGAACTCCGTGAGCTCGTCGGGGATCCACACCGCGTCGGCGATCCCGCAGTTGACGTAGGCCTCGCTCCAGGCGCGGATGCGCCGCGGCTCGCGCGGGCCGCTCACCTCGACCCGGCTGTGCCCGGGCGCTGCCGCCGGCGACGCACCGCCTCGGCGGGGCAGGGTGGCGGCCGACATCAGGAGACACGCACGGACGGGACGACGCGCTGGGCGGGCGAGCGGTCCTCCACGTCCCACCACTCGACGCTCAGCACGCCCTGCGCGTCGAGCCCCGCCAGGTAGGCGTCGGGGTCGAAGACGAGCTCCGGCTCGCGCACCCCCACCATGTCCGCCGGGCGGTCGAGCATCAGGCGGACCCCGACGGCGGCGCACAGCCCGGTGAGCGGGTAGGAGCCCAGGTCCTGGGTCGACGTCGGCCGGTACGTGCGCCGGATGCCGACCCCCTCCTTGAGACCGCGCACCTCGATGAGCGAGCCGCGCGGGCCCAGGTACTCCGGCATCTCCCGGCCACCCAGCCGCCGCCAGAGCGCCTCCTTGGTCGCGTTGACCGTCTCCTCGTCGGCGAGCAGCCCCAGGCGGTTGAGCACCTCGAACTCGGCGACGAGCCTGGGGTGCCAGGTGCCGCGCACCGCGACGAACTCCAAGCCGGGGAAGTTCCGGGGCAGGGTGACCGGCTCCGGGTGTGGCCGCACGAGCACGTCGAGCTCCCCGAGCTCGCCGCCGAAGTCGACCCGCCGCACCCCGTCGAACGGCCCGACGCGGACCAGTTCGCCGTCCTGGAAGACCACGCGCTGCGGGCAGTACTCGGCGATCTCCCAGACGAGGGTGTCCAGGGCACCGCGGCTCGCGGCCGGCGACCGGAAGATCGCGAAGTGGATCTCCACCGAGCGCAGGTCCATCGCGTTCGCGGCGTGCCGGACGAGGACGTTGCTCAGGCCCGGGCTCATGCCGAGGCCGGGGACCGCCAGGATCCCCGCCGCCTCCGCCGCGGCCCGCTGCTCCTCCGTCGGCTCGGAGATCAGGTCCGCGTAGTCGATGCCGTACCGGACCGCCAGCTCGAAGACCCGGTCGACGAAGACGAGGCTGAGGCAGTTCACCAGCAGCGCGGAGCCCGGGCAGACGTGCTCGGCCGCAGCGTCGTCGAACAGGTCCGCGCGCACCACCTGGACCCGGTCGGAAGCCAGGTGGTCGACGGCGGCCGTGTCGAGGTCCACCAGCCGCAGGTCCAGCGACGCGTCCTGCGCGAGGTCCGCGGCGAGGGCGGACCCGACCGCCCCCGACGCGCCCAGGACGGTGACCAGCGGCCGGCGTTCGCTCACGGGGGCTCCTCGGGTGCTGTGGGCGGGCGGTGCCACCGCGAGCGCGCGTGCCGGGTGGGGACGCCGCTCGCGGTGCCCGGACGCTAGGGAGACGCGCGTTCCCCGGTCAATCGACGAAACGCTCGATCGCGGGGCGCTCCTTCAGCCGATCGCACGACGGCCTCCCCGCCACAGCACGCGGAGGGTCGCCGGCCTCGGCGGTCGGACGAAACGGTGATGTGCGGTGGTGGCGGGTTCTGCGGCCGGGACCCGCCGTCACCGCACATCGCTCCGACGGGACCCGGCGGGGCCGCCCCAGCTGCCGGGCTCAGCGGCCGATGAGCTCCAGCGTGCGCAGGGCCAGCCACAGCTGCGCCACGTCGTCGGTGGAGTGCAGGTCCAGGCCGGTCACCTCCTCCACCTTGCGCATCCGGTAGGCCAGCGTCTGCTTGTGCACGAACAGCTCCGGCGCCGCCTTCTGCCACGAGCGGTCGTGCTCGAGGAACACCCGCAGCGAGCGCAGGAGCTCGGTCCCGTTGTCCCGGTCGTAGGCGACCAGCGGCCCGAGGACCCGCTCGACGACGCTCTCGGCCTCCCCGAGGGACGCCGGGAGGAACGCCGCGAGCCGGTTCTCCGCGTGCCGGACGACGCGCTCGCGGCCCGTCCGCGCCAGCGCGAGCGCCCAGTGCGCCTCCCGCTGGGCGTGCGCGATCCGCGAGAGGTCGCGCAGGTCCTCCGACAGCCCCAGCCGCACGTCGTCGTCGCAGGCGTCGAGGACGACCTGCAGCGCCTCCTCCGTCGCCGGCAGCAGCAGGTGCGCGCGCTCGTCGACGAACGTCGCGGCGGGCACGCCGGACTCCCGCAGGCGGCGGAACAGCCGGCGCAGCCCCGGGTCGCGTGCGGGGACGTCGGTCGCCACGAGCCGCATCGGGCCGGTGAGCCCCCACGCCGCGACGTCTACCGCGCCCACCTCCGGCGGGAGCTCGCCGGACAGCAGCCGGCCGAGGACCTGCGCGGCCCGGTCCTGCTCGCGGCCGCGCTCGAGGGCGGCCCGCTCCACCTCCGCCCCGGCGATCGTCGCCAGGTGCCGCAGCACGACCGCCCCCGGGGCCCGGCCGGCCTCGTGCTCGAGGACGAGCAGCGCCTCCCCGCCGTCGTCGAGCGGGACGACGACGGCGTGCCGGGCGCCGGACCGCACGCGCACCCGGCCCCGCGCGCGTCCGGCGCCGCGGGTGGACGGGCCGGCGACCTCGGCCACGAGGTCGGCGTGCACGGGGCGCGCGGGATCGGCGCAGACCGGGGAACCGTCGCGCGGGTCCACCACCTGCGCGCGGCAGCCCTGCGAGGCCGCGACGTCGGCGACGAGCAGGCCGCCCGAGCGGCCGGCTGCCGTGGCCGTGCGCAGCGCCCCGTAGAGCCGCTCGGTGTCGCGGAGGATCTCCTGCGCCTGCGTGCCCTCGGCGTCGGCCACGGCCCGCGTGAGCCAGGCGTAGGGGACCTCGTACGCCGTCTGCAGGAGCGGGAAGCCCAGGCGGTCCGCGGTGGCGATCATCAGCTCGGTCACCACCCGGCCGCGCGCGTTGACGGCGACGCTCAGGGCGGCGACCCCGGCGGCGTCCAGCTGCTCGAGCAGGCGCGCCTGCTCGTCCGCCTGCTCCGGGAGGCCCACCCCGGTGACCAGGAGCAGCTCGCCGCCCTCGAGCCAGTTCCACGGCTCCGGGAGGTCGCTGGTGTGCGCCCAGGAGAGCTCGCGGTCCAGCCCCGCGCCGCCGCCGAGCAGGCGGGTGCCCAGGTGGGGCATCGCGATCAGCTCGCGCACGGTGAGGAGCCTGCGCCCGCCGGGGTCACGCCGGTCCTCGCGCTGCTCCATCGGCGCGGAGGCTACGCCCCGGCGGCGCGCGCAGCCCGGATCCGGTTCGTGGCCCGGATCACCGCTGTGCGACGCTCGGAGCGCTGCCCTGCCCGGGACCGCGCCGCCTCCCGCGACGCGCCCGGTCCCCGGAGGGGCCGCCCCGCCGTCGCCGCCGCAGCTGAGAGGGACACCTGATGCAGAGAACCGAGCCAGCGGAGCTGTTCGACCTCCGGATGAGCGAGGGGGCCCGGCCCCTGTTCGACCGGGTCGTCCGGTTCCTCGAGGACGTCGTCGCGCCCGTGCAGGACGAGTACTTCCGGCTCGGCGAGGGCCGCGCCGACCGCTGGTCGTACGCCCCGGGGCAGCTGGAGGTGCTCGAGCAGGCGAAGTCCAAGGCCAAGGCCGAGGGCCTGTGGAACTTCTTCCTCCCCGACTCCGAGGTGGGCGGCCTGACCAACCTCGACTACGCCTACATCGCCGTCGAGCTCGGCAAGTACCCGCTCGGCTCGGAGGCGTTGAACTGCTCGGCGCCCGACACCGGCAACATGGAGGTGCTGGAGCGGGTCGGGACGCCGGAGCAGAAGGCGCAGTGGCTGGAGCCGCTGCTCAACGGCGAGATCCGCTCCGCCTTCGCGATGACCGAGCCCGACGTCGCCAGCTCCGACGCCAAGAACGTGCGGCTGCGGGCGGTGCGCGAGGGCGACGAGTACGTCCTCAACGGCGAGAAGTACTACATCTCCGGTGCCGGCGACCCCCGCTGCAAGATCATGATCGTCATGTGCCAGACGAACCCGGAGGCACCGGCGCACGCGCAGCAGTCGCAGATCCTCGTGCCGATGGACACCCCGGGCGTCGAGGTGCTCGCGCCGATGCTGGTGTTCGGCAAGGACGACGCCCCGCACGGGCACATGCACCTGCGCTTCACCGACGTCCGCGTCCCGGTGACCAACATGCTCCTCGGCGAGGGCCGCGGCTTCGAGATCAGCCAGGTCCGCCTCGGGCCCGGGCGCATCCACCACTGCATGCGCTCCATCGGCGCGGGCGAGCGTGCGCTGGAGCTGATGATCCGTCGCGGCAAGTTCCGCGAGGCGTTCGGCAAGCCGATCCTCAACCTCGGCAAGAACATGGAGACGGTGTCGCGGGCGCGCATCGAGCTCGACGCCTGCAAGCTCATGGTCCTCAAGGCCGCCAAGGCGATGGACGTGCTGGGCAACGCCCAGGCCCGCGTCTACGTGTCGGCCGTGAAGGCGATGGTGCCGGAGAAGGTCTGCCAGATCATCGACCAGGCCATCCAGATCCACGGCGCCACCGGCGTCTCGCAGTGGACGCCGCTGGCCGACATGTACACCAGCCAGCGGACGCTCCGCCTGGCCGACGGGCCCGACGAGGTGCACCACTTCGTCGTCGCCCGCCACGAGGCCGGCCGCTACACCGAGCCCGCCCCGGGGCGCTCGGAGTCCCGCGGCGAGGGCGTCTTCGCCGGTCCGTGACCGGGCCCGCCGCCCGGCCCGGCAGGCCGCGCGGGCGCTGAGGTCCCGGGGGCGGCCCCCGGGGGCGGCCCCCCCCCCCGGGGACCCCGGACCCGGCGGGGGGTGCCGGGGACTAGGGTGTCGAACGATT
>NZ_JBJGZP010000035.1:0-31557 GCF_054050555.1 Blastococcus sp. SYSU D00695 | reverse complement strand
CAGGGCGGGTACTGCGCGCAGAACCCGCCCTGAGCGCACATCACCCGTCCGCGGCGCCCCGGGAGGACGGCAGTGGCCCGGGACCGACGCGGTCCCGGGCCACTCGCGGAGTCGAGCCCGAGCTAGTCCTGCGGCTGCTCGAAGGTGATGACGGTCCAGCCGAGCAGCAGGCGGTCGCCGTCGGCCAGCGGGTGCGCCACGCCGGGCTCCAGCTGCGTCCACTCGGTGGCCTCGGGGCCGGCGACGTGCGTGCCGTTGAGCGAGCCGAGGTCGACCAGCGAGACCTCGCGGCCCTGGCGCTGCACCGCGGCGTGCGCCGAGGAGAGCACGTTCTGGGTGTCGGCGATCGGCACGGGCCGCGCCGTGCCGTTGGTGACCATCTCGTGGCTGTCGGGCCGGCGGCCGAGGACCAGGTCCTCGTCGACGGTGACGACCAGGCCGTCGTCGAAGCGCAGGATCGGCGCCGCCGACGGCTCGGGCTTCCAGAAGGCGGTGGCCTCCCCGCCGTCGGTGCCCGGGGCCTGCGCGGCCGCGGAGTAGCCGCCGCTGGGGGCGCCGAAGCCGGCGTCGGAGGGGGCGGAGAACGACGAGGGCGCCGGCGCGGCGGCGGGCGCGGCCGCCGCGGCGACCGGTGCGGCCGCGGCCAGGTGCAGCATCGCGCCGCTGCCCGGCACGGTCCCCTCGACGAGGTCGTGCGCGACGCCCGGCGGCATGCTCGGCACGGGCTGGCCGGGGCCGACGTAGAGACCGGAGCCCAGCTGGAAGCCGGCGGCGAGCGTGCAGCCGCCGTCGACCTGGTGCCCGGAGACGGGGACGCCGTCCACGGCGGGCTGGCCCTTGCCGGCCCACAGGGCCACGCCGGTCCCCGACCCGCCCGCGGTGTCGGTGAGCACGAGGGCGAAGGACGCCGAGTTCCCGCCGAGCGCGGCGACCTGGCCGGCGACGGCGGCCAGCACGCGGTCGGCGCCGGGACCGGAGACGCCCAGGCAGGCGTGCAGGGCCGCGGTCAGGGCGGGGGCGCCGGGAGCGTCCACCCACAGCAGACCGCCGCCGCGACGGGCGACGACGGAGTCTCCGGGCAGGACTTCACAGCGGTCGGGCATGCCCGCCAGCCTAGTGACCGACGACGGAACTGGGCGGTCCGGCCGAGTCGCCACGCCGGTCGCACCTGCTCCGGGAGGGAGCGGTGCGACCGGCGTGACGGGTGGTTCACCGGCGGGCCCGCACAGGGGGTGCGGCGGGGCCCCGGACGGGACTCAGGAGGCGGTCGTGACGAGCCCCAGCTCGGCCGGGTCGGCCAGGTGCGCCGACGCCGGCAGCACCCGCACCGTGTAGCCGAAGGCGCCGGTCCGCTCCAGCGGGACCGCGGCCGTGAACCAGTGCCGCGACCCCTCGGCCTGCTCGAGCGTCATCGGCACGGTGGTGACGTCGTGCAGCCCGTCGGCGTCGTCGACCCGGCCGTAGGCGGCCTGGACCTGGACGTCGCCGGGCGCCAGCCCGGGCAGCTCGACCTCCGCACGCAGGGCGAGCGAGGTGCCGATCTCCGGGGTGTCCCCGGCGCCGGTGGCCTCCACGTGCGCGACGCGGACGGCGTTCCAGCGCTCCTGGACCCGGGCGCGCCAGGCGGACTCCTCCCGGGCCGGCGCGTAGCCGCCCGCCGACATCGTCCGCGCCGAGCCGGCGGCGGGCACGTAGAGCCGCTGCACGTAGTCGCGCACCATGCGGGTGGCCAGCACCTTCGGCCCGGTCTCGCGCAGGGTGTGCCGCACCATCTCCACCCAGCGGCTGGGGATGCCGTCGCGGTCGGTCTCGTAGAAGCGCGGGATCACCTGCGTGCCGAGCAGGTCGTAGATCGCCCGCGCCTCGACGTCGTCGCGGCGGTCGGCGTCGGCCACGCCGTCGGCGGTCGGGATCGCCCAGCCGTTCTGGCCGTCGAACCACTCGTCCCACCAGCCGTCGCGGATGGAGAGGTTCAGCCCGCCGTTGAGGGCGGCCTTCATGCCCGAGGTGCCGCAGGCCTCCAGCGGCCGCAGCGGGTTGTTCAGCCAGACGTCGCAGCCCCAGTACAGGTAGCGGGCCATGCCGATGTCGTAGCCGGGCAGGAACGCGATCCGGTGCCGGACGGCGGGGTCGTCGGCGAACTTCACCATCTGCTGGATCAGCTGCTTGCCGCCGTCGTCGGCCGGGTGGCTCTTGCCGGCGATGACCAGCTGGACCGGCCGCTCGTCGTCCAGCAGCAGGGCGCGCAGCCGCTCGGGGTCGCGCAGCATCAGCGTCAGCCGCTTGTAGCTGGGCACCCGCCGGGCGAACCCGATGGTGAGGACGTCGGGGTCGAACGCGGTGGCGGTCCAGGCGACCTCGGACTCCGTGGCGCCGCGCGACAGCGCGGTCTCGCGCAGCCGGCGGCGCACCTCGTCCACCAGCCGGCCGCGCAGCATCCGCCGGGTGCTCCACAGCTCCCCGGAGCTGATCCGGTCCACGCCGTCGAAGGACGCGGGCTCGTCGCCCTCCACCGGGTCCCCGGACGACGAGCTCTGGGTGCCGAGGTCCACCAGCTCGCGGGCGGTCCACGTGGGGGCGTGCACGCCGTTGGTGATCGAGCTGATCGGCACGTCGGCCTCGTCGAAGCCGGGCCACAGGTCGCTGAACATGTGCCGGCTGACGTGCCCGTGCAGCTGGCTCACGCCGTTGGCGCGCTGGCCCAGCCGCAGGCCCATGTGCGCCATGTTGAACTTCGTCGGGTCGTCCTCGGCGCCCAGCGGGATCAGGTGCTCCAGCGGGACGCCGAAGCCGGCGAAGTAGCGCTCGATGAGCGCGCGGGGGAAGCGGTCGATGCCGGCCGGGACGGGCGTGTGCGTGGTGAACACGGTGCCGGCGCGGACGGCCTGCAGCGCCTCGGCGAACGACAGCCCGTGCGACTCGGTCAGCTCGCGGATGCGCTCGACGCCCTGGAAGCCGGCGTGGCCCTCGTTGGCGTGGAACACCTCCGGCGCCGGGGTGCCGGTGAGCTGGCACCAGGCCCGCAGCGCGCGGACGCCGCCGATGCCCAGCAGCATCTCCTGGCGCAGCCGGTGGTCCTCGTCGCCGCCGTAGAGCCGGTCGGTGACGCCGCGCTCGGCGGGGGCGTTCTCCTCGATGTCGCTGTCGAGCAGCAGCAGGGACACCCGGCCCACCTGCGCGCGCCACACGTGGGCGTGCAGCGTGCGGCCCTCCGGCAGCGGCACCGAGACGACGACGGCCGAGCCGTCGGCCTGCCGCAGCAGCTTCACGGGCAGGCCGTTGGGGTCCAGCGCGGGGTAGTGCTCCAGCTGCCAGCCGTCGGCCGACAGGCCCTGCTCGAAGTAACCGGCGCGGTAGAGCAGCCCCACGCCGATCAGCGGGACGCCGAGGTCGGAGGCCGCCTTGAGGTGGTCGCCGGCGAGGATGCCCAGGCCGCCGGAGTACTGCGGGAGGACCTCGGTGATGCCGAACTCGGCGCTGAAGTAGGCGATCGAGGCGGGGGCGTCGGCGCCCAGGGACTGGTACCAGTGCGGGGCGGACAGGTACTCGCCGAGGTCCTCGACGACGTCCTGCATGCGGCGGACGAAGCGGCGGTCCTTCGCGAGGGTGGCCAGCCGCTCGGCCGAGACCTCGCCGAGCACCTTGACCGGGTCGCCCCCGCAGGTCCGCCAGAGGTCGGGGTCGAGTGCCTCGAAGAGGTCCCGCGTGTCCGGGTGCCAGGACCAGCGGAGGTTCATGACGAGTTGGGCGAGCGGCACCAGCTCCTCGGGGAGGGATGCCCGGACCGTGAACCGACGGAGAGCACGCACGCGGCCGACCCTATAAGGACCGCGGCGCTCCCCACCCGTCTCGCACGGCCTGCCGGCACCCCCTCGGAGGGGGCCGTTCCGGCTCCGACGTGCCCGACACCCGCGACCTCGTTAGCGTGATCGTGATGACTGGCCGCGCTGACCTCCGCCTCGGCATCACCGATGTCGCCCCCGTCGTGTCCTGCGGGTCCTTCTCGGCCCGCGCCGTGGTCGGCGAGCACCTGCCGATCACCGCCACCGTGTTCCGGGAGGGTCACGACGCCGTCGCCGCGGACGTCGTCTGGACCGCGCCCGACGGCACGTGTGGCGCCTTCACCCGCATGTCGCCCTACAGCCAGGAGCCCGATCGCTGGCTGGCCACCGTGGTGCCCGACCGCGAGGGCCGGTGGACCTTCCGGGTCGAGGCCTGGAGCGACCCGCTGGCCACCTGGCACCACGCCGTCGAGGTGAAGATCGAGGCCGGGCAGGGCCCCGAGGACCTCGCCAACGACCTCGAGGAGGGCGCCCGGCTGCTCGAGCGGGTCGCCGCCGGTGCCGACGAGGAGTGGCGCGGCCGGCTCACCGACGCGGTGACCGCGCTGCGCGACGCCGGTCGCGGGCTGCCCGAGCGGGTCGCGCCGGCCCTGGCGCCCGCGGTGCAGGAGTACCTGCACGAGCACCCGGTGCGCGAGCTGGTCACCGCGTCGGCCGACCACGAGGTGTGGGTCGACCGGCCGCGGGCGCTGTACGGCTCCTGGTACGAGTTCTTCCCGCGCTCGACCGGCCCGGTCGTCGGCGGGGTCGCGACCCACGGCACGTTCACCACCGCCGCCGACCGGCTGCCGGCGGTGGCCGAGATGGGCTTCGACGTCGTCTACCTGCCGCCGATCCACCCCATCGGCGAGGTCAACCGCAAGGGCCGCAACAACACCCTGACCCCCGGTCCCGACGACGTCGGCTCCCCGTGGGCCATCGGGTCGCGCGAGGGCGGGCACGACGCCGTCCACCCGGCGCTGGGCACGATGGAGGACTTCCAGCGCTTCGTCTGGCGGGCCGGGGAGCTCGGCATGGAGGTGGCGCTGGACTTCGCGCTGCAGGCGGCGCCGGACCACCCGTGGGTGCGCAGCCACCCGGAGTGGTTCACCACCAAGCCGGACGGGACGATCGCCTACGCGGAGAACCCGCCGAAGAAGTACCAGGACATCTACCCGGTCAACTTCGACAACGACCCCGAGGGCATCTACGCCGAGTGCCGCCGCGTGCTGCAGGTGTGGATCGACGCCGGGGTGAAGATCTTCCGGGTCGACAACCCGCACACCAAGCCGCTGAACTTCTGGCACTGGCTGATCTGGGACGTCAAGCGGAGCCACCCCGACGTCCTCTTCCTCGCCGAGGCCTTCACCCGGCCGGCGATGATGCACCAGCTGGCCAGGCTGGGGTACACGCAGTCCTACACGTACTTCACCTGGCGCACCGAGCGCGGCGAGATCGAGGCCTACGGCCGGGAGCTCGCCGAGAACGCGCACTACATGCGGCCCAACTTCTTCGTGAACACCCCGGACATCCTGCACGCGTCGCTGCAGTACGGCGGGCCGCCGATGTTCAAGATCCGCGCGGTGCTCGCGTCGATGATGAGCCCGACCTGGGGCGTGTACTCCGGGTACGAGCTGTACGAGCACGTCGCGGTCCGTCCGGGCAGCGAGGAGTACCTCGACAGCGAGAAGTACCAGCTGCGCCCCCGCGACTGGGCCGCCGCCGAGGCGTCGGGCCGCAGCCTCGCGCCCTACCTGCGCCGGCTGAACGAGATCCGCCGCGCGCACCCGGCGCTGCAGCAGCTGCGCACGCTGCGGTTCCACCCAATCGACAACCCGAACCTGATCTGCTTCTCCAAGACCGACCCCGGATCCCAGGACGCCGTCCTGGTGGTGGTCGCGCTGGAGAGCCACAACCGGCAGATCGGGACGACGGCGCTGGACCTGGGCGCCCTCGGACTGGACTGGCACGAGCGCTTCACGGTGCACGACGAGCTGTCGGGCGCCACGTACGACTGGGGCCAGTTCAACTACGTCGAGCTCGACCCGTACCACGAGCCGGCGCACGTCTTCTCCGTCTCGTTCCCCCGCCCGGTGACCTGGCCGCCGCCGGTCGCCTGATGACGGACCCCCTCGCCCCCCACCCCCCGCGCGCCCGCGGCGGGGCCCTGCGAGGGGGCCACCCACTCCACCTGCACGGCACGACCCAGGGGGATACCTCTCGATGACCGTTCCCGTTCCCGACTCCCCCCGCCGCTCCGCGCTGCCCCCGCCCGGCACCGACCCGGAGTGGTACAAGCGCGCGGTCTTCTACGAGGTGCTGGTGCGCGGCTTCGCCGACAGCAACGCCGACGGCGTGGGCGACCTGCGCGGGATGATCGACAAGCTGGACTACCTGCAGTGGCTCGGCGTCGACTGCCTGTGGCTGCCGCCGTTCTTCGCCTCGCCGCTGCGCGACGGCGGCTACGACGTCAGCGACTACACCGCGGTGCTGCCGGAGTTCGGCGACATCGAGGACTTCCGCGAGCTGCTGGAGGAGGCCCACTCCCGCGGCATCCGCGTGATCATCGACTTCGTCATGAACCACACCTCGGACCAGCACCCCTGGTTCCAGGCCAGCCGCAGCGACCCCGAGGGGCCCTACGGCGACTTCTACGTGTGGGCCGACGACGACACCGGCTACGCCGACGCCCGGATCATCTTCGTCGACACCGAGTCCTCCAACTGGACCTTCGACCCGGTGCGCAAGCAGTACTTCTGGCACCGGTTCTTCAGCCACCAGCCCGACCTGAACTTCGAGAACCCGAAGGTGGTCGAGGCGGTCCTGGAGGCGCTGCGGTTCTGGCTGGACCTGGGCATCGACGGCTTCCGCCTGGACGCCGTCCCCTACCTGTTCGAGGAGGAGGGGACCAACTGCGAGAACCTCCCCCGGACGCACGAGCTGCTCAAGCAGGTCCGCAAGGTCGTCGACCGCGACTACCCCGACCGGGTGCTGCTGTGCGAGGCGAACCAGTGGCCGGCCGACGTCGTCGAGTACTTCGGCGAGGACGGCGACGAGTGCCAGATGGCCTTCCACTTCCCGGTGATGCCGCGCCTGTTCATGGGCGTGCGGCGGGAGCAGCGGTTCCCGATCTCGGAGATCATGGCCCAGACGCCGGACATCCCCGGCAACTGCCAGTGGGGCATCTTCCTGCGCAACCACGACGAGCTGACCCTCGAGATGGTCACCGACGAGGAACGCGACTACATGTGGGCGGAGTACGCCAAGGACCCCCGCATGAAGGCCAACATCGGCATCCGCCGCCGGCTGGCGCCGCTGCTGGACAACGACATCGACACCCTCGAGCTGTTCAACGCGCTGCTGCTCAGCCTGCCCGGCTCGCCCGTCCTCTACTACGGGGACGAGATCGGCATGGGCGACAACATCTGGCTCGGTGACCGCGACGGCGTCCGGACGCCGATGCAGTGGACCCCGGACCGCAACGGCGGCTTCTCCACCGCCGACCCGCAGCGGATGTACCTGCCGCTCAACGCCGACCCCGTCTACGGCTACCAGGTCACCAACGTCGAGTCCCAGCTGCGCAACACCACCTCGCTGCTGCACTGGATCCGGGAGATGCTCCGCGTCCGCGGCCAGCACCCCACCTTCGGCCTGGGCAGCTACGCCGAGATCGGGTCGCGCAACCCGACCGTGCTGTCGTTCGTCCGCGAGTTCGGCGACGACGTCGTGCTGTGCGTGAACAACCTGTCGCGCTTCCCGCAGCCGGTCGAGCTGGACCTGCGCCGCTTCGAGGGCTACACGCCCATCGAGCTCACCGGCCGGGTCGAGTTCCCGCAGATCGGCGTCCTGCCCTACATGCTCACCCTCGCCGGGCACGGCTTCTACTGGTTCGAGCTGGCCAAGCCCGCGCCCGAGCCCGAGCCGGTCGTCGAGGAGCCCGAGTCCGGCAGCGCGGTCGCCGAGTCGCTGCTGGCCGCCGGGCTGGTGAGCGAGGAGGACGCCGCCGGCGATCCCGAGACCCCCGGAGACCCCCGATGACGGCGCTGACGGACCTGCTGCGCGAGTGGATGCCGCACCAGCGGTGGTTCGGCGGCAAGGGCCGCGAGTGGGCCGAGGTGAGCGAGGACGGCTTCTTCCTCGAGCGCAGCGGGCCGGTCCTGTCGGTGCACCGCGTCCGCGTCGGGTACGCCGACGGCGCGACCGAGACCTACCTGGTGCCGCTGTCGTGGCGGGAGCACCCGGTCGAGGAGCTGGGCTCGGCCCTGGTGGGCGCCGTGACCAGCGGCGACTCGCAGACCTGGGCCTACGACGCGCTGCGGGACCGCGACGCCACCGCGCCCTGGCTGGTGCACCTGGCCGCGCAGGGCCACGTGGGGTCGCTGCGCTTCGTCGCCGAGGAGGGCGCCGCCATCCCGGCCGGCCTGCCCGGGGACGTGATCTCCACCGAGCAGAGCAACACCTCCCTGGTCTACGGCCAGGAGGCGATCCTCAAGCTCTTCCGGCGGCTGGAGCCGGGGCTCAACCCCGACGTCGAGATCCACGACGCGCTGCGCCGGTCGGACAACGCGCACATCGCGCCCCTGCTCGGCTACGCCGAGATCGACCACGACCGGGACCGCGGGACGGCGCCGGCCACCGTGCTCATGCTGCAGACGTTCGTGCCCAACGCCAGCGACGGCTGGCGGCTGGCCACCGCGAGCGTGCGCGACCTCTACGCCGAGGGCGACCTGCACGCCGACGAGGTGGGTGGTGACTTCGCCGCCGACAGCGAGCGGCTGGGCGCCGCCACCGCGTCGGTGCACCACGACCTGGCGCAGGTGCTGCCCACCGAGGACGCCGACCGGGCCTGGTTCGCGGCCGCGGCGGAGGAGATGACCGGCCGGCTGGAGGCCGCGCTGCCGGTGGTCCCGCAGCTGGCCGAGCACGCCGAGGGGCTGCGCCGGCTGTACGCGCAACTGGCCGGGACCGACGAGCCGGTCCGGCGCCAGCGGGTGCACGGGGACCTGCACCTCGGTCAGGTCCTGCGCACCGCGACCGGCTGGATCATCCTCGACTTCGAGGGCGAGCCCGCGCGGCCGCTGGAGGCCCGCCGCCAGCTGGACAGCCCGATGCGCGACGTCGCCGGCATGCTCCGCAGCTTCGACTACGCCGCCCGGCACATGCTGGTCGAGCAGCCCGAGGACGCCCAGCGCGCCTACCGGGCCCAGGAGTGGGCCGAGCGCAACCGGGCGGCGTTCTGCGCCGGCTACTCGGCCGCCGGCGGGATCGACCCGTGCGCGGACTCCCCCGTGCTGCGGGCGTTCGAGGCGGACAAGGCCGTCTACGAGTGCCTCTACGAGGCGCGCAACCGCCCCCACTGGCTGATGATCCCGTTGCAGTCGCTGTCCCGGCTCGCCACGGCCGGCTGACCGGCCCGGACGCAGCCCGACGACCTGATGCCGACGAAGAGGACGACGCGATGACCTCCCCCGACGGGACCTCCCCCGACACCCCCGACCGCGACCCCGGTGCCGACACGACCGAGGCCCCCGCCACCCGCGAGCAGCTGCAGGCCGCGGTGGACCGCATGGCCGAGGAGGCACGGGCCGCCGAGGGCGAGCCGGTCGTGAACGCCCCGCCCGCCCGCAAGCGCGCGGCCAGGAAGGCGCCCGCGGCGAAGAAGGCCCCCGCGGCGAAGAAGACCGCCGCGGCGAAGGGCGCCGTCGCCGACGGTCCGACCGCGGGCGACGCGGCCCCGGTGAAGCGGACGCGCAAGGCCGCCGCGAAGAAGACGGTGGCCCCCCAGGGCGCGGTCGCCGAGGTCGAGCCGGCCACCGGTGTCGCCGCACCGGGCACCCCGGTCGAGGGCACGGCCGCCCCGGCGCGCAAGCCCGCCAAGCGCGCCCCGCGCGCGAAGGCGACCGCGGGCACCCCCGCGGCGATCCACGAGCCGCAGGCCGAGGTCGTCGCCGAGCAGGGCGGCACCGCCGCGCCCGTGGTCGCCCCCGCCCCGATCGCCGAGCCGGGCTCGCCGTCCGGTGCCCCCGCCGGGCAGCCCGTCGCCCCGGACGGGGACCCGGCGACGCCGGGCACCCCCCAGGCCCCGTCCGGCGACCCGGACGCGCGCCCCGCCGAGCAGGCGACCACCGGGGTCCCCGCCGACGCCCTGCGCGCCGTCGTCGAGGGCTGGTCGCACGACCCGCACTCCGTCCTCGGCGCCCACCCCACCGACAGCGGCGGCTGGGCGGTGCGCACCCTGCGGCCCGACGCGGTCTCCGTCGCCGTCCTGGCCGAGGACGGCTCCCGGTACGAGGCGCGCCAGCTGCACGGCGGCGGCGTCTACGAGGCCGCGCTGCCGCAGCAGCCCGGCGACTACCGGATCGAGGTCGTCTACGGCGACGGCGCCGGCGGGACCGCGACCTACACCGTCGACGACCCCTACCGCTGGCTGCCCACCGTCGGCGAGCTGGACCAGCACCTCATCCGCGAGGGCCGCCACGAGCGGCTGTGGGAGGTCCTGGGTGCGCACGTGCGCCGCTACGACACCCCCCGCGGGCAGGTCGAGGGCGTGTCGTTCGCCGTCTGGGCGCCCAACGCGCGCGGCGTGAAGGTCACCGGCGACTTCGACTACTGGGAGGCGCGCGCCTACCCGCTGCGCTCGCTGGGCTCCTCGGGTGTGTGGGAGGTCTTCGTCCCGGGCGTGCAGGTGGGCAGCCGGTACCGGTACCACGTGCTCGGCGCGGACGGCGAGTGGCGGGAGAAGTCCGACCCGCTCGCCTTCGCCACCGAGGTGCCGCCGCTCAACGCCTCCGTCGTCACCGAGTCGACCCACGAGTGGGCCGACCAGGAGTGGCTCGCCGCGCGCGCGGAGGGCAACTGGCACGAGCGCCCGATGAGCGTCTACGAGGTGCACCTGGGCTCGTGGCGGCAGGGGCTGACCTACCGCGAGCTCGCCGACGAGCTCGTGGACTACGTCTCCGCGGCCGGCTTCACCCACATCGAGTGCATGCCCGTCGCCGAGCACCCGTTCGGCGGCTCCTGGGGCTACCAGGTCACCAGCTACTACGCGCCGACGTCCCGCCACGGCAGCCCCGACGACTTCCGCTACCTCGTCGACCGCGCCCACCAGGCCGGCATCGGCGTCATCGTCGACTGGGTGCCCGCCCACTTCCCCAAGGACGCCTGGGCCCTGGCCCGCTTCGACGGCACGCCGCTGTACGAGCACCCCGACCCGCGCCGCGGCGAGCAGCCGGACTGGGGCACCTATGTGTTCGACTTCGGTCGCACCGAGGTGCGCAACTTCCTCGTGGCCAACGCCCTGTACTGGTGCAAGGAGTTCCACGTCGACGGCATCCGCGTCGACGCGGTGGCCTCGATGCTGTACCTGGACTACTCCCGCGGCGAGGGCCAGTGGGCACCCAACGCCTACGGCGGCCGGGAGAACCTGGAGGCGGTGGCGTTCCTGCAGGAGATGAACGCGACCGTGTACCGCGAGGTGCCGGGCGTCGTCACGATCGCCGAGGAGTCCACCGCCTGGCCCGGCGTCACCCGCCCGACCCACCTCGGCGGCCTGGGCTTCGGCTTCAAGTGGAACATGGGCTGGATGCACGACTCGCTCGAGTACATGAGCAAGCAGCCCGTGCACCGCAGCTACCACCACGGCCAGATGACGTTCTCGATGGTCTACGCCTACTCCGAGAACTACGTCCTGCCGATCAGCCACGACGAGGTCGTGTACGGCAAGGGCTCGCTGCTGCGGAAGATGCCCGGCGACCGCTGGCAGCAGCTGGCCAACCTCCGCGCCTACCTGGCCTTCATGTGGTCCCACCCGGGCAAGCAGCTGCTCTTCATGGGCGCCGAGTTCGCCCAGGACTCCGAGTGGGCCGAGAGCCGGTCGCTGGACTGGTGGCACCTGGACGACCCCGCGCACCGCGGCGTGCTCGACCTGGTGACCGACCTGAACACCCGCTACAAGGAGCTCGACGCGCTCTGGTCGCAGGACGTCGACCCGGCGGGCTTCGCCTGGATCGACGCCAACGACGCCTCGGGCAACGTGCTGAGCTTCCTGCGGTACGGCAGGCCGAGGCGCGCGGAGGCGGCCGCCGAGGGCGAGGGGGCCCCGCAGGCCCAGCCGGGGCAGGCCCTCGCGGTGGTCAGCAACTTCGCCGGCGCCCCGCACCACGGCTACCGGATCGGGCTCCCCCGCGGCGGCACCTGGCGCGAGGTGCTCAACACCGACGCCGAGGGCTACGGAGGCTCGGGGGTCGGCAACGGCGGCTCGATCGTCGCCGAGGAGACGCCCTGGCACGGGCAGCCCTTCTCGGCGACCATCTCGGCGCCGCCGCTGGGCACCGTCTGGCTGCTGCACGAGTGAGGCACCTCGACGGCCCGCCGCGCGCGCGGCGGGGCGTCGCGGGACCGGAGGAGGGGCGGCGCGCCGCACCGGCGTGCGCCGGATGGCCCCACGACCGGCGGGGACCGTGCATCATGTGCCGGCTCTCGAACGGCCGCAGGTGCGGCCCCCTCCGGCAGACGAGGAACGACGCTCCATGAGGAAGGTCTCGAGCCGCGCGCTCGTGGCGGCAGCGGTGGGCAGCGCGCTGCTCAGTGGCTGCACCAGCAGCATCGACGGAACCGCCAACCCGCCGATCACGAACGTGACGGCGGAGGAGTTCCCGATCACCGCGTCGACCGACAGCCCGGTCGACCAGTACGCGCGCAACGCCATGGCCGACATCTACACGTTCTGGGAGCAGGCCTACCCGGAGTTCTACGGGGAGGACTTCACGCCCCTGCAGGGCGGCATCTTCGCCGTCGACACCGAGGACATCGACGAGTCGCTGTACCCGGATACGGGCGTGGGCTGCGAGGACCTGCCCATCGACCCCTCCGAGGTCGAGGGCAACGCGTTCTACCAGCAGGACTGCGACGTCGTCGTCTACGACAGCGTGCTGCTGCGCGACCTGGGCGAGCAGTACGGCGCCTTCCTCGGCCCCGCCGTCATGGCGCACGAGATGGGCCACGCCATGCAGGGCCGCTTCGGCTTCAGCGAGGCCTCCATCCGCGACGAGACGCAGGCCGACTGCTTCGCCGGCGCGTTCACCCGCTGGGTCGTCGACGGCAACGCCCAGCACGTCACCGTCCGGGCCGCGGACCTCGACCGGGTGCTGATCGGCTTCATCGACCTGCGCGACCAGCCCGGCAGCAGCCCCGACGACGGCTCGGCGCACGGCTCGGGCTTCGACCGGGCCGCCGGCTTCTACCAGGGCTACGACGAGGGGGTCGGCGCCTGCCAGGACGACTTCGGGCCCGACCGCGTCTTCACCGCCACGGAGTTCACGACCGAGGAGGACCTGGACAGCAACGGCAACGCGGCCTACTCCCAGATCTTCGGCATCATCGACGCCTCCCTGCCGGTGTTCTACGAGTCGTTCGTGCCCGGCTTCGACGCCCCGGAGGTCGCCACCTTCGACGGGACGGCGCCGGACTGCGGCGACATGGGCGCCGAGAACCGCGACGTCGGCTGGTGCGCGGCGGACAACACCGTCTACGTCGACGAGGCCGACCTGCTGCAGCCGGCCTACGACGAGATCGGCGACTTCGCCGTCGCGACGGCGCTCGGCCTGCCCTACGCCGAGGCCGCCCGCGCGGCGCTCGGCCTGCCGACCGACACCCCCGAGGCCACCGCGTCGACGGTCTGCCTGACCGGCACGTACACGGCGCGCTTCTTCTCCGGCGACTTCGGTGACGCCAACAGCGGCGTCACCCTCAGCCCCGGCGACGTCGACGAGGCGATCCTCTTCCTGCTCGCCTACGGGCAGACCGACGCCGTGCTGCCCAACAGCGACGCCGCCGGCTTCGAGCTGGTCGGCGCCTTCCGCGACGGCTTCGTCCAGGGCGCGGGGGCCTGCGGGCTGGGCGCCTGAGGTCCGCGCCCGCGCCGCTCCGGCGCGGGCGCACGCGGTTGCCGTCCCACCGTCGCGGGCACCCCGTGGCGGTGGGACGTCGCCGTGTCCGGGCCCTGCTCGCCGCACTCGCCGGCAGCCTGGCGCTGTCCGGGTGCGTGATCTCGCTGGGCGCGGGACTCCCCCGCGCCGCCGACCCGCCGCGGCCGGACGCCCCCGACGGCGAGATCGAGGTCGTCGGCACCGACGGCGGCCCGGTCGACCAGCTCGCCACCAACGCGCTCGCCGACCTCGGCACCTTCTGGGGGCAGGAGCTGCCCGACGTCTTCGGCGTCCCCTTCGAGCCCCTGACGGGCGGCTTCTTCAGCGTCGACCCCGACGCCGTCGACCCCGGCACCTTCCCCGACGGCGTGGGCTGCGGCACCGACCCGCGCGACGTCGAGGACAACGCCTTCTACTGCCGGTCGCAGGGCACCGCCCACTCCGACGCCATCAGCTGGGACCGCGCCTTCCTCGGCCAGCTCGCCGACCAGTCGGGCCGCTTCCTGCCGGCGCTGGTCATGGCGCACGAGTACGGGCACGCCATCCAGGCGCGGGTCGGCTACCCCGACTCCTCCATCGCGGTCGAGACGCAGGCGGACTGCCTGGCCGGAGCCTGGACGGCGTGGGTGGCCGACGGCGAGGCCGGGCACACCAGCATCCGGCGGTCCGAGCTCGACCAGGTCCTCGGCGGGTACCTGCAGCTGCGCGACCCCGTCGGCACCGGAGCGGCGGAGGAGCAGGCGCACGGGTCGTTCTTCGACCGCGTCTCGGCCTTCCAGGAGGGCTACGACGTCGGCGCGACGGCCTGCCGCGACCGCTTCGGCCCCGACCGGCCGTTCACGCAGAGCCGGTTCACCCGCGACGACGACTTCGCCCGCGGCGGCGACGCCCCGTACGGGGAGGTCGGGGCGCTCGCGGCGTCGTCACTGCCCGCGTTCTGGGAGCGCGCCTTCGACGAGGTCCTCGGCGGCAGCTTCACCGCCCCGGACCTGCAGCCGTTCTCCCGGACCGCGCCCGACTGCGCCGGGGACGACCGGCTGGACCTGGTCGTCTGCCCCGACGAGGGCCTGGTCGGCTACGACGACCTCGACCTCGCCCGCCCGCTGTACGACGAGATCGGCGACTTCGCGGTGCTCACCGCGGTGGCGGTGCCCTACGCCCTGGCCGCCCGCGACCAGCTCGGCCTGTCGACCGACGACCAGGACGCCCGCCGCTCCGCGATCTGCCTGACCGGCTGGTACGCCGCCGCGGTCGCCGACGGCGAGCTGCCGGGGATCACGATCTCCCCCGGCGACGTCGACGAGAGCGTGCAGTTCCTGCTCACCCGCGCCGGCGACCCCGCGGTGCTGCCCGGCCTGCGGTTGTCGGGGTTCGAGCTGGTCGACCTCTTCCGCTCCGGTTTCCTGGAGGGGGTGTCGGCCTGCGACGTGTGAGCCGCCCGGTCCGCCGCCCGGGTCCGCCGCCCGGTCCGCTCAGTAGAGGGCGAGCATGAGCTGGCGGCGGGCGTCGGCCACCCGGGGGTCGTCGTCGCCGACGACCGCGAAGAGCTCGACCAGGTGCTTGCGGGCCGCCTCGCGGTCCTCGCCCGCGGTGCGCCGCACGGTGTCGATCAGCCGCGTGAAGGCGCCCTCGACGTCGCCGGCGCCGAGCAGGGCGTCCGCCGCCCGGGTCTGCGCGGCGACGTCGTCCGGGGTGGCGTCGGCCAGGGCCAGCGCGTCGGGGCCGGCGGCGTCCGCGCGCTGGAACAGCTGCACCTGGCGCAGCGCCAGGCCGGCCACCGGGTGGTCGGGCTCGGCGTCGAGGATCGCCTGGTAGGCGGCCTCGGCGGCGGCCAGGTCACCGCGCTCGAGGGCGGCCTCGGCGACGTCCAGCCGCGGGTCCTCGGGCTCCTCCGGACCGGCCTCCTCGCCGCCGGGCACCGCGCCGCCGGTCGTGGCGCGGACGAGCTCGGTGACGAACTGGCGCGCCTGCTCCTCGGGGATGGCGCCGGTGAACTCGGCGACCAGCTGCCCCTGCCACACGGCCTTGACCGCGGGGATGCCCTGCACCCGCAGGCCCTGCGCGAGCGCCGGGTTCGCGTCGACGTCGACCTTCGCCAGCACCCAGGAGCCGCCCCCCACGGCGGCCAGGCGCTCGAGCACCGGGGACAGCTGCTTGCACGGCCCGCACCACTCGGCCCACAGGTCGAGCACGACGGGCACCTGGAAGGAGCGGTCGAGGACCTCGGTCTGGAAGGTGGCCTCGGTGACGTCGACGACGACCCCGCCCGGGGTGCCGGCCGGGCCCGCGGCACTCGGCGGCGGCGCGGCCTGGGCGCGGGCCGCGGCCTCGGACCGGGCCTTGACGGCGGCGAGGTCGACGGCGCCGGACATGGCAGCGGCCAGCTGGGCCTGCTGGGCCTGCGCGCGCGGGTCGGGGCGTCCGGGGCGGGAAGGCTGCATGACCTCGATGATCCCACCCCGGCACCGGGCGCGGCGGCGGGTGCCCCACCGCTGGTCGCGCATCTGCGTCACACGGGCGTCGGGGGTGCCGCGATGCGCATGGCGGCGGTCTCGCACCGCCGGGTGACCGCCGCCGTGCGCACCCGGGCGGACACCCGGCTCCGGCTCCGCTCGACCCGGGCTCCCGCTCCCCCGCCGCCGTCCCCACCCTCCCGCTCCCCACAGCCCGGGCTCCCGCTCCCCCGCCGCCGTCCGCGACCCGCGCCGGTGCGCGCCGCGATGCGCCTGGCGGCGCCCTCGCACCGTCGGATGACCACCGCGATGCGCATGCGGGCGGTCACCGCGGCCCGCGCGCGCCCCGCCTGCCTGTGGACAGCCCCCGCGGGGGGACGCCGGAACGGGCAGGGTGCCGCGCGTGGCCCGCCCTCCCTTCCGCCCGGCCGACCTCACCGGGAAGGTCTTCCGCGGCTCCGCCGCCCTCGCCTCAGCCCAGTTGACCCGCGGCCAGCTGCGCAGCTCCGCGTGGCGCCGGCTGTTCCCCGACGTCTACGCGTGTTCCTCGCTGCCGATCGACCACCGCGTTCGGGCGCGGGTCGCGGCGCTGCTCCTGCTGCCCGGCGCCGTCCTGTCCGGCCGGAGCGCGGCGGTCCTGTGGGGCGCCGACCTGGCCGGACCCGACGACGACGTCGAGTGCGCCGTGGACGCCGCCTGCCGCGCCGGGGCGGTGCGCGGTGTGCGGCTCACCCGCCGGGCGCTGGCCGGAGCGGACGTGACCACGTGGGCCGGCGTCCGCGTCACCACCCCGCTGCGCACCGCTCTCGACCTGGCCCGCGTCGAGCCCGCGGACGAGGCGGTGGTGTGCCTCGACCGCTTCCTCCAGCAGACGAGGCGGGTCGGGCTCGACGAGCTGCGCGCGGCGGCGGCCGCCCTGACCGGCCCCGGCTGCCGGCGGGTGCGCGCCGCGGTCGCCCGGGCCGACGGGCTCGCCGAGTCGCCGCAGGAGACCCGGACCCGCCTGTGCCTGCACGCCTCGGGGCTCCCCCGCCCGACCGCCCAGTACCGCGTGCTCGACGCGTCGGGGACCTTCGTCGCCCGCGTCGACCTCGC
Source organism: Blastococcus sp. SYSU D00695 (assembly GCF_054050555.1). Lineage (NCBI taxonomy): Bacteria > Bacillati > Actinomycetota > Actinomycetes > Geodermatophilales > Geodermatophilaceae > Blastococcus > Blastococcus sp. SYSU D00695. Next base: position 14,262 of record NZ_JBJGZP010000035.1, on the reverse strand, counting down.
CTGGCCGGAGGCGCGGGTCGCCGTCGAGTACGAGGGCACCTGGCACGGCCGGCCGCAGCAGGTCGGGCGCGACCGGCGGCGGCTCAACGCCCTCACCGCGGCGGGCTGGACGGTCGTCTTCGTGACGGCGGAGGACCTCGCGGACCCGGTGGCGTTCATCGCCCGGGTCGCGGCTGCCCTGACCGCGGCCGGATGCGCACCGCGGCGGTCACCCACCCTCCGGTGACCACCGCCAAGCGCATCCGGGCGGTCACCCCGAGCCCGGTGACCGCCGCCATGCGCACGCGGGCGCGCGAGCCACCCGGGCCGAGAGCAGCGCTACGCCACCGGGGCCGGGCGCAGCGCCGGGACGTCCCGCAGCCCGAAGACCTCCCGCAGCGCCAGCCTGGCCGCGTTGTCCCCGCACATGCCGTGCACCGCCGGTCCGGGCGGGGTCGCGGCGGACGCGAGGTAGGTGCCGGCGATCGGCGTCCGGTAGGTGTTCCAGCGCGGCACCGGCCGGGCCAGCATCTGGCGCAGCGACGCCTCGCCGTTGGAGATGTCCCCGCCCACGTGGTTGGGGTTCCACTGCTCCATCTGCGGCGCGTTCTTGGTCGCCCGGGCGAGGATCGTGTCGCGGAAGCCGGGGGCGAAGCGCTCGATCTGCGCCTCGATCGCGTCGGTCATGTCGACGTCGGAGCCGTGCGGCACGTGCACGTAGGCCCAGAACACGTGCTCCCCGCCCGGCGCGCGGGTGCGGTCGACGACGGTCGGCTGGACGGCGAGCACGTACGGCTTCTCCGCGGGCCGGCCGTGCGCGGGTCCCTCCTCACCGGCCATCGTCTCGGCGAGGGTCCCGGCGACGTGGATGGTCCCGGCCCGCCGCACCTCGGGGTTGGTCCACGGCACCGGCTCGGAGAGGATCCAGTCGATCTTGAAGACGCCGGGGCCGTGCTTGTAGCGCGACACCCAGCGCCGATAGCCGTCGGGGATCCGGTCCCCGCCCATCCGCACCAGCGCCCGCGGTGTGGTGTCCAGCAGCACGGCCGGCACGCCCTCGAACTCGCGCAGGTCGGTCACCTCGCGGCCGGTGACCAGCTCGCCGCCCTGCTGCTCGAACGCCGTCACCATCGCGTCGGCCAGGGCCTGCGACCCGCCCTCGACCAGCGGCCAGCCGCCGTGGTGGGCGAGCATCCCCAGGAGCATGCCGAGGGCGGCGGTCAGCGGCCGGGCCAGGTCGAGCATCCCGTGGGCGGCGGCCCCGGCCAGCAGGGCCTGGCCCTCCTCGGTGTCGAAGGTCCGCCGGGCGAGCCACCGCACGTTGGGCAGCCCGGTCAGCCCGAACCGGGCGACCTCGACGGGGCTGCGGGTGGGCAGCCGCCGCAGCATGCTCGACAGGAAGAAGTCGACGACGTCCTCGCGGTGCTCGACCAGCGGCTCGAACAGCCGCCGGTAGGCCGGGCCGTCGGCGCCCAGGCCGGCGGCCGTCTCCTCCAGCGACCGGCGGGAGACCGCCGCGCGGCCGCCGTCGAGCGGGTGGGCGTAGCAGATCTCGGGGTGCACCAGCCGCACCCCTCGGGACGCCAGGTCGAACTCGCGGAAGAACGGGGACACCGCGGCCATCGGGTGCACGGTGGAGCACACGTCGTGGCGGACCCCGGACCGGATCAGCTCCTCGGTCCGCAGCCCCCCGCCGGGGCGCTCGGCCGCCTCGACCAGCTGCACCCGCAGGCCCGCGGCCGACAGCCGCAGGGCCGCGGCCAGCCCGTTGGGTCCCGATCCGACGACGACGGCATCCGGCTTCGCGCTCACCCGGCCATCCTGGACCGGCCGGGTCACAGCTGCGCGAGCAGCCGGTCCGCGGCGGAGAACGGATCGGTCTCCCCCGCCACCACCCGCGCCGCGAGCGCCTCCAGCGCCGCCGAGCCACGGACGTCGCCCATCCGCTCCCGCAGCCCGGCGAGCGCGATGGCCTCGATCTCCCGGGCCGCCCGCTCCGCCCGCCGCCGCGGCCCCTCGCCGGAGGTCTGCAGCCACCCGGCGTGGCGGTCCAGCTCGTCGAGCAGCTCGTCGACGCCCTCGTCCCGGCTGGCCACGGTCCGGCAGATCGGCGGCCGCCACCAGCCCGGCCGGTCGTGCCGGCCGCCCAGGGACTGCATCGCCCGCAGGTCGCGCACCGTCTGCGTCGCGCCGTCCCGGTCGGCCTTGTTCACCACGAAGACGTCGGCGATCTCCAGGATCCCGGCCTTGGCCGCCTGGATGCCGTCGCCCATGCCGGGCGCGAGCAGCACCAGCGTGGTGTCGGCGAGCGAGGCGATCTCCAGCTCGGACTGCCCGACGCCGACGGTCTCGATCAGGACGTCGTCGCACCCGGCGGCGTCGAGCACCCGCAGGGCCTGCGGCGTGGCCCAGGACAGCCCGCCGAGGTGCCCGCGGGAGGCCATGGAGCGGATGAAGACGCCGCGGTCGCCGGCGTGGTCCTGCATGCGCACGCGGTCACCGAGCAGCGCGCCGCCGGAGAAGGGCGAGGACGGGTCGACGGCCAGCACGCCGACCCGCCGGCCGCGGGCCCGCAGCGCGCGCACCAGCGCCGTCGTCGTCGTCGACTTGCCGACCCCCGGCGAGCCGGTCAGCCCGATCACGCGGGCGGAGCCGGTGTGCGGCGCGAGCGCGACCGCCACCTCCCGGAGCACCGGGCTCGCGTCCTCGACCAGCGAGATCAGCCGGGCCACCGACCGCGGGTCGCCCTCGCGGGCGGCCGCGACCAGCGCCGGGACGTCGACAGCGCGCCGGCCCCGCCGCCCCGAGGGGGTGGCGGGGCCGGGCGTCTGGACGGCGGTCGCCGCGAGGTCGTCCCCGGGCGACCCGGTCACGCCTGGGCGGGCACGTGCAGGACGAGCGCGTCACCCTGCCCACCGCCACCGCACAGGGCCGCGGCACCGACGCCGCCGCCGCGGCGGCGCAGCTCCAGGGCGAGGTTGAGGACGATCCGGGCACCGCTCATGCCGACCGGGTGGCCCAGGGCGATGGCGCCCCCGTTGGGGTTGACCTTCTCGGGGTCGATGCCCAGCTCGCGGGTGGAGACGATGCCGACGGCGGCGAAGGCCTCGTTGAGCTCGACCAGGTCCAGGTCCTTGGGGTCGATGCCCTCGCGGGCGCAGGCCTTCTGGATGGCCCGCGACGGCTGGGACTGCAGCGTGGCGTCGGGGCCGGCGACGACGCCGTGGGCACCGATCTCGGCGAGCACGGTGCAGCCGAGCTCGGCGGCCTTCTCCGCGCTCATGACCACGACCGCGCAGGCGCCGTCGGAGATCTGCGACGCGGTGCCCGCGGTGATGGTGCCGTCCTTGGTGAACGCCGGCCGCAGCTTGCCCAGGCTCTCGACGGTCGTGTCGGCGCGGATGCCCTCGTCCTCGCGGAACTCGATCGGGTCGCCCTTGCGCTGCGGGATGAGGACGGGGGTGATCTCCTCGTCGAAGACCCCGTTCTTCGCGGCGCGCGCGGCCTTCTGGTGGCTCTCGGCGGCGAAGGCGTCCTGCTCCTCGCGGGTCAGGTCGTAGCGGGCGTTCGCCTGCTCGGTCAGCAGCCCCATCGCCACCTGGTCGAAGGTGTCGGACAGGCCGTCGTGGGCCATCGAGTCCACCAGCGTGGTATCGCCGTACTTCGTACCCGTCCGGCTGTTGGCCAGCAGGTGCGGCGCCTGGGTCATCGACTCCATGCCACCGGCCACGACGACGTCGAACTCGCCGGCGCGGATCAGCTGGTCGGCCAGGGCGATCGCGTCGATGCCCGACAGGCACACCTTGTTGAGCGTGAAGGACGGCACCGACATCGGGATGCCGCCGGCGACGGCCGCCGGGCGGGCGGGGTTCTGGCCGGCACCGGCCTGGATGACCTGCCCCATGATCACGTAGTCGACCTGGTCGCCGGAGATGCCGGCCCGCTCGAGCGCGGCCTTGATGGCGATGCCCCCGAGGTCGGCGGCGGAGAAGTCCTTGAGGGAGCCGAGCAGCCGGCCCATGGGCGTGCGTGCGCCGCTGACGATGACCGAACGGGACATGGGGTGCCTCCTGGTACGCGGCCGCCGACGCTGGCGACCGGGTCGGTGCGGACCGTCGCAGGGGTGGCACCGCTGCGGCCGGTTGGGCTGCGTCAGAGGATAGGACGCCGGTGCGGGGATCGGACCGGGCCGACGACGACTGTTGCCTGCGCCACACCCGGCCGGGTGGCCGACCCGTCGTCGGCCCCGGCGCCGGACCCGGACCCGCACCCGGCACGACCCGGCGCCACCCCGGCCGCCGGGACCCCAGACCACGGAGGACAGAGGACACATGCCCCGCCTGACCGTCGGCACCGACAACGGCCACGCCGTCGAGCTCCACTACACCGACCAGGGCACCGGCCGGCCGGTCGTGCTCATCCACGGGTGGCCGCTGTCGGGCCGCTCGTGGGAGCCCCAGGTCGGCCCGCTCGTCGCGGCCGGGTACCGCGTCGTCACCTACGACCGCCGGGGCTTCGGCGAGTCCTCCCAGCCGTGGGGCGGCTACGACTACGACACCCTCGCCGACGACCTCGAGGCGCTGCTCACCCAGCTGGACCTCACCGACGTCACGCTCGTCGGGTTCTCGATGGGCGGCGGCGAGGTCGTCCGCCACATCGCCCGGCACGGCACGTCGCGGGTGCGCAGCGCCGTCCTCGCCGCGGCGGTGCCGCCCTACCTGCTGGCCACCGAGGACAACCCCGAGGGCGGCCTGGACGACGCCACGATCGCCTGGTTCGAGGCCGGCGTCACCGGGGACCGGCTGGCCTTCCTCGAGGGCTTCGCGACGGCCTTCTTCACCCCCGCCGCCGGGTCGGGGGCGCCGCAGGAGCTGGCCGTCAGCGAGCCGCAGCGGCGGTACGCGGTGCAGCTGGCCTCGACCGCCTCGCCCAAGGCGACGCTCGACTGCATCGCCGCCTTCGCCCGCACCGACTTCCGCGCCGACCTCGCCGCGGTTCCCGTGCCGACCCTGGTCATCCACGGCGACGCCGACGCGACGGTGCCGTTCGAGGTGAGCGGCCGGCGCGCGCACGAGGCGCTGCCGGACAGCCGGCTGGTCGTGGTCGAGGGCGGGCCGCACGGGCTCAACACCTCGCACCCGGAGCAGTTCAACGCGGCCCTGCTGGACTTCCTCGCCGGCTGACACCCCGCCGCCGGCCCGGGCCCGCACCCCCGGGCCGGCGGCGGACCCCGACCTGACGCCCCGCGCGGGCTGGGGCAGGATGCCGCGCGTGACCGAGACGCAGACCGGCCTGCCCGCGGAGCTGTTCACCACCATCGACCACGTCGGCATCGCCGTGCCCGACCTGGACGAGGCCCTCGCCTTCTACGCGCGGACCTTCGGCGTGCACTCGGTGCACGAGGAGGTCAACGAGGAGCAGGGCGTCCGCGAGGCGATGCTCGCCGTCGGGGACGGCGACACCCGCATCCAGCTGCTGGCGCCGCTGACCCCGGAGTCGACGATCGCCAAGTTCATCGGGCGCAACGGCCCGGGGCTGCAGCAGCTGGCCTTCCGCGTCGAGGACGTCGAGGCGGCCAGCGCGACGCTGCGCGAGCGCGGCGTGCGGCTGCTCTACGACGTCCCCAAGCGGGGGACGTCGGACAGCCGCGTCAACTTCGTCCACCCCAAGGACGCCGGCGGGGTCCTCGTCGAGCTGGTCCAGCCGGCCGCGACGCCCGCCCACTGACGCACCTCCCGCCGCGGCGGCGGGACCGCCGTCGCCGCGGCGACGGGAGTTGGTCATCCGACCTGCTGGCGGCCCCGCCGGTACCCGTCAGTAACGTCTGCCCCACCGCACCCGCTCCTCCGAGCCGACGAAGACCCGGGAGACACCGTGGACCAGATCAGGGACGCCATCCTCGCCGACCAGCTGAGCGACCTCGCCGGCATGCCGGTACCGGAGTCCTACCGCGCCGTCGTCGTCCGCAAGGACGAGCAGGACATGTTCGCGGGCCTCGCGACGCGCGACAAGGACCCGCGCAAGTCCCTGCACGTGCAGGAGGTCGCGACCCCCGAGCTGGGCCCGGGCGAGGCGATCGTGGCCGTCATGGCCTCCTCGGTGAACTACAACACCGTGTGGACGTCGATCTTCGAGCCGGTCAGCACCTTCGGGTTCCTCGAGCGCTACGGCCGGGTCTCCGAGCTGACCAAGCGCCACGACCTGCCCTACCACGTGGTCGGCTCCGACCTGGCCGGCGTCGTGCTCAAGGTCGGCCCCGGCGTGAACAAGTGGAAGGCCGGCGACGAGGTCGTGGCCCACTGCCTGTCGGTCGAGCTGGAGGACCCGGCGGGCCACGACGACACGATGATGGACCCGCAGCAGCGGATCTGGGGCTTCGAGACCAACTTCGGCGGCCTGGCCGAGCTCGCCCTGGTCAAGAGCAACCAGCTCATGCCCAAGCCGGCCCACCTCTCCTGGGAGGAGGCCGCCTCCCCGGGCCTGGTCAACTCCACCGCCTACCGCCAGCTGGTCTCCCGCAACGGCGCGAACATGAAGCAGGGCGACGTCGTCCTGATCTGGGGCGCCTCCGGCGGCCTGGGCTCCTACGCCACCCAGATGGCCCTCAACGGCGGCGCCATCCCGGTCTGCGTGGTCTCCAGCCCGGAGAAGGCGGAGATCGTCCGCAAGATGGGCGCCGACCTGGTCATCGACCGCTCCGCCGAGGGCTACCGGTTCTGGAAGGACGAGCGGACCCAGGACCCCAAGGAGTGGCAGCGGTTCGGCAAGAAGATCCGCGAGCTGACCGGCGGTGAGGACGTCGACATCGTCTTCGAGCACCCCGGCCGCGAGACCTTCGGCGCGAGCGTCTACGTCGCCAAGAAGGGCGGCACGATCATCACCTGCGCCTCGACCAGCGGGTACCTGCACGAGTACGACAACCGGTACCTGTGGATGAACCTGAAGAAGATCCTCAGCTCCCACTTCGCCAACTACAAGGAGGCGTGGGAGGCCAACCGGCTCATCGACAAGGGCCTGATCCACCCGACCCTGTCCAAGGTGTACCCGATGGACCAGGTCGGCCAGGCCGCGCTCGACGTCCACCGCAACGCCCACCAGGGCAAGGTCGGCGTCCTGACCCTGTCGCCCGAGGAGGGCCTCGGGGTGCGCGACACCGCCAAGCGCGAGAAGCACATCGACGCGATCAACCGCTTCCGCGGCGTCTGAGCGGACCACCGGCACCTGGGAGGGGAGGAGCCCGCCGGGGCTCCTCCCCTCCCAGGTGCGCGTTCTATCGTCGGGACGGCGGCCCGCCCGGGCCCCCGGCCGACACGCCGACGAGCCCCGCCGACTCTGCGAGGATGACCGCATGACCGATCCCCGTCGTGACCTGGTGCCGATGCACGAGGCCCAGCACTCGTTCGACGTGGTCATGCGGGGCTTCGACCGCCGTCAGGTGGCGGAGACCATCGAGCGGCTCGAGGCCGACATCCGGGTGGCCCTGGCCGACCGCGACGCGGCGATGACCCGCGCGGCCGACCTCGCCGGCCAGCTGTCGGCCATGCACGGCGAGATCGACCAGCTCCGCCGCAAGGCCGCCAACGCCGGGCCGGCGACCTTCGAGAACATGAGCGAGCGCATCTCGCACATGCTCCGGCTGGCCGAGGAGGAGGCCGCCGACATCCGGCGCACCGCCGAGCAGGAGGCGGCCGCGCTGCGCGAGCAGACCGCCGCCGAGGAACGCGCCATGCACGAGCGGCACGCCGCCGGGCAGGCGGAGGTCGAGCGGATGCTCGCCGAGGCGCGGCAGAGCGCCGAGCAGATCGCGAGCAAGGCGCAGATCCGGGCCGACGAGCTCGTGACCAAGGCGCAGGAGAAGGTCGCCCGGCTCGACGCCGAGTCGCAGGCCCGCCGCGCCAAGGTCGAGGAGGACTTCGAGATCGCCCAGCGCTCGCGTCGCGCGGAGGCGGCCCGGCTGGAGGAGGAGCGCGACCGCGCCTCCACCGAGGCCGCTCGGCAGCGCGTGGCCGCCGCCGAGCAGCACGCCGCGCGGCTGGTCGGTGAGGCCGAGGACGCCGCCGCGGCGATCCGCGCCGTCCGGGACGAGCTCACCGGGCGCCTGCTGGAGGCGCGCCGGATCCTCGGCACCCTGCCCGAGCTGGGTGACCGCCCTGCCGGCCCGCAGGGGCAGCCCGCGGCGCAGGCCCCCGCGCCCGGTCCGGCCCAGCAGGGCCCGTCCCCGCAGCAGCCCCAGCCGCAGCAGGGCCGTCCCGAGGAGGAGCAGCTGAGCCGCCCGCCGGTCGCACCCACCCGGGAGCCCGCCACCGGCGCCGGGGAGGCGGCCGCGGCGCGGCAGCCCGTCCGGCCGCCCGCGCCGCCGACCCAGCCCGCGGTCCAGCGGGGGGCGCACCGTCCGCAGACCGGTCCCCAGCCGGCCGTCTCCCCGCAGGGGCCGACCACCCAGGTCGCGATGCAGACCGTGACCGGCGCGCAGGTGTCCACGCCGCAGGCCCAGGAGACGCAGGTCATCCGCCCGGTCACCGCGCCGCAGCCGGCCGTCCGGCCCGCCGGCCGGCCGGCGGACCCGCCGACCCTGGTGCAGCCCGCCGTCCAGGCCGGTCAGCCGGCCGAGCGCGAGGAGCCGCCCGCGGCCGGCGGCGGTCGGGACGCGTCGCCCGCCGCCGGCGACACCACGACGCCGTCGGCCCGCCGCTGACCGAGGGCCGGGGGCCCGGCCGGGCAGCCCGGGCCCGCGGTCCCCGGCCGGCCGTCCCCGGGACGCCGCCGGCGTAGCGCCGCGGACGGGGGCGGCGCCGACTGCCCGCGCGCGGCGCGGCGCCCGCTCGCACGGGCGGGAACCACCAGGGGGTGCTCATCGTGCGGACCACCCGTGCCGTCCTCGTCGCACTGGTCCTCGCCGTCGCCGGGGCGGTGCTGCCGACCGGGACGGCCCAGGCGGCCGGCACCGGGCTGCTGCGCCTCGCCCACCTGTCCCCGGACACCCCGCCCGTCGACGTCTCCGTCGACCCCGTCTCCCCGCCGGGGGCCGGGTGGTCCGTCCCGGGCGTCGGCTACGGCACCGTCTCGGACCACCAGCAGGTGCCGGCGGGGACGTACGCGGTCAGCCTGCGTCGGGCGGGGGCGCCCGCGGACAGCCCGCCGGTGCTCACCACCACGGTCGAGGTGGGCGAGGGCGAGGCCCGCACGGTCGCCGCCGTCGGCTCCTTCGCCGACCTGCGCCTGGAGGTCGGCGAGGACGACCTGACCCCGCCCCGCGGCGGCACGGCGCGGATGCGCGTCGTCGCCGCCGCGGCCTCCGCCGACTCCCTCGGGGTCGCGCTGCCCGACGGTCGCGCCGTCGCCGAGGGACTGGCCTTCCCCGCCACCAGCGACGACGTCGAGGTCCCGGCCGGCGCGACCACGCTGCAGGTCACCCCGGCCCGGGGGCAGCCGGTCTCCGTGCCGGTCGAGGTGGCCGGCGGCTCCGTCTACAGCGTCCTCGTCCTCGACGCGCCCGGTGGCGGGCTGACCGTGCGGCCGGTGCTGGACGCGGCCGGGGCGAGCGTGGTCCCCGCAGGCGGGGTCGAGGCCGGCGCCGGCGGGGCGGCCGGCGGGTCCTCCGCACCAGTGCTGCCCATCGCCGCGGTCGCCCTCCTCGCCCTCGGCGGGGGCCTGGTCGCGTCGGTGTCCCGGGCCGGCCGCCGGGCCGCCGCGGACCGGCACGCCTCCGGTGCCTGAGGCCGGCCGGCGACCCGTGACCCGGCCTCCCCGGCAGCGCCGTCCCGCCCGGACCGGGCGGCGACCGGCGGGCCTGCGCGGTCGGCTCGCCGCGCTCGCCCTCCTCGCCGGGACCGTGGCCCTGCCGGCCCCCGCTCCGGCGGCGGACACGGGGACGGCGGGACCGGCGGCGGCCGCGCCCGCTCCCCCGGTCCGGCCGGCGGCGCGACCCGGCCCGGCGGTCGCCGACCCCCTCCGCGTGCGCGTGCCGGTCATCGGCGTCGACAGCCCGCTCGTGCGGCTGGGCCTCGACCCGGGCGGCGCCCTGGAGACCCCGGCGGACTCCGCCCGCGCCGGCTGGTTCGGCGGCGGTCCGGCGCCGGGCGGGATCGGCCCGGCGGTGCTGGCGGGGCACGTGGACTCGACCCGGGGGCCGGCGGTCTTCTGGCGGCTGCGGGACCTGGCCGCCGGGGACGAGGTGCTCGTGGACCGGGCCGACGGGACGACGGCGCGGTTCGCCGTCACCCGCGTCGAGCGGCACCGGAAGGACGCGTTCCCGACCGCGGAGGTCTACGGGCCGACGCCCGACGCCCAGCTGCGGCTGATCACCTGCGGCGGCGACTTCGACCGCGCCGCGCGCAGCTACCGGGACAACGTCGTCGTCTTCGCCCGGCTGGTGACGTGAGCCCGGGGCACCGTCGCGGGCGGCGGCGGGGCCCCGGGTCAGCGACGGCGGTCGCGGGCCCGCCAGCAGGCGGCGTGCCAGTGCCGCCGGGTGTCGGCGGCGGAGTCGGTGTCCCACGGCTCCAGGTCGGAGTCGCGGGCGTAGGCCGCCCAGGTGACCAGGTGCGGCGTCCCCGGCCGGATCTCCTGGTCGCAGCCCGGGCAGCGGTAGCTCTTCGTGCTGGCCGCGCCGGTCAGCGACCGGACCACCCAGTCGCCGTCCGGCCCCTCCTCCACCCGTTCGGCGCGACGGGCCGGGCCGCTCCGCGGAGGAGGCGACCCGGCCCGTGCGCGCCGTCGGGGCACGGGGTCAGCGGCGGGCGTAGTCGCGGAAGCCGCGGCCCGTCTTGCGGCCGAGGTAACCGGCGGTGACCAGGTGCTCCAGCAGCGGGGCCGGGGCGAAGCCCGGCTCGCGGAACTCGGTGTACAGCTCCCGCTCGATCGCCAGCGACACGTCGAGCCCGACGACGTCCAGCAGCTCGAAGGGCCCCATCGGGTAGCCGCAGCCGACCTTCATGGCCGCGTCGATGTCGTCCGAGGTCGCGTAGTGCGCCTCGAGCATCTTCACCGCGTCGTTGAGGTAGGGGAACAGCAGCGCGTTGACGATGAAGCCCGCCCGGTCGGTGCACGAGACCGCGTGCTTCTTCAGCCGCGCGGAGACCGCGTGCACCGTGGCGGCCACGTCCGGCGCCGTGGAGATGGTGGAGACCACCTCGACCAGCTTCATGACCTGCGCCGGGTTGAAGAAGTGCATGCCGACGACGTCGGCCGGGCGGCCACTGGCCTTGGCGCACTCGATGACCGGCAGGCTGGAGGTGGTGGTGGCGAGCACCGCACCGGGCTTGGCGATCTCGCCCAGGGCGGCGAACAGCGCCTCCTTGACCGGCAGCGACTCGATGACGGCCTCGATGACGAGGTCGCGGTCGGCCATGTCGTCGAGGGTCGTGGTGCCGCGCACCCGGGCCAGCACCTCGTCGCGGCCGGCCTCGTCCAGGCGGCCGCGCTGGACCTGCTTCTCCAGCGACTTGGTCAGCGCCGCCACCACGGCCTCGACCTTCTCCGCCGACCGGGCGTGGAAGAGCACGTCGTAGCCGCCCTTGGCGACGACCTCGATGATGCCGGTGGCCATGGTGCCCGAGCCGATGACACCGACGAGCTGCACCGGGCGCGCGCCCTCGCTGGCACCGCCCGGGGTGGGGGTCAGCGCGTCGGCGACGACCTCGGCGGAGTCCCGCTGGGCGTAGGAGTAGAAGCCGCGGCCGGTCTTCCGGCCCAGCAGCCCCGCGGTCATCATCTGCTTGATGATCGGGCTCGGCGCGTGCAGCCGGTTGCGCGACTGCTTGTACATCGTGTCGAGGATCTCGTAGGCGGTGTCGATGCCGATGAGGTCCATGAGCGCGAGCGGGCCCATCGGCAGGCCGCAGCCCAGCCGCATGGCCGCGTCGATGTCCTCGCGCGAGGCGTAGCGGTTCTCGTACATCGACACCGCGTGGTTGAGGTAGCCGAACAGCAGCGCGTTGGCGATGAAGCCGGCGCGGTCGCCGATCGTCACGTCGACCTTGCCCAGGCGGGTCGCGAGCGCCTCGACGTCCTCCACGACCGAGGGCTCGGTGACGACGGTGCGCACGACCTCGACCAGCTTCATGACCGGCGCCGGGTTGAAGAAGTGCATGCCGATGACCCGGCTCGGCCGGGCGGTCGCGACCGACAGCTCGGTGACCGAGAGGCTGGAGGTGTTCGTCGCCAGGATCGTGTCCGGCGGGCAGATCGCGTCGAGCTTGCCGAAGATCTCGGTCTTGAGCTCCATGCGCTCGGGCACGGCCTCGATGACCAGCTCCGCCTCGGCCAGGTCCTCCAGCGAGGTGGTGAACCGGATCCGGCCCAGGACGGCGTCCCGGTCGGCGGCCTCGAGCTTGCCGCGGCTGACCGCCCGCTCGGTGGACTGCTCGATGTGCGCCCGCCCGCGGGCGAGTGCCTCGTCGTCGACGTCCACCGCCGTCACCGACAGGCCCGCGCGCGCGAGCACCTCGCTGATGCCGGCACCCATGGTGCCCAGGCCGACGACGCCGACCTCGGTCAGTTCTCTGGCCACGCTGCCAACTCCTCCCGATCGATGATCCGCGCGAGTGTCCCACTCGCGGCGCGGGCACCGGTCACCGGATCACCGGCCGGGCGTCGGGACCGGCGGGCGGGCGCCCCGGCGTCGGTCAGAACAGGCGCTGCGAGGGGTCGTCGGTCCCCTTGAGGACGGCGTAGTCGACGGTCACGCAGTCGATGCCGCGGTCGGCGGCGAGCACCCGCGCCTGGGGCTTGATCTCCTGCGCGGCGAAGACGCCCTTCACCGGCGCCAGCAGCGGGTCCCGGTTGAGCAGCTCCAGGTAGCGGGTCAGCTGCTCGACGCCGTCGATCTCGCCGCGGCGCTTGATCTCCACGGCGACCGTGGTGCCCGACGCGTCGCGGCACAGCAGGTCCACCGGCCCGATCGCGGTCGGGTACTCGCGGCGCACCAGTGACCAGCCCGCGCCAAAGGTGTCGACGTGCAGGGCCAGCAGGCGCTGCAGCTCGGCCTCCACGCCGTCCTTCTGCAGGCCCGGGTCGACGCCCAGCTCGTGGGAGGAGTCGTGCTCGACGGACTCGATCGTGATGACCAGCTGCTCACCGGCCTTGTTGGTGACCGTCCAGGTGCCCGAGCCGTCGGTCAGCTCCTCGCGCAGCGAGCACGGCGGGGTCATCCAGTTCAGCGGCTTGTAGGCCCGGTCGTCGGCGTGCACGGACACCGACCCGTCGGCCTTGACCAGCAGCAGCCGGTTCGCCATCGGCAGGTGGGCGGTGAGCCGGCCGATGTAGTCGACCGAGCAGCGGGCGATGACCAGGCGCACGGGGAGCGACGGTACCGGGGGGCGGGACGGGGCGCGTGGGACGGGCCGGGAACCGCCCCTCCCCTCCGGTCGTCCTCCCGGCGTGACGCGGACCTCCCTGCGCGGCGCGGTCGCCGCGCTGGCCCTGGTGCTGCTGTGCTCGTGCGCCGAGCGCCCGGACGGCGGCGAGGCGGCGCCGCCCGCGCCGGCCGCGGACCTCCCCGACGGGCTGGTGCTGCAGGTGGCCCACGTCGGCGGCTTCGTGACGCCGGAGATGCTGGCCAGCCGGCTGCCGGTGGTCAGCGTCTACTCCGACGGCCGGGTGCTGTCCGACGGCCCGGTCGTCGCCATCTACCCAGGGCCGGCGCTGCCCAACGTGCAGGTCGCGCGGGTCGACGAGGCCACGGTGCGGGACCTGGTCGAGCGGGCGCTGGCCGCGGGCGTCGCGGAGACCGGGGACCTCGGCTCCCCGCCCGTCGCCGACGCCACCTCGACCCGGTTCACGCTCGTGACCGCCGAGGGCACCCACGTGCGGGAGGCGTACGCGCTCACCGAGGCGGCCGGCATCGACGGGGAGCTGACCCCCGTCCAGCGCGAGGCCCGCGCGGCGCTGACCGGGCTGCTCGACGCCCTGACCGGCACGGCGACCTCCGCGACCGAGCCCTACGTGCCCGAGGCCCTCGCCGTCGTCGCCCGGCCGTGGACGCCCGTGGACGACGAGGCCGAGCCGGAGCTCGCCCAGCCCGACGTCGCGTGGCCCGGGCCGGCGCTGCCCGGCGAGCCGATGGCGCCGGCCCTGGACCTGTCGTGCCTGACGGTGACCGGCGCGGACACCTCCGCCGTGCTGGCGGCCGCGGCCGGCGCCAACGCGCGGACCCCGTGGGTGGCCGCCGACGGCTCGCGCTGGGCGTTGTCGTTCCGCCCGCTGCTGCCGCACGAGGCGGGCTGCGCCGACCTCGGCGGCTGAGACGGCCGCGGGCCCGGCCCCCGCGAGGGGACCGGGCCC
>NZ_JBJGZP010000034.1:0-31914 GCF_054050555.1 Blastococcus sp. SYSU D00695 | reverse complement strand
CCCCCCCCCCCCCCCCCCCCCCCCCCCCCCCCCCCCCCCCCCCCCCCCCCCCCCCCCCCCCCCCCCCCCCCCCCCCCCCCCCCTGTGCCGTGTGCGGTGCGGGGAAGGCGCGGTCGGGGGAAGGCGCGGCGCGGGGGCCCCGGGACGGCCCCGGGCGCCGGCCTCCCCGGTCGTGGGGGAGAGCGGCGCCCGGGGACGGACCCTGCAGCGCGGGCCCGAGAGGTGCGGCGTTCAGTGGGTCTTCGCGAGCGTCCCGAGGTAGAGCTCGATCACCTTCGGGTCGTTCATGAGCGACCGGCCCGTGTCGGTGTAGGCGTTGCGGCCCTGGTCCAGGACGTAGCCGCGGTCGCAGATCTGCAGGCAGCGGCGGGCGTTCTGCTCGACCATGATGATCGAGACGCCGGTGGCGTTGATCCGCCGGCAGCGGATGAACACCTCGTCCTGGTAGGCGGGGGAGAGGCCGGCCGAGGGCTCGTCGAGCAGCAGCACGCTGGGCGACATCATCAGCGCGCGGCCCATGGCGACCATCTGCCGTTCCCCGCCGGACAGCGCGCCCGCCTTGCCCTTGCGTCGCTCGCCGAGCAGCGGGAACAGGTCGACGACGTAGTCGAAGCGCTCGGCGAAGGTCTTGGGCCGCAGGTAGACGCCCATCTGCATGTTCTCCTCGATGGTGAGCGAGGGGAACACGTTGTTGTTCTGCGGCACGTAGCCGACGCCGAGGGAGACCAGGCGGTGGGCCGGCGCGGAGGTGATGTCCTCCCCGCGCAGCGTCACCGTCCCCGAGCGGACGGGGATGAGCCCGAACAGCGTCTTGAGCAGCGTCGACTTCCCCGCCCCGTTCGGGCCGATGATGCCGACGAGCTCGCCCTCCTGCAGGTAGAAGTCCGCGCCGCGCAGGATGTTGACGCCCGGGACGTAGCCGGCGACCAGGTCGTCGGCCCGCACCAGCGCCCCCTCGGCGAGCCGCACGTGCTCCTCGCGGGTGGCCGCCCGCTCCGCGGGGGACAGCTCGGCGGTGCCGGCCGCGGCCTCGTCGGCGCGGGTGACTTCCTCACCGGACTCGTCGACCTCGAACAGTGGCTCGCTCATCGCCGGGGCCCCTCGCGGTCGGTCGTCTCCGAGCTCAGCACCTCACCGGAGGTGCCCTCCTCGCGCGCGATGGACGCCTCGGCCTCGGCGAGCACCCGGTCCTCCTCCTCGACGGTCAGCGGGGCGTCGTGGTGGGCGCCCAGGTAGGCGTCGACGACGGCCTGGTTCTGGCTGATCGACTCGGGTGGCCCCTCGGCGATCACCCGGCCGGCGGCCATCACCACGACCCAGTCGCTGATGTCGCGGACGACGTCCATGTCGTGCTCGACGAAGATCACCGTCATGCCCTGCTCCCGCAGGTCCTTCACGTGGCCCAGCAGGCTCTGCGTCAGCGCGGGGTTCACCCCGGCCATCGGCTCGTCGAGCATGACGACCTTCGGGTCGCTCATCAGCGCGCGCGCCATCTCCAGCAGCTTGCGCTGACCACCGGACAGGGTCCCGGCGAAGTCGTCCTTCTTGGCGTCCAGCTTGAACCGCGCCAGCAGCTCGAGCGCCTTCGCGGTGTTCGCCTGCTCCTGCTTACGCCACATCCCGGGGACCAGGGAGCGGAAGAAGCCCTCGCCGCGCTGGCCCTGGGCGCCGAGCAGCATGTTCTGCAGCACGGTGAGCCGGGACAGGGCCTTGGTCAGCTGGAAGGTGCGGACGACGCCCAGCCGGGCGACCTGGTGCGGCGCGAGCCGGCCCAGCGATCGCCCGTCGAAGGACCAGGTGCCGGAGTTGGGTTGGTCGAAGCCGGTCAGCAGGTTGAACAGCGTCGTCTTGCCGGCGCCGTTGGGGCCGATCAGGCCGGTGATGCCGCCGCGCTGGACCTCCAGGTGGTCGACCGACACCGCGGTCAGGCCACCGAACGTGCGGGTGACCCCGTCGACCACGATCGCCGGGTCGGGCTTGGCGACCCCGACCTCCCACGGCACGTCCCGCAGGGCGGCCCGGGCCAGCCGGGGGGGCGCGCCCGCCCCGGGCGACGAGGCGGACGACGAGGACGCGGACGCCGAGGCGGCCGTGGCGCCGTGCGGCTGGTCAGCGGGCATCGAGCATCACCTCTCGGCGGTCACCCAGGATGCCCTGGGGCCGGAAGATCATGAGCAGCATCAGGCCCAGTCCGATGATGATGAACCGGATGAACGCGATGTCGGTGGACGACAGGATGTCGCTCCACTCGAACAGCCCGAAGAAGGTGTGGCCGTCGACCAGCGCGGCCAGGGCGCTGTCGGAGAACGCGATGATGAACCACAGCAGCATCGCCCCGATGATCGGACCGGCCACCCGCCCGGCGCCCCCGAGGATCAGCGCACCGTAGGCGAGGAACGTGTTGGCGTTCTGGTACTGGTCGGGGTTCACCGCGCTGGTGCCCATCGCGTAGACCATGCCGCCGAGGGCGCCGAACATGCCGCCGAGGACGAGCGACTGCATCTTGAACGCGTACACGTTCTTGCCCAGGGCGCGGGCGGCGTCCTCGTCCTCGCGGACGGCGCGCAGGACGCGGCCCCAGGGGCTGCGCACGAGCGCCCAGACCAGCAGCGAGCCGAGCAGGACCAGCGTCCAGCCGACGGTGATGACCCAGAGCTCACCGCCGCTCCAGCGGGTCCCGAGGATCTCGTAGCGGCGCCCGGTCTCCCAGGGGGCGAGGGAGATGAAGCCGCCGTTGAAGTCGTACAGCCCCGTCGTGCTGCCCGTCACCTCGGTGGCCGAGACGGACCGGAAGAGCAGGCGCAGCGCCTCGGCGGCGGCGATCGTCACGATCGCCAGGTAGTCGGCGCGCAGGCGCAGCGTGGGCACCCCGAGCAGCAGCGCCAGGATGACGGCCGCGCCCAGCCCGATGGCGACCCCGGCCCCCCAGGGCAGGTCCCACTGGTAGACGGAGATGGCGATGCCGTAGCCGCCGAGCATCGCGAAGGCGATCTGGCCGAAGTTGAGCAGGCCGGTGTACCCGAAGTGCAGGTTCAGCCCGATCGCCAGCAGGGCGAAGAAGACCGCCTGGTAGGCGAACATCGCGCGGATGCCCAGCACCAGGGCGTCGAGCAGCTCTCCCATGCCGGTCAGCCGATCCGGGCGCGGCTGCCCAGGATGCCCTGGGGCCGGACGACGAGGATGAGGATCAAGAGCAGCAGCCCTCCGACGTACTTCATGTCGTCGCGGATGACGAGCGTGGACATCTGCACGAAGACGCCGACGATGACGCTGCCGAGGAGGGCGCCGTAGGCGGTGCCCAGGCCACCGAGGGTGACGCCGGCGAACATCAGCAGCAGCAGGCGGAAGCCCATGTCCCACTGCACCTGGTCCGACAGGCCGAGCAGGACGCCGCCGAGCGCGGCGAGGGCGGCACCCATGACCCAGACGACGAGGATCACGCGGTTGACGTCGATCCCGGAGGACGCGGCGAGGTCCCGGTTGTCGGCGACGGCGCGCATCGCCTTGCCGATCCGGCTGCGCTGGAGCATGAGCGCGACACCGACCAGGACGACGAGCGAGATGATGATCGAGTAGAGGTCCCGGTCGGTGAGCGCGAAGGCGCCGTAGTCGCGGGCGCGCTGCGACTGGTAGTCCACGTAGGGGTTCGACCGGCCGCCGTAGATGGCCTGGATGAGGTAGCGGGCGGCCAGCGACAGCCCGATCGACACCACGAGCGCGGCCACCAGCCCGGTGCCCCGGCGACGCAGCGGCCGCCACAGGACGAGCTCGTTGAGCGCCCCGATGACCCCGCCCACGACGACCGCGATGGCCGCGGCGGCGATCAGCGGGATGCCGGCGTCGGCGTTGAGGAAGAAGGCGACGACCGCGCCGAGGGTGACGAGCTCGCCGTGGGCGAAGTTCGTCAGGCCCGTCGTCCCGAAGATCAGGGAGAGGCCGACGGCGCTGATCGCGATCAGCAGGCCGAAGCGCAGCCCGTCGACCAGCAGCTGGACGGCCTCGATGCGGCCGCTGCCCCCGCCCCGCTCGCCGTCGGACAGCGCGAAGTTGACCGGCTCGCGGCCGTTGAGCTCGACGGTGACGGTCCGGGTGTCGCCGGCGGCGCCGACGGTGACGTTGTCGGGCAGCGCGTCGGTGTCGAGGGTGACCACGTACTCACCCGGCGCCGGCACGGGCACCGAGAAGCGTCCCCGCTCGTCGCTCTCCGCCTCGCCGACCGGCTGGCCGTCGGGGGTCTCGACCGTGACGGTGACGCCCTCGATCGGCCCGGTGGCGCTGGTGGTCAGCGTCCCGCGGACCTGCTCGCCGGCGGCCGACGCCACGCCCGGCGTCAGCAGGGCGAGCGCCAGGCCGGCGACGGCGAGCAGCAACAGCCTCCCGAGGGCGCGGCGACCGGCGGGGGGCCGGCGGCTGCCGGGCTGCCCCGCGGAGGGGGAGGGCGCCGGCCGGAGGTCCCGGCGAGCGCGGTCGTGCGCGTGGGTCACGCGTGCTCCCTGCGTGTGAGTGGAGCCCGGAACGTAACGCAGGTGTGACGCACGCCCCATCGGTACGTCTCGACCTGTGACCGTTCCGCGACCCGCCCGGCCCTCCCGGGTGACGCGACGTCCCCCGTGCGGTGTCGCGGCACGGGTCAGCGGTCCAGCGTCATGCAGGTGAGCCGGGCGGTGGCGGTCACCCGGCCGGTGTCGTCGGTGACCTCCACGAGGAACGTCGACAGGCTGCGCCCGCGGCGCACCGGGGTGGCCACGGCGGTCACGGTGCCCGACGTCGCGGCGCGCAGGTAGCTGGCGTTGAGCTCCACGCCGACCACCTGCCGGTCGGGCCCGGCGTGCAGGGCACCGGCCCACGAGCCGACGGTCTCGACCAGCGAGCAGGTCGCCCCACCGTGCAGGAGCCCGAACGGCTGCTCGTTGCCGGCCACGGGCATCGTGGCGACGACGTGGTCGGGGTCGTAGTCGGTGATGCGGATGCCGAGCTTCTCGTCCAGCGGGCTGAGCCGGCCGGCGGGGAGCCACTCGGGCGGGGCGGTGATCGTCACGCCTGCACGCTAGCCACGCGGGCGGGGTCCCGCTCGCGGCCCGGACCGTCGGTGCCCCCGCCTAGGATCGCGGGCGATGTCCGCACCGGTCACCACCTCCGCGCCCGCCGCCCCCTCGACCCCGGGCGGCCCGCGTCCGCGCCTGCTGCTGCTGGACGGGCACTCGCTGGCCTACCGGGCGTTCTTCGCGCTGCCGGTCGAGAACTTCTCGACGACCACGGGCCAGCCGACCAACGCCGTCTACGGCTTCACGTCGATGCTCATCAACGTGCTGCGCGACGAGCAGCCCAGCCACCTCGCGGTGGCCTTCGACGTCGGCCGCAGGACCTTCCGCAGCGAGATCTACGCGGAGTACAAGGCCAACCGGTCGGAGAGCCCGACGGACTTCCGTGGCCAGGTCAGCCTGATCCAGGAGGTGCTGGCCGCGCTGCACGTCCCGGCGGTCACCGCGGAGAACTACGAGGCCGACGACGTCATCGCGACCCTCACCGTCCAGGCCGTCGAGGCGGGCATGGACGTGCTGATCTGCACCGGGGACCGGGACGCCCTGCAGCTGGTGAACGAGCACGTCACCGTGCTGTACCCGCGCAAGGGGGTCTCCGACCTCACCCGCTTCACGCCGGAGGAGGTCGAGGCCAAGTACGGCCTGACCCCGACGCAGTACCCCGACTTCGCCGCGCTGCGCGGCGACCCCAGCGACAACCTGCCGAGCATCCCGAGCGTGGGGGAGAAGACCGCCGCCAAGTGGGTGCGCGAGTACGGCTCCCTCGACGCCCTGGTCGACCAGGTCGACACCGTCCGGGGCAAGGTGGGGGAGAAGCTGCGCGAGCACCTCTCCTCGGTGCTGCAGAACCGGCGGCTGACCGAGCTCGACCGGCGGGTGCCCCTCGAGGTCGGCCCCGGCGACCTCGCCGTCCAGGCCTGGGACCGCAACGAGGTGCACACGCTCTTCGACAACCTGCAGTTCCGCGTGCTGCGCGACCGGTTGTTCGCCACCCTGACCAGTGCCGAGCCCGAGGTCGAGGGTGGCTTCGACGTCACCGAGGACGTCGTGGAGCCCGGCGGCCTCGGCGCCTGGCTGGACGCGCACGCCACCGGCCGGACCGGTCTGGTCTTCCGCGGCACGTGGGGCCGCGGCACCGGGGAGCTGACCGGCCTGGCCCTGTCGGCCGGCGACGACCACGCGACCTTCGTCGACGTCGGGCCGGCGCTCGACGCGGCCGACGAGCAGGCCCTGGCCGCGTGGCTCGCCGACCCCGCGCGGCCCAAGGTCGCCCACGACGTGAAGGGCCCGCTGCTCGCGGTGTGGTCGCGCGGCTGGGAGGTGCAGGGCCTGGTCAGCGACACGGCGCTGGCCGCCTACCTGACCAACCCGGGGCAGCGCTCGTTCGACCTCGGCGACCTCGCCGTCCGCTACCTGCGCCGCGAGCTCAAGGACTCGGCCGCGCCGGAGGGGCAGCTCACCCTCGACGGGATGGGCCCCAGCGAGGCCGACCTCGCCGCCGAGGCCGCGCACGCCGACGTGCTCAAGGCCGTGGCGGTCAACGACCTGTCCGACGCGTTGGAGCAGCTGCTCGGGCAGCGTGGCGGCGACGGGCTGCTCGGCGGGATCGAGCTGCCGCTGACCCGCGTGCTGGCCGCGATGGAGTTCCGGGGCATCGCCGCCGACCTGGACTTCCTGCACGAGCTGCAGCGGGAGTTCGCCGACGGCGTCGCCGCCGCGGCCGCCGAGTGCTACGCGGTCATCGGGCACGAGGTGAACCTGGGCTCGCCCAAGCAGCTGCAGGCGGTGCTCTTCGACGAGCTGGGGCTGCCCAAGACGAAGAAGATCAAGTCCGGCTACACGACCGACGCCGACGCGCTGACGTCGCTGCTGGCCACCACCGGGCACCCGTTCCTCGAGCACCTGCTGCGCCACCGCGACGTGACCCGGCTGCGCACGGTCATCGACGGGCTCATCCCGATGGTCGACGACGGCGGTCGCATCCACACGACGTTCCAGCAGACGATCGCGGCGACCGGCCGGCTCTCCTCGACCGACCCGAACCTGCAGAACATCCCGATCCGCACCGCCGAGGGGCGCCGCATCCGGCAGGCGTTCGTGGTCGGTGCGGGCTTCGAGTCGCTGATGACCGCCGACTACAGCCAGATCGAGATGCGGATCATGGCCCACCTCTCCGGCGACGAGGGGCTGATCGAGGCCTTCACGTCGGGGGAGGACCTGCACTCGTTCGTGGCGTCCCGGGCCTTCGACATCCCGATCGACCAGGTCGACCCCGAGATGCGCCGCCGCATCAAGGCGATGAGCTACGGGCTGGCCTACGGGCTGAGCGCCTACGGGTTGTCCGGCCAGCTGCGCATCTCCGTGGAGGAGGCGCGCGAGCAGATGAACGCCTACTTCGAGCGGTTCGGCGGGATCCGCGACTACCTCGACACCGTGGTGGACGACGCCCGCAAGACCGGCTACACCGAGACCACGCTCGGCCGGCGCCGCTACCTGCCCGATCTGACCAGCGACAACGGGCAGCGCCGGCAGATGGCCGAGCGGATGGCCCTCAACGCCCCCATCCAGGGCTCGGCCGCCGACGTCATCAAGGTGGCCATGCTCAACGTCGAGAAGGCGATCGCCGCCGAGGGGCTGACGTCGCGGATGCTGCTGCAGGTGCACGACGAGCTCGTGCTCGAGGTGGCGCCGGGGGAGCGGGAGGCGCTGGAGGCCCTGGTCCGCCGGGAGATGGCCGGCGCGGCGGAGCTCTCGGTGCCGCTGGAGGTCTCGGTCGGCTTCGGGTCCAGCTGGGACGCCGCGGCCCACTGAGCCGGTGCGCGGCGGAGCCGAGTCGGCCGCACCCTCCACCCGAGGTCGAGGGTCCCGCTCCCGGGCGCTGGCGACGGTGCGGGAACCGCACGACGGCCCGGCACGACCCCGCTCGACAGCCTCCAGCTGAGGTCGAGGGTCCGGGTGATGTGCGGTCAGGGCGCGTTCCGTGGGGCGGAACGCGCCCTGACCGCACATCACCCGTGGCCGGGCACCCGCGGCGTCCGGCGATGGCGGTCGGGCGCGGGAGCGGTGCGGAGCGGTCAGGCGCGGTGGGCGACCAGGACGAGGGTCCCGGGCACGAGCGCGCCGCGGGCGGGGGACCACTGCCCCCACTCCTGCGTGCGGCCCGGCGTCCACTCCGGCTCGACCAGGTCCTCCAGGACCAGCCCCGCCCCGACGACCGCCCGCACCCAGTCACCGACCGTGCGGTGGTGCTCGACGTAGGTGGCCCGCCCGGCGTCGTCCGTCTCGACGTAGGGGGTGCGGTCGAAGTAGGACGACGTCACGGTCAGGTCGGCCGGGTCGGGGGAGTCCGGCAGCGGCCAGCGCAGCGGGTGGTTCACCGAGGCCACGAACCGCCCGCCGGGACGCAGCACCCGCGCGACCTCGCGCAGTGCCCCCTCGACGTCGGCGACGAAGGGCAGCCCGCCGAACGCGGAGCACGCGACGTCCACCGAGGCGTCGCGCAGGGGGAGCGCGCCGACGTCGGCCTGCAGCAGCGGCACCGGCACGCCCGTGGCCCGGTTCAGGGCCGCGGCCCGGGCGAGCATGCCGCCCGACAGGTCCAGGGCCACCACCTCCGCCCCGGCCTGCCGCAGCCACCGCGCGCACGGCGCGGACCCGCAGCCGACCTCCAGCACGCGGCGGCCGGCGACGTCCCCGAGGAGGTGCGCGTCGGCCTCGCGCAGCCCCTCCGGGCACCAGAGGAAGTCGACGTCGCCGAGGTCGGCGCCGTGCTCGGCCAGATACGCCGGGGCGGCGACGTCCCACCAGCGACGGTTCGCGCGCACGGACTCGGCCTCACCGGCGGGACGGCGGGCGACACCGCCGGCGGCCGGGTAGCCGTCGGGGCCGAGGGGGAGGCTGGTCACCGGCGGAGCGTGACACGCCGGGGCGGGGAACCGGTCCCGGACCCCGGTGGACCCGAGGGCCCTGGGCTCCGTACCATGGGAGGGCGCCAGAGGTCTGTCAACGCTGTCCCTCGTCGGGGGTCCTGCCCTTCCCGAGAGCCAGCGCGCGCCGGCTCTCCCCGCTCCCGCGGTCACCCGGCCGCGGGACGCCCTGTCCCTACGCATCCCCCGTCCGGAGCAACCAACCACATGACCTCCACCCAGGTCCGTCCTTCCAGCACCCCCCAGGTCGCCATCAACGACATCGGTAGCGCCGAGGACTTCCTCGCCGCCATCGACCAGACGATCAAGTACTTCAACGATGGCGACATCGTCGAGGGCGTCATCGTCAAGGTGGACCGGGACGAGGTGCTGCTGGACATCGGCTACAAGACCGAGGGCGTCATCCCCTCGCGCGAGCTGTCCATCAAGCACGACGTCGACCCCAACGAGGTCGTCAAGGTCGGCGACGAGGTGGAAGCCCTCGTCCTCCAGAAGGAGGACAAGGAAGGCCGCCTGATCCTGTCCAAGAAGCGCGCCCAGTACGAGCGCGCCTGGGGCACGATCGAGGCGAAGAAGGAAGCCGACGAGGTCGTCACCGGCACCGTCATCGAGGTCGTCAAGGGCGGTCTCATCCTCGACATCGGCCTGCGCGGGTTCCTCCCCGCCTCGCTGGTCGAGATGCGCCGCGTCCGCGACCTGCAGCCCTACGTGGGCCGCGAGCTCGAGGCGAAGATCATCGAGCTCGACAAGAACCGCAACAACGTCGTGCTCTCCCGTCGCCAGTGGCTGGAGCAGACGCAGTCCGAGGTCCGCAGCGAGTTCCTCAACAAGCTCGCCAAGGGCCAGGTCCGGACCGGCGTCGTCTCCTCGATCGTCAACTTCGGTGCCTTCGTGGACCTGGGTGGCGTCGACGGCCTGGTGCACGTCTCCGAGCTGTCCTGGAAGCACATCGACCACCCCTCCGAGGTCGTCGAGGTGGGCCAGGAGGTCACCGTCGAGGTCCTCGACGTCGACCTGGACCGCGAGCGGGTCTCCCTGTCGCTGAAGGCGACGCAGGAGGACCCGTGGCGTCAGTTCGCCCGCACGCACCAGATCGGCCAGGTCGTGCCCGGCAAGGTCACCAAGCTGGTGCCCTTCGGTGCGTTCGTCCGCGTCGACGAGGGCATCGAGGGTCTGGTCCACATCTCCGAGCTGGCCGAGCGCCACGTGGAGATCCCGGAGCAGGTCGTGCAGGTCGGCGACGAGATCCTCGTCAAGGTCATCGACATCGACCTGGACCGCCGCCGCATCTCGCTGTCGCTCAAGCAGGCCAACGAGGGCGTCATCGGCGACGAGGACGTGTTCGACCCGGCTGCCTACGGCATGGCCGCGTCCTACGACGAGCAGGGCAACTACATCTACCCCGAGGGCTTCGACCCGGAGACCGGCGAGTGGCTCGAGGGCTACGACGAGGCCCGCGAGACCTGGGAGCGGCAGTACGCCGAGGCCCAGGCCCGGTACGAGGCGCACCGCAAGCAGATCGCCGCTGCCAAGGAGGCCGACGCCGAGGCCGCCGCGGGTGGGAACTACTCCTCGGGTGGGGACGCCGTCGCGTCCGACACCTCGGGTGGCACCCTGGCCAGCGACGAGGCGCTCGCCGCGCTGCGGGCCAAGCTCGCCGGCGGGGAGTGACCGCACAGCAGTGCTGATCGGGCAGCGGTGAGCTGACCGGTCGACCACGGAGGCCCAGGACCACCAGGTCCTGGGCCTCCGTGCTGTCGTGGGGGAGCCCGCCGGGACCGGGGGACCGCCGGGGGACCGCCGGCCGACGTGGCGGGGACCGTGGGCGGGGCGGGAACGCCCGGTCGCGTCCCCGGGTGGGCGCTGGGGCCGTGTCGGTCCTGCCGGCGGAGGCGTGGCCCGAGAGGTCGGCCGGCCCCGGGGCCGGTGCGGGGCCCGGCCCCGCGCGCCGTCCGGCGTCGATCGGGGGCAGGGCGCGCTGGTCGACGTCGATCAGGGCCCGCGTAGGGCCGCAGGGCCCGTGGCCCGCCGCCCGGCACGTCGCTGCGGGGGAGCGGCTGGCGCCTTGCGACGGCGGCTGCCGGAGGGCCGCCCGGTCGCGCGCGGGCGCGGGAGGGCGGCCGGGCGTCAGAGGCTGAGGATGATCGCGAACGCGGTCCGGGGGCGGCCGCCGGCGCCGGCGAGGAAGGACCAGGTGTGGCGGCCCGCCGGGGCGCTCGTGGTCAGCCACCGCAGGAAGGCGTTGCGCGGCCGGAGCTCGCCCTCACGCCGGGCCAGCCGGTCGCGGACGCCGGGCAGGTCCGCGGCGCGGACGCCGGCGGGACGGTCGAGCCGGTGCCGGCCGCGGGAACCCGCGGCGGGGGTCGGGACGGTGACCTGCGTGGGACGCGACATCTCGGTTCTGCCTCTCTCGGCGGGGAAGATCGCCGGGGCGGACGTTATGAGGCGTGACGCGTGTGACTGCTGCGACGCGCCGGACAGGACGGGTGCGTGTTACCTGTCCGTGATGGACATCGGCGCGCTGGCTACTGTCCGTGCGTGCTGAACATCGGGTTGACCGGCGGGATCGGATCGGGCAAGAGCACCGTGTCGCGGCTGCTGGCCGAGCACGGGGCGGTGGTCGTGGACGCCGACGCCATCGCCCGCGAGGTCGTCGAGCCGGGCAGCCCCGGTCTGGCCGCGGTGGTCGCGGCGTTCGGCGACGACGTCCTCACCGGCGACGGGGCCCTCGACCGGCCGGCGCTCGGCGCGGTCGTCTTCGCCGACCCCGCGGCCCGGGAGCGGCTCAACGCGATCGTGCACCCGCTGGTGCGCGACCGTGCCGCCGAGCTGGCCGCCCGCGTGCCCGACGACGGCGTGGTGGTGCACGACATCCCGCTGCTCGTGGAGTCCGCCCGGGCGGCGGACGGGGCGCGCGGCGCCGAGGACCGTGACGGCGCCGCCGGGCGCGCCCACGACCTCGTCCTCGTCGTCGAGACCGACCTCGACACGCGGCTCGCCCGGCTGGTGCAGCGGGGGATGACCGAGGACGACGCCCGCGCCCGGATCGCCGTCCAGGCCACCGACGAGCAGCGCCGCGCGGTGGCCGACGTCGTGCTGGACAACAGCGGGACCCCCGAGCAGCTCGCCGCGCAGGTCGACCGCTTCTGGGTCGAGCACGTGGCGCCGCGGCTCGGCTAGCCCCCGAGGGCGGCGAGAGGGCCCGAGACGACGAGGGGCCCCGAGACGACGAGAGGCCCCGACCTGCCGGTCGGGGCCTCTCGTGCTGGTGGGCGATACTGGGTTCGAACCAGTGACCTCTTCCGTGTCAGGGAAGCGCGCTACCACTGCGCTAATCGCCCGGGCTCCGGTCTCGCGACCGGCCCGCTCCACCGCTCTCGCGAGCGAGACGAGGTGGAGACGGGATTTGAACCCGTGTAGACGGCTTTGCAGGCCGTTGCCTCGCCTCTCGGCCACTCCACCGCACACACGGGCGCTGGTCGTGCGACCAGCGCCCGAGGTTCCGAGCGGACGACGGGATTCGAACCCGCGACCCTCACCTTGGCAAGGTGATGCTCTACCAACTGAGCCACGTCCGCGTTGCAGGGAGAACATTACACGGCTCCCGGAGGCACTCTTAGGGGGGGTCCCCCGGGGGTTCAGCGGGCCCCGGGATCGCTCCCGCCGCCGGACAGCAGGACCGCCAGCTCGTCGTCCACCCGCAGCAGCGACGCCTCGTCCCCCAGCGGCACCAGCTGCTCGGTCTGGCGCAGGAACGCCGCCACCGCGCTGCGGGAGCACTCGAACAGCGCCTCCCCCGAGGGGGCCCGCAGGTGCAGGAACAGGACGTCGCCCGTCGTCCGCGCCGGCCACAGCCGCACGTCGCCGTCCCCGGCGGGGCGGTCCAGGCCCGCCCGCAGCAGGTCCCGGGCCAGCAGCCAGGAGATGCCGTCGTCCGCGCCGCGGTCGCCGAAGGCGATGCGGACGGCGTAGGGGTCGGACACCGCGTAGACGAGGCTCGCCGGCACCTCGGTCCAGGAGTTCGGCCCGACCAGGTGGAAGGTGGTGGGGACGGTGTGCACGGGGGTGGAACGGCTCGCCATGTCCGGGCAACGACCGAGTCGGTGACAGGTTGCGCGCGGGTGACTCCCGGGCGTGTCGCGGTCCGGCGTCCGGCCCGGGTCCGGTGCCGGGATCGCGGCGAACCGATCGGGCCCCCCGTGACGAAGGCCTCGTGTGACGATGGGAGCCGTGACCCGTCCCGTGCGCCGTCCCGGCGACGACCAGGGTGACGCCGGGATCGT
The DNA here is from genome assembly GCF_054050555.1 of Blastococcus sp. SYSU D00695. Lineage (NCBI taxonomy): Bacteria > Bacillati > Actinomycetota > Actinomycetes > Geodermatophilales > Geodermatophilaceae > Blastococcus > Blastococcus sp. SYSU D00695. The sequence goes on along the minus strand of NZ_JBJGZP010000034.1, from coordinate 18,663 downwards.
GTCCCGGCTCCGCGCCGGCGACCGGTCGGCGGTGGAGGACCTCTACGACCGCTTCCGGCGGCCGGCGTTCGCGCTCGCCCGCCGGGTGATCGGGGACGACGTCCTCGCCGAGGACGTGCTGCAGGACGCCTTCCTGTCGGTGTGGCGGGACCCGCACGCCTTCGACGGGACGCGGGGGACGTTCGCCTCGTGGTTCCTGGCGCTGGTCCACCACAAGGCCGTCGACGCCGTCCGCCGCGAGGAGTCGCAGCGCCGCCGGCAGGCGCGCGCCGAGCAGGAGGCCGTGCGGGAGGTGCCGACCGCCGTCGCGGACGTGGAGGACGACGCCTGGGCCCGACTGGCCGGGGAGCAGGTGCGCCGGGCCCTGAGCGGGCTGCCCGACGCGCAGCGCGAGGCGCTGACGCTGGCCTACTACGGCGGCTACACCCAGCGCGAGGTCGCGGCCCTCACCAGCGCCCCGCTGGGCACGGTCAAGACACGGATGCTCGCCGGCATGCGACGGCTCAGGGCCGAGCTCGGCGGCGTGGCCGGCGGCGCCCTCGGGTCGGCCGCCGTCGACGGGACGGGCCGATGAGCGGGCGGGGGACCGGGCCCGGCCCGGAGGCGCACGAGCCGTTCGACGAGCTCGCCGTGGGCTGGACGCTGCACGCGCTCGAGCCCGAGGACGAGGTGCTGTTCGCCGCGCACCTGGCCGGCTGCCCGCGGTGCGCCCGCACGGTCGCCGAGACCAGCGAGGTCATGGGCGCCATGGCCGCCGACCTGCCCCCGGCCGAACCGACGCAGGGGCTGCGCGACCGGCTGCGCGCCGCGGTCGAGGAGACCGGCCAGGTGCCCCGGCCGCCGGCGTCGGCCGGACCGTCGCCGGTCACGCCGGCCGGTCCGCCGCCGGAGGCGCCCGCCGGGCCGCCGCCGGCGGCGCCCCCGGAGCGGGGGGCCGCGCCGCGCCACCCGGCAGGGGCCACCGGGTTCCCCGGCTACCGCCCCGCCGTCCCCGCGACCGGCGGCCCCGGCTCGCGCCCGGCCTGGCGCCGGGTCCTGCCCAACGCGCTGGTGGCGGCCGCCGTCGCCGCGGTGCTCGCGCTCGCCACCTGGAACGTCGTGCTCGGCGACGCCCGGGATGCCGCGGAGGCCGACGCCGCCGAGCAGGCCCGCGTCGTGCGGACGCTGCTGGAGCCGGGCACGGCGACCATCGCCCCGCTGTCCGGCGACGGGGGCCAGGTCGCCACCGTCGTGGCACGCGACGGCCAGGTCCAGGTGGTCACCCAGGGCCTGCCCGTCAACGACCGGCGGGCGGAGACCTACGTGGTGTGGGGCATCGCGGAGTCGCCCATCCCACTCGGCACCTTCGACGTGGTCCGGTCACAAACCGACGTCGTCACCGTAGGCTCGGCCGCGACCGGTCTCGACGACTACGGCGCCTACGCGATCAGTCTCGAGCCCGGTCGGGAGGCTCCGTCGTCCCCGACGGAGGTCGTGGCGAGCGGGTAGGTGACCAACTGAGCGAGCAGGAGACCGCGGCGGCAGCCGGGACCGCGCCGGGCACGGGCGGGGCCCGGGCGGGGCGGTCCGAGGAGGACCTGCGCGCGCAGTTCGCCGAGGACGGCATCCGGTCGTTGCGCGAGCGCGTCGCCGAGACGGGCTGGCGCCGGCGCCTGGCGGCCCGTCGCAGCGTCGACCACGCCTACCGCGTCGGCGTCGGCATCGTGGGGGCGCTCGTCGTCGGGCTGGGCATCCTGGCCATCCCGCTGCCCGGGCCCGGCTGGCTGATCGTGATCGCGGGCCTGTTCGTGCTGGCCAGCGAGTTCTTCTGGGCCGAGCGGCTGCTGGAGTTCACCAAGCGCAACGTCAGCGCCTGGACGGCCTGGATCGGGCGCCAGGCGCTCTGGGTCCGCGGCCTGATCGCCCTGGCGACGCTGGCCTTCGTGTACGGCGTCCTGGTGGTCACGCTGCACCTGACCGGCGTCCCGGGCTGGGTGCCGGGGTGGGTGCCGCTCTGGCGGTAGGCGTCTGGCACAATCGACGACGCACGGGCGATTGGCTCAGTGGTAGAGCGCTTCGTTCACACCGAAGAGGTCACTGGTTCGAACCCAGTATCGCCCACCGGCACGAGGGCCCCAGGTCAGCAGACCTGGGGCCCTCGGCGTTCCCGGGCCGCGCGCCGGGGCGCCCTCCGGGCTACGGCGCGGCCGGTCCGTAGGTCAGGTGCACCACGCCGTTGGACAGCGCCTCGGCGCCCAGCAGGGCCAGCGGGGTCCGCGCCGTCCCCTCCGGGAACAGCCGGATGCCCTCGCCCACGGCGACCGGGTAGACGTAGAGGTGCAGCTCGTCCACCAGCCGGTCGGCGACCAGCGCCCGCACCAGCGTCGCGCTGCCGCTGACGTAGAGGTCGCCCTCGGCCTTCAGGGCGCGGATCCGGTCGGCGTCGTAGCCACCGACCACCGAGGAGTTCCGCCACACCGACTCGGCGTCGGTCAGCGTGGCCGAGACGACGTGCTTGGTCGTGTCGTTGAAGAACGGCGCGCCCGGGTCGTCCTCCGCGGTCCGCGTCGACCATGCCGGCGCGAACATCTCGAAGGTCGTGCGGCCCAGCAGGATCCCCGTCGCCGGGGCCGTGATCGAGCCGATGGACGCGGCCAGGTCCTCCGGGAACCCGTAGTCCATCGTCCACATCGGGGCGTCGACGACGCCGTCGACGGTCGTGAACTCGTGCACCCTGATCGCACCCATGCGTCTGCTCCTCGTGTCGTCCGGGAGGCCTCGTGGCCGTCGCCCGGGAGTCTGTCGCAGGGGGAGACGGCGGGGGTCCCCCCGACTCATCGGTCGCCACGGGGAGGGCCGGCGGAGCGACCGCCGCCGGCGCGGCCCGGGCGCGCGGCGCGGGCCGGGCGGACCATGGGGGAGTGCCCCAGCCGGACCGCGCCACCCGCCTGAGCGCCGCGCTGGAGCGCGACGGCGCGACGTGCATCTGGTGCGGCCGCGACCTCGGCGGGCTCGTGCCGCCCACCACCGAGCACGTCGTGCCGCGGGTCAAGGGCGGCCCGTCCTGGCCGGAGAACGAGGTGGCCGCCTGCCGTCGCTGCAACGCCGGCCGCGGGCACGCGGCGCCCGTGGACTGGCTGGAGGAGTGCCGGCGGCGCGGCTGGACGCCGGACGCGGCGCGGCTGGAGCGGGCGCTCACCGGCCTGGCGGCGGCGATCGCGGAGCGGGGCGGCCAGCGCCGCGCGCGGCCCTACCTGGACGCGCAGCTGCGCCGCCTCCGCCGGCGTGGCCCGCGGGCGGCGGGCGCCTGACGCACCGGGTCTCACCCTCGATCGGAGGTCGAGACCCGGGCGCGGAGACCGAGCTCACGCCGGGGTCGAGGTGGGAACGTGCACCGGCCTGGGGCACGCCGGTGGATACCCTGCACGTGTCCCGTGCCGCCCGGCCGGGCCTGCCGTCCTGCCGAGGAGAACCCGTGTCCGCCGCGCCCACCCCCGCCGTCGCCACCCCGGTCCGGGTGCCGGCCGGGACGACGGCCCAGCAGGCGCTCAAGGACGCCGGCGTCCCGCTCAAGGGGCCCGACGGCGCCGTCGTCGTCCGCGACCTGGCGAGCGGCGAGCTGCGCGACCTCGCGTGGGCCCCGGAGGCCGACGCCGAGGTGGAGCCGGTCCCGGCGGCCAGCCCCGACGGCCGGGCGGTCATCCGGCACTCGGCCGCCCACGTGCTCGCCCAGGCGGTGCAGGACCTCTTCCCCGGCACCCGCCTGGGCATCGGGCCGCCGGTGGAGAACGGCTTCTACTACGACTTCGAGCCCGAGCGGCCGTTCACCCCCGAGGACCTGCAGGCCCTCGAGAAGCGGATGACCGAGATCGTCCGCGCCGGCCAGCACTTCGCCCGCCGCGAGATCAGCGACGCCGACGCCGAGGCCGAGCTCGCCGCCGAGCCGTACAAGCTGGAGCTCATCGGGCTCAAGGGCGGTGCCGGCGAGGCAGCGGAGGGCGCCGACGTCGAGGTGGGCGGCGCCCAGCTGACCATGTACGACAACCTCGACGCCCGCACCGGCGAGCGCGTCTGGACCGACCTGTGCCGCGGCCCGCACCTGCCGCGCACCAGCACCATCCCCGCGTTCTCGCTGACCCGCAGCGCCGCCGCCTACTGGCGGGGGAGCGAGAAGAACCCGCAGCTGCAGCGCATCTACGGCACCGCCTGGGAGAGCAAGGACGCCCACAAGGCGTACCTGGAGCACCTGGCCGAGGCCGAGCGCCGCGACCACCGCCGGCTGGGCGTGGAGCTGGACCTGTTCAGCTTCCCCGACGAGATCGGCTCCGGCCTGGTCGTGTTCCACCCCAAGGGCGGGGTGGTCAAGCGGGAGATGGAGGACTACGTCCGCCGCCGGCACATCGAGGAGGGCTTCGAGTACGTCGGCACCCCGCACATCACCAAGGGCCACGTCTTCGAGCTGTCCGGGCACCTGCCGTACTACGCCGACACCATGTTCCCGCCGATGGAACTGGAGAACTCGCAGTACTACCTCAAGGCCATGAACTGCCCGATGCACAACCTGATCTTCCGGTCGCGCGGGCGGTCCTACCGGGAGCTGCCGCTGCGCTTCTTCGAGTTCGGCACCGTCTACCGGTACGAGAAGTCCGGCGTCGTGCACGGCCTGACCCGCGTGCGGGGCCTCACCCAGGACGACTCGCACAGCTACGTGACCCCCGAGCAGGCGCCGGGGGAGATCCGCCACCTGCTGGCGTTCGTCCTCGGGCTGCTGCGCGACTTCGGCCTGGACGACTACCACCTGGAGCTGTCCACCCGCGGCGACGACCCGGCCAAGCAGGCGAAGTTCGTCGGCTCCGACGAGCAGTGGGCGCTGGCCACCGCCGTCCTCGAGGAGGCCGCCCGCGAGACCGGCCTCGAGCTCGTCCCCGACCCGGGCGGCGCGGCGTTCTACGGCCCGAAGATCTCCGTGCAGGCCCGGGACGCGATCGGCCGGACCTGGCAGATGTCGACCATCCAGTACGACTTCAACCAGCCGGCCGGTTTCGGGCTCGAGTACACCTCCGCCGACGGCGGCCGCGAGCAGCCGGTGATGATCCACTCGGCGAAGTTCGGCTCGATCGAGCGCTTCTTCGGCGTGCTCACCGAGCACTACGCCGGCGCGTTCCCGGCGTGGCTGGCGCCGGTGCAGGTGGTCGGCATCCCGGTGACCGACGAGCAGGTCGGCTATCTGACCGACGTCGCGCTGCGGCTGCGCGCGCAGGGCATCCGGGTCGAGGTCGACGACAGCGACGACCGCATGCAGAAGAAGATCCGCACCGCCAGCAAGCAGAAGGTGCCGTTCGTGCTCATCGCCGGCGCCACCGACGCCGACGCCGGTGCGGTCTCCTTCCGTTTCCGCGACGGCAGCCAGCACAACGGCGTGCCCGTCGAGCAGGCTGTGGCCGCGATCGCCGCCTGGGTCGCCTCGCGGGCCAACGTCGACCCGACCGCCGAGGCGCTGCAGGTCGGCGGATGACCGGCGCGCAGGGCGGACCCGGGGGCGGGCAGAGCCTGCCCGTCGGGGTGGCCGGGAGCGACGACGGCGGTCCGACGGCGGTCTTCGAGCACCTGTGGACGCCGTACCGGATGGCCTACCTCCGCGGCGAGGGGAAGCCGACCGGCGAGCACGACTGCCCGTTCTGCCTGATCCCGCGGATGGACGACGAGGAGGGGCTGGTCGTCGCGCGCGGCGAGACCGTCTTCGCCGTCCTCAACCTCTACCCGTACAACGCCGGGCACCTCATGGTCGTGCCCTACCGGCACGTGCCCGACTACACCGACCTCACCGTCGCGGAGGTCGCCGAGCTGGGCGCCTTCACCCAGACGGCGATGCGGGTGGTGCGGTCGGTGAGCGGCGCCCACGGCTTCAACATCGGCATGAACCAGGGGTCGGTGGCCGGCGCCGGGATCGCCGACCACCTGCACCAGCACGCCGTCCCGCGCTGGGGCGGGGACACCAACTTCATGCCGGTCATCGGGCTCACCCGGGTGCTGCCCCAGGTGCTGCGGGAGACACGGGCCCTGCTGGCCGCGCAGTGGCCCGCCTCGCTGCCGGCGGGCGACGCCGGGGAGGGCTGACGTGCTGGGCGCGGGGGCCAGGGCCGCCGTCGGACGGTTCTGGGCGCCGGTGGTGCAGCGGCTGCTGCGTGCCGGCGTCACGGCCGACGCGGTCACGGTGACCGGCACGCTCGGCTCCGTCGTGGGCGCCGTGGCGCTCATCGCCACCGGCCACCTGTTTTGGGGGGCGTTCACCGTCACGGTGTTCGTCCTGCTCGACATGCTCGACGGTGCGCTGGCCCGCGCCCGCGGCGGCGGCTCGCTGTTCGGCGCGGTCCTGGACTCCAGCCTCGACCGGCTGGTCGACGCCGCGGTGTTCGGCGCGCTGGTCTGGTGGTTCACCGGGGCCGGGGACAACCGGCTGCTCGCGCTGGTCGCCCTGCTCTGCCTGGTCCTCGGCGTGCTCACCTCCTACGTCAAGGCCCGCGCCGAGGGCGTGGGCCTGTCCTGCGACGTCGGCGTCGTCGAGCGCACCGAGCGGCTGATCCTCGTGCTCACCGGCACCGGGTTGACCGGCCTCGGCCTGCCCTACGCGGTGCACGTCGGCCTGTGGGTCCTGCTGGCCGGCAGCGCCGTCACCGTGGTGCAGCGGGGCGTCGAGGTCCACCGCCAGGCCGCCGGACGGCGGCTGCCCGGCGCCCCGGCGGCCCCGTGACCGCCGCGCCGTCCGCCCCGCCCGCCGGGCCGGCCCCCGTCCCGCAGGCTGCCGATCCCGGCCTGCGTGCCCGCGCCCTCGCCGGGCTCACCGACCTCGGCTACGCGGCCGGCTGGGGGCTGGTCAGGGCGCTGCCCGAGCCGGTGGCGCGCGGCGCCTTCGACGTCGCGTTCGCGCAGGTGGCCCGCCGCGAGGGGCGCGGCGTCCGGCAGCTGCGGGCCAACCTGCGCACCCTCACCGGCGGCACGCTCGGCGAGGCCGAGCTGCAGGCGCTGACCCGCCGCGCGATGCGCTCCTACGGTCGCTACTGGCAGGAGGCGTTCCGGCTGCCCCGCCTGCGGCCGGAGCGGATCGTGGCCGGCACCGAGGTGGTCGGCGGCGAGCACCTGGACCGCGCCCTCGCCGAGGGACGGCCGGTGATCGCCGCGCTGCCGCACAGCGGCAACTGGGACGCCGCCGCCGTCTGGTTCGTCGACCGGCTGGGCGGCCCGTTCCTCACCGTCGCCGAACGGCTGCGCCCGGAGTCGCTCTTCGACCGCTTCGTGGCCTTCCGCGAGTCGCTGGGCATGCGGGTGGTCCCGCTGACCGGCGGCCCGCGACCCAGCGCCACCGTGCTGCGGGAGTGGCTCGACGACGGCGGCTCGGTCTGCCTGCTGTGCGACCGCGACCTCGGCGGCAACGGCATCCCGGTCACCCTCGCCGGCCGGCCGGCGACCATGCCCGGCGGCCCGGCGCTGCTGGCCGCCCAGACCGGCGCCGCGCTGCTGCCGATGGTGTGCTCGTTCACCGAGCGCGGGTGGCGGCTGACCTGGCACCCGGAGGTGCCGGTCGCCGGCCCCGGCCGGCTGCGGGACCGGGTCACCGCCGCCACCCAGGGCATCGCCGACGCCTTCACCACCACCCTCGCGCGCCGGCCCGAGGACTGGCACGTGCTCGGCCGGATCTGGCCCGACGTCCCCCCGGACCCCGAGCCGGGACGCCGCTGATGCGCATCGGCCTGGTCTGCCCGTACCAGTGGGACCGCCCCGGCGGGGTCCAGTACCACGTGCGCGACCTCGCCGACACGCTGCGCGGCCTCGGCCACCACGTCGAGATCATGACCCCGGCCGAGCGCGAGGAGTCGCTGCCCGCCGAGCACGTCACGTTCGCCGGGCGCACGGTGCCGATCCCCTACAACGGGTCGATGGCCAGCGTGCAGTTCGGGCCGATCTCGGCGGCGCGGGTGCGCCGGTGGCTGCGCGAGGGCCACTTCGACGTCGTCCACGTGCACGACCCGGCGCCGCCGTCCATCGGCCTGCTCGTGCTCATCCTCGCCCGCGGCCCGATCGTGGCCACCTTCCACGCGGCGACGGTCCGCTCCAAGTGGCTGATCGCGTGGGGGCCGGTCATCCGCCCCTGGCTGGAACGGATCAGCGGCCGCATCGCCGTGTCGGACTTCGCCCGCCGGCTGCAGGTCGAGCACCTGGGCGGCGACGCCGTCGTCATCCCCAACGGCGTGCACGTCGCCTCCTTCGCCGAGGGGCCGCCCCTGCCCGGCCTGGCCCGGGGCGCCGGCGGTCCGACGATCGGCTTCCTCGGCCGCTACGACGAGCCCCGCAAGGGCCTGCCGGTGCTGCTGGAGGCGATGCCCGAGGTGGTCGCCCGGCACCCCACCGCCCGCCTGCTGGTGGCCGGCCGCGGCGACCCGGACGCCCTGCGGGCCTCGATCCCGCCGGAGCTGCGGCCGCACGTGGAGCTGCTCGGGGAGCTGTCGGAGGCCGACAAGGCGGCGTTCCTGCGGTCGGTGGACGTGTACTGCGCACCGAACCTGCTGGGGGAGTCCTTCGGGATCATCCTCATCGAGGCGCTCGCCGCCGGTGCCCCGATCGTCGCCGCCGACCTCGACGCCTTCGCCGCGGTCCTCGCGGACGGCGAGGTGGGCGTGCTGGTCCGGCGCGGGGACGCCGCCGCGCTCGCCACCGCCCTGGCCGACCTGCTGGCCGACCCCGCGCACCGCGCCGCGCTGTCCGCCCGCGGCCGGGAGGCGTCCTGGGCCTACGACTGGTCGGTCGTGGCCCGCCGCGTGCTCGCGGTCTACGAGACGGTGGTGCTGCCGGACGCGGGCGAGGTCGTCGCCGCCGCCGACGACACCGACGTGGTGGACGCGACGCGCGAGGACGGCGACGGCCGGGGACCGCAGCAGCGGCGGGTGCGACGCTAGCCTCGTGGGCCGTGGCCCTCCCCGTCTGGACGATCGTCGCGCTCGTCGTCGTCCTCGGGCTGCTCGCCTGCTGGACGGCGTGGACGCTGACCCGGCTGCGGCGGCTGGTGGGCCGGGTCGACCGGGCCCGGACCGCGCTGGAGACCCAGCTGCGGCGGCGCGCCGGCCTGGCCGCCGAGCTCGCCCGTGCCGGCGGCGGGGCGCTGGAGCCCGAGCGCGCCGACCGGCTGGCCCGCGCCGCGGCCGGGGCCCGCCTGCCCTGGACCCCGGACCGGGAGCTCGCCGAGAACGTGCTGGGCCGGGAGCTGCGGGAGCTGCTGCGCGACCTGCCGCACGACCTGCCCGGGGTCCCGCCCGCGCTGGCCGCGGACCTGGCCGGGACGGCGCAGCGGGTGGCGCTGGCCCGCCGCTTCTACAACGACGCCGTCCGCGACACCCGGGACCTGCGCGGGCGCCGGCTGACCCGGGTCCTGCGGCTGCACGCCCGCCGGCCGCTGCCGCGCTACTTCGACATCGACGACAGCACCTGGGACCTGGCCGGAGCCGCCCGTCCGGGCCGCTCCTGACCGCGTCGTAGGATGGGCCGGGCCCGGCCGGGTCCGCCCACCCGACCTGCGAGGCAGTCCGTGTCCGAGCACATCCCCCACGTCACCGGTACCCCCGCGGTCAAGCGCGGCATGGCAGAGCAGCTCAAGGGCGGCGTCATCATGGACGTCGTCACCCCCGAGCAGGCGAAGATCGCCGAGGACGCCGGCGCGGTGGCCGTCATGGCGCTGGAGCGGGTGCCCGCCGACATCCGCGCGCAGGGCGGCATCGCCCGCATGAGCGACCCGGACATGATCGAGGGGATCGTCTCCGCGGTGTCCATCCCGGTGATGGCCAAGGCGCGGATCGGGCACTTCGTCGAGGCGCAGGTGCTGCAGAGCCTCGGCGTGGACTACATCGACGAGTCCGAGGTCCTCACCCCCGCCGACGAGGCCCACCACATCGACAAGCACGCCTTCACGGTGCCCTTCGTCTGCGGCGCGACCGACCTGGGCGAGGCGCTGCGCCGCATCGCCGAGGGCGCGGCGATGATCCGCTCCAAGGGCGAGGCGGGCACCGGCAACGTCGTCGAGGCCGTGCGGCACATGCGCGCGATCCGCGCCGGCATCCGGGCGCTGGGCACCCTCGACGAGACCGAGCTGTTCGTCGCCGCGAAGGAGCTGCGCGCCCCGCACGACCTGGTCGTCGAGGTGGCCCGCACCGGCAAGCTGCCGGTCGTGCTCTTCACCGCCGGCGGCATCGCCACCCCGGCGGACGCGGCGATGATGATGCAGCTGGGCGCCGAGGGCGTCTTCGTCGGCTCGGGCATCTTCAAGTCCGGCGACCCGGCGCAGCGCGCCGCGGCCATCGTGCAGGCCACGACCTTCCACGACGACGCCGACGTGATCGCCAAGGTCTCGCGCGGGCTCGGCGAGGCCATGGTGGGGATCAACGTGGCGACGCTGCCGGAGTCCGAGCGGTTCGCCACCCGCGGCTGGTGACGGCGCCCGGTCCCACCGGCGGCCCCGTGATCGGGGTGCTGGCCCTGCAGGGCGACGTCCGCGAGCACCTGGCGGCGCTGGCGGCCGAGGGCGCCGTCGCGGTGACGGTGCGCCGGCCGGAGGAGCTGGCGGCCGTCGACGGCCTGGTGCTGCCCGGCGGTGAGTCCACGACCATCGTCAAGCTCGCCGCCCGGTTCGGCCTGCTGCAGCCGCTGCGGGACGCCGTGCGCGGCGGGCTGCCGGTGTACGGCTCGTGCGCCGGGATGGTGCTGCTCGCCGACCGGCTCGCCGGCGCCCCGGCCGGGCAGGAGACCGTCGGCGGGCTCGACGTCACGGTGCGGCGCAACGCCTTCGGCCGGCAGGTGGACTCCTTCGAGTCCTCGGTCGAGCTGGCCGGGCCGGACCTGGCCGGCGCGCCCGTGCCCGCGGTGTTCATCCGGGCGCCCTGGGTGGAGGAGACCGGCCCCGCGGTCGAGGTCCTCGGCCGGGTCGTGGGCGGTACCGGCGACGGTAAGATCGTGGCGGTTCGCCAGGGCGTCCTCCTGGCCACCAGCTTCCACCCCGAACTGACCGGCGACCGCCGGGTGCACGCGCTCTTCGTCCAGATGGTGCGCGCCGCGCGGGGACGCAGGTCCGGCGCCGACGCCGGGGAGGAGAGGAGACCCTCATGAGCGGCCACTCCAAGTGGGCGACCACGAAGCACAAGAAGGCCGGGATCGACGCCAAGCGGGGCAAGCTCTTCGCGAAGCTGATCAAGAACATCGAGGTCGCCGCCCGCACCGGCGGCGGGGACCCGGCGGGCAACCCGACGCTGTTCGACGCCATCCAGAAGGCCAAGAAGAGCTCGGTCCCCAACGACAACATCGACCGCGCCGTCAAGCGCGGGTCGGGCGCCGAGGCCGGCGGGGTCGACTACCAGGGCATCACCTACGAGGGCTACGCGCCCGGCGGGGTCGCCGTCCTCATCGAGTGCCTGACCGACAACAAGAACCGGTCGGCCATGGAGGTCCGCACGGCGATGACCCGCAACGGCGGGTCCATGGCCGACCCGGGCTCGGTCTCCTACCTCTTCTCCCGCAAGGGCGTGATCGTGGTGCCGGCGGCCGACGGCGTGGACGAGGACTCGGTGCTCATGGCCGTGCTCGACGCCGGCGCCGAGGAGGTCCGCGACTCCGGCGAGTCGTTCGAGGTCGTGTGCGAGCCGACGGACCTGGTCGCCGTCCGCACCGCGCTGCAGGACGCCGGCATCGACTACGACTCGGCCGACGCCGCGTTCGTGCCCAGCGTCAGCGTCGAGCTCGACGAGGAGGCGGCGGGCAAGGTCTTCCGGCTCATCGACGCCCTCGAGGACTGCGACGACGTGCAGAACGTCTACGCCAACTACGACGTCTCCGACGAGGTCCTCGAGAAGATCTAGGCACCCCCCACGCTCGGCGCCGGTCCCCAGGAGGGCGGCCGGCGGTGTGTCGGTGCCGTGCAGTCGGTCGCGAGGGATAGCCTCGGTCGAACACCAGTTCGGCGACCAGGAGGCGTCCATGCGGGTGCTGGGCATCGACCCCGGCCTCACCCGGTGCGGGTGGGGCGTCGTGGACGGGCGTCCCGGCGCGCGGCCGGCGGCGATCGGCGTGGGCGTCGTCCGCAGCTCGCCCGACCTCGACCTGGAGCTGCGGCTGCTGGAGCTGCACACCGCGGTCACGGCGCTGCTGCGCGAGCACCGGCCCGACGTCGTCGCCATCGAGCGGGTGTTCACCCAGAACAACAAGGGCACCGCGACGGGGACCGCGCAGGCCGCCGGCGTCGCCGCGCTCGCGGCGGCGCAGGCCGACCGGCCGGTCGCCTGGCACACGCCCAGCGAGGTCAAGGCCGCCATCTCCGGCAACGGCCGGGCCGACAAGGAGCAGGTGACGCTCATGGTCACCCGGGTCCTCGGCCTGGCCACCGCGCCCAAGCCCGCCGACGCCGCCGACGCGCTGGCGCTGGCGGTCTGCCACGTGTGGCGCGGGCCGGCGCAGCAGCGGTTGCGGGTGGCTGCCCTGGCCGGGGGCATCGGAGCGAGCATCCAGCCGCGGACGCTGCCGCGGTGGCAGGGGGTCTGAACGTGATCGCGAGCGTGAACGGCGTGGTCGCCGCGGTGTCGCCGGACGGCGCCGTGGTGGAGGTCGGGGGCGTGGGCCTGGCGGTGCAGTGCACCCCGGGCACCATCGCGCGGCTGCAGGTGGGGGAGAGCGCCCGGCTGTCGACCAGCCTGGTCGTGCGGGAGGACTCGCTCACCCTCTACGGCTTCGCCGACGACGACGAGCGCCAGCTGTTCGAGCTGCTGCAGACGGCCAACGGCGTCGGTCCGCGGCTGGCCCAGGCGGTGCTGGCCATCCACCCGCCGCGCGAGGTGCGCCGCGCGGTGTCGATGGCCGACGTCAAGGCGCTCATGCAGGTGCCGGGCATCGGCAAGAAGGGTGCCGAGCGGCTGATCCTCGAGCTGCGCGACCGGCTCGGCACCACCACGAGCGACACCCAGCTCGACGCCCCGCAGCTGCCGGCCGGCGCCGCGCCGCTGACCCCGGTCGCCCCGTGGCGCTCGCAGCTGACCAACGCCCTGGTCGGGCTCGGCTGGAGCGGCAAGGAGGCCGAGACGGCGCTGACCGCGCTGGAGCCGGTCGCCGACGAGCAGCTGGCCGCCGGCGGCGTGCAGATCGCCGTCCTGCTGCGGCAGGCGATCCAGCTGCTGGGCCGCTCGTGACCCGCCGGGGGAGGGGAGCCGCGTGACGTCGCCGTTCGACCGCGGGCTGTCCGGCGAGGTGGCCGACGGGCTGGGCCGGGACCTGGGGGTGTCGCCGCAGGCCGGGGACGAGGAGCGCGTCGTCGAGTCGGCGCTGCGGCCGCACTCGCTGCACGACTTCATCGGGCAGCCCAAGGTGGCCCGGCAGCTCGCGCTGGTGCTCGAGGGCGCCAAGCGCCGGGGGCGCCCGCCGGACCACGTGCTGCTGTCCGGACCGCCCGGGCTGGGCAAGACCAGCCTGGCGCTCATCATCGGCTCGGAGCTCGGCACGGCGGTGAAGATCACCAGCGGCCCGGCGATCGAGCGCTCCGGCGACCTCGCGGCGATGCTGTCCAACCTCGGTCCCGGCGACGTGCTGTTCATCGACGAGATCCACCGCATCGCGCGGCCCGCCGAGGAACTGCTGTACATGGCGATGGAGGACTTCCGGGTCGACGTCGTCGTCGGCAAGGGGCCGGGCGCGACGGCGATCCCGCTCGACATCAACCCGTTCACGCTGGTCGGCGCCACCACCCGGGCCGGCCTGCTGACCGGCCCGCTGCGGGACCGGTTCGGCTTCGTCGGGCAGATGGAGTTCTACGAGCCGGCGGAGCTGCAGCAGGTGCTCGCCCGCAGCGCGGAGCTGCTGGGCGTGGAGCTGACCGCGGACGGGTCGGCGGAGATAGCCGGCCGCTCCCGGGGGACCCCGCGGATCGCCAACCGGCTCCTGCGCCGGGTGCGCGACTACGCCGAGGTCGAGGCCGACGGGCGGGTGACCCGGGCGGTGGCGCAGGCGGCGCTGGCGCTCTACGACGTCGACGACCTGGGGCTGGACCGGCTGGACCGGGCCGTGCTCGAGGCCCTGGTCGTGCGCTTCGGCGGCGGCCCGGTGGGCGTCTCCACCCTGGCCGTCGCCGTGGGGGAGGAGCCGCACACGGTCGAGGAGGTGTGCGAGCCGTTCCTCGTGCGCGCCGGCCTGCTGGCCCGCACACCGCGGGGCCGGGTCGCCACGGAGGCGGCCTGGCGGCACCTCGGCCAGCCGCTGCCGCGCGGTGGTCTCCCCCTCGGGGGTGGCTCACCCGCCACGCTGGCCCCGCGCCCGGACACCGAACCGCTGTTCGACGCCTAGACTCCTCCACGCTGGCGCGCAACTCGACTGCGCAACGGTCCGGCCGGCCGTGCGCTCCACGGCTGGTCGCTGTGCGCGCCGCAGCCGACGTACCCGAGCGGTCCCGTCCCGGGCCGCACCCACCGCGCGCGGTCCCGGCGCGGTAGAGAGGCATCCCCGCCGTGGAGTCGTACTTCCCGCTCATCCTGCTCGTGCTGGCCTTCGTGCTGCTCATCGTCCTGCCGGCCCGCCAGCGCAAGCGGATGGCCGCACAGCAGCAGCAGATGCAGGACGCGTTGCAGCCCGGGACGCCGATCATGACCACCAGCGGCATCCACGGGACGGTCACCGGCAAGACCGACTCGACGGTCGACGTCGAGGTCGCCCCGGGCGTCGTCATGACCTTCGTCCGGCAGGCCATCCTCGAGGTGCGCAAGCCGGCCGCCGGCGGCGAGGCCGTGGCGGGCGGGACCACCCCCGGGGACGACACCCCGGGCATCGTCGACGGTGGCCCCGCCGACACCTCGCGCTGAGGTCGGCATGGCCAACCGACAGCTCCCCGCGCGCCGGTACTTCGGCGCCTTCCTGCTGATCGTCGCCGGGCTGTACGCGCTGGTGTTCGCCACCGGCGACACCCGCACCCCCCAGCTGGGCCTGGACCTGCGCGGCGGCACGACCGTCACGCTGACGGCGAAGACGGCCGACGGGAAGGCGCCCGCGCCCGAGGACCTCGAGCTGGCCCGCCAGATCATCGAGCAGCGGGTCAACGGTCTCGGCGTGGCCGAGGCCGAGGTGGTCACCGAGGGCGACCAGAACATCGTCATCTCCGTGCCCGGGGACGACGGCGAGCAGGCCCGCGAGCTCGGCCAGACGGCGCAGCTGCGCTTCCGCCCGGTGGTCTGCCCCTCGGCGACGGACACCACCGGCATCTGCGCGTCGCTGGACCCGACCGTCTCCGCCGGCGACACCGCGGCGCCGAGCGATCCGGCCGCCCCGAGCGACACGGCCGCGCCGAGCGACACGGCCGCGCCGAGCGACACGGCCGCCCCGACGGACGGTGCCACCCCGACGGACGGTGCCACCCCGACGGACTCCGCCGCGCCCACGGGCGACCAGGCCGAGCCGACGGCCCCGCCGGTCTACGCCTCGCCGCAGGAGGCGGCGCCCGCGTACGACGCGCTGCGCTGCGACTCGCAGGACGAGACGGCGCTGCCGGCCGACCCGGCGTCCTACATCGCCGCCTGCTCCGAGGACGGCACCCAGAAGTACCTGCTCGGGCCGACGATCATCGAGGGCACCTCGATCGACGACGCCCGGTCGGGCACCCAGTCGGGCACCGGCGAGTGGATCGTCCTGCTGGACTTCGACGGCGAGGGCGAGCAGGCCTGGGCCGACTACACCGCGGCGCACATCCAGGAGCAGGTGGCCTTCACCCTCGACGAGCGCGTCGTGTCCGCCCCGGTCATCCAGTCGGCGATCACGACGAACCCGACCACGATCACCGGGCAGTTCGACCAGGAGAGCGCCACGCAGCTGGCCAACCAGCTGAAGTACGGCGCGCTGCCGCTGACCTTCGAGCAGGCGACCGCCCAGTCCATCTCCACCGAGCTCGGCGCCGAGCAGCTGCGCGCCGGGCTCATCGCCGGCGCCATCGGCGTCGGCCTGGTCTTCGTCTACGCGCTGGTCTACTACCGCCTGCTCGGCCTGGTGATGATCGCCAGCCTGGGCCTGTCGGCGGTCGTCGTCTACGCCTGCCTGGTGCTCCTGGGCCGGGAGATCGGCTTCACGCTCAGCCTCGCCGGCATCGCCGGGTTCATCGTGTCGATCGGCATCACCGCGGACTCGTTCGTCGTCTACTTCGAACGGCTCAAGGACGAGATCCGCGAGGGCCGCACGCTGCGCTCGGCCGTGCCGCGGGCCTGGGTCCGCGCCCGCCGGACGATCCTCTCCGCCGACGCGGTGAGCTTCCTCGCCGCCGCGATCCTCTACTGGCTGGCCATCGGGGACGTGAAGGGCTTCGCGTTCACGCTGGGCATGTCCACGGTGCTCGACCTCGTGGTCGTGTTCCTCTTCACCCACCCGCTGCTGGCGGTCCTCGCCCGGTTCCGGTCCTTCGGCAGCACCCGCTTCTCGGGGCTGGGCCGCGGCGTCGACCGGCCGGGCGCGGCCGCCCCCGCGCCGGGGGCCGGCCGGTCGCTGGTCGGCGCGGGTGCCCGTGCGGGCAGCACGTCCACGGACAGGAGCCAGGCATGAGCCGCGAGCCCGACCGGGCCGAGGAGGAGATCCCCCTCGGCACGGACGCCGACGAGGGCCGTGACGCCTCCGCGGCCACCGCCGACGCCGCGGCCGCCGCGGACGACGCCGCCCTGGCCGAGGCCGGGCTGCCGCGCGAGGGCGAGGACGTCGTGACCACCCCGGTCCGCCGTCCCGCCCGCCGCGCCTCGCTGGCCCACCGGCTGTACAACGGCGAGGCCGGGCTCGACGTGGTCGGCCACAGCCGGCTCATCTACCGGGTGACCGCCGTGGTGGTGCTCATCTGCATCGCCTCGATGCTGTTCCGCGGCTTCAACCTCGGCATCGACTTCGCGGGGGGCAACAGCTTCCGGCTGCCCGGCTCCACCGAGCAGCTGGCCGACGTCCGCGCGGCCGCCGAGGACGCCGGGGCCGAGGTGGCGTCCGCGCAGGTGGTCGGCGGCAACTCGATCCTGCTGCGCACCGAGGGCCTGGACAACGACGGCGAGCGCGCCGTCGTCACGGCCGTCGCCGACGCCGCGGGCGTGCAGGAGGACCAGGTCAGCCCCGAGTCGGTGAGCGCCGAGTGGGGGGCCGACATCACCGAGCAGGCGCTCATCGCGCTCGCGGTGTTCCTGGCCGCGGTCATCGCCTTCCTCGCCATCCGGTTCCAGCCGAAGATGGCGATCGGCGCGATCGTCGCGCTGCTGCACGACATCGTCGTGACCGCCGGCGTGTACTCGCTCATCGGCTTCGAGGTCACGCCCTCCACGGTCGTCGGCTTCCTGACCATCCTCGGGTTCTCCCTGTACGACACCGTCGTCGTCTTCGACAAGGTGGACGAGAACACGCGGGGCCTGTCGCAGAGCGCCCGCATGACCTGGGGCGAGGCGGCCAACCTCGCGGTGAACCAGACCCTGATGCGGTCGATCAACACCTCGGTGATCGCGCTGCTGCCGGTGGCCGGGCTGCTGTTCGTCGGGGCCGGGCTGCTGGGCGTCGGCACCCTCAAGGACCTGGCGCTGGTGCTGTTCGTCGGTCTCGCCGCGGGCGCGTACTCGTCGATCTTCCTGGCCACCCCGATCGTGGCCGACCTCAAGGAGCGCGAGCCGGAGGTCGTCGCCCTGCGCAAGCGGGTGCTGGCCCGCCGCGCCTCGGACGCCCGCGCGGTCGGCGGGCGGGCGGGTGGTCCCGGGCGGGCGCCGGTCGCCAGCGCCCGGCGGTCCGCGGCGGCGCGGCGCTCGTCGGCGGTCGGCGTCGCCGAGCGCGAGGAGGACCTGGGCCCGGTGGAGGCCGACGTCGTCGTCGAGTCGCCGGCGTCGGTGCGGCCCGGCGGGGCCACCGCCGCGCCGCGGCCCGGCGCGCGGCCGCAGCGGCCGGACGGTCGTCGCGGCGGGTCGAGGAAGCGCCGGTGACGGCCGGCGCCGGTGCCCAGCCGGCCATCGACGAGCTGATCGCCTCGCTCACCGTGGACGTCCCCGACTTCCCGTCCCCGGGGGTCGTGTTCCGGGACCTGACACCGGTCTTCGCCGACGGTCCGGCCTTCCGCCGGGTCGTCGACGGCCTGGCCACGCCGGCCGCCGTCGACCCGCGGGTGGCGGCGCTCGCCTCGTCCGGGGACGCCGGGCACCCGGGCTTCGACGTGGTGGTCGGCGTGGAGGCCCGCGGCTTCCTGCTGGCCGCCGCCGTCGCGCTCGACGCCGGCGTGGGCGTGGTGCCCGTCCGCAAGGCCGGCAAGCTGCCCCGGCGCCGCGTGTCGGCGCAGTACGACCTCGAGTACGGCTCGGCCGCGCTGGAGCTGCACACCGACTCCATCGTCGCCGGCCAGCGGGTCCTCGTGGTGGACGACGTCCTGGCCACCGGCGGGACGCTGGCGGCGGCGATCGGCCTGGTCGAGGAGCTGGGTGGCGTGGTCACGGCGGTCTCGGTCGTCGTCGAGCTGGCCGACCTCGGGGGCCGTCAGGTGCTGGCGCCGCACACCGTGCACGCGCTCTGGACGGCCTGAGCGGCGGGGGGGGGGGGGGGCGGGGGGGGGGGGGGGGCGGGGGGGGGGGGGGGGGGGGGGGGGGGGGGGGGGGGGGGGGGGGGGGGGGTGGGGGGCGGGGGGGGGGG
>NZ_JBJGZP010000033.1:0-33937 GCF_054050555.1 Blastococcus sp. SYSU D00695 | reverse complement strand
CCCGGCGCCGGCGCCGGGGGTGCGCAGCTCGACGTCCATCCCGGCGTCGCGGCTCTGCTCGACCAGGGCCGGCAGGTCCTCCAGCCCCGGCTGCGGGGCCAGCGGGGCGTCCTCGTCGGCGCGCAGGACGCCGATCATCTGGCGCAGCTCCTCGAGGGCCTGCCGCCCGGCGGTCTGCACGTGCGCGGCCAGCTGCTCGACGCGGTCCCGGTCGGCGGCCGCCAGCTCGATGGCCCCGGCCTGCAGCACCATCAGGCTCACCCGGTGCCCGACCGCGTCGTGCATCTCGCGGGCGATCCGGGTCCGCTCGCCGAGCACGGCCTCGCGGGCCAGCAGCTCCCGCTCGGCCTCGGCGCGGTCGGCCCGCTCGCGGAGCGCGACGAGCAGCAGTGCGCGGGTGCGCTGCCAGATGCCCAGCGCGGCGGGCAGCACGAGCGCGATCGCCACCCCGCCGAGGGCCCCCACGGCCTCGTTGGCCGTGCCGACCGTCCACGGCTGCACGATCGCGACCGCACCGACCACGCCCGCGACGGCCCGCACCGGCCAGCGGCTCTCGTAGCGGCCCACGGCGTAGGCGGTGACCAGCATGCCGGCGGTGATCGCCGGGACGAGGGCGCCCAGCACGGCGCTCACCACGAACGGCACCAGCGGCGCCCGCCGCCGCAGGAGCAGCACCGTCGTGACCAGCAGGGCGCCGCCGACGACGAGGACCGGGTTGGGGGCGAGCCGGGCCTCGGGGGTCACGACGCCCAGGACCACGGTGACGGTGCTCAGGAGGGCGAGCAGGACCTCGAACCAGATGCTGCGCGCGCGCAGCCCCGGCCAGACGCGGTCCCGGAGCCTCATGCGCCGAGCGTATTTCCGCTCCTCCCCGGCGCGGGTCGCCCGGCGGTCTCGCCGCCGTGTCCTCTTTCGGATGACGGCGGGGCGCCGTCGGTCGACCGGATCGGGTCCCTCCGGCCGACGCGGGCACCGGGCCGTCCGCGGCAGGTTCGTCGTCGACAGCAGCGACGCACCGCGGAGGTAGCGATGATCACGGTCAGCGGACTGACCAAGCAGTACGGGAACCGGACCGTCGTCGACGACGTCTCCTTCACCCTGGAGCCCGGCACCGTGACGGGCTTCCTCGGCCCGAACGGCGCCGGCAAGAGCACGACGATGCGGATGATGACCGGCCTGGTGCCGGCGACGTCGGGGACCGCGCTGGTCGACGGCTGTCCCTACGTCGAGCTGCCCAACCCGGGCGCCGTGGTCGGCACCCTGCTCGACGCCTCGGCCGTGCACCCCGGCCGGACCGGGCGGGCGCACCTGCAGCTGCTGGCCGCGGCGGCGGGCGTGCCCGCGTCGCGGGCCGACGAGGTCCTCGCGCAGGTCGGGCTCGCCGACGCCGCCCGCCGCCGCGTGGGCGGCTACTCCCTGGGCATGCGCCAGCGGCTGGGCATCGCCGGTGCGCTGCTCACCGAGCCGCCGGTCCTGGTGTTCGACGAGCCGGCCAACGGCCTGGACCCCGAGGGCATCCGCTGGATGCGGGACCTGCTCCGCGGGCACGCCGCCCGCGGCGGGACGGTGCTGCTGTCCAGCCACCTGCTCGGCGAGGTCGAGCACACGGTGGACCGGCTGCTGGTCATCGGCTCCGGCCGGATCGTGGCCGACGGGTCGGTGGCCTCCCTGCTCGGCGCCGAGGGGACGACGGTCCGCGCCGCCGACCCGGCCGCCCTCGCCGCCGCGCTGACCGCCGCCGGGTTCCACGTGCAACACGGCGACGACGGCGCGCTCGTCGTCCCGGGCGCGGAGCCGGCCGACGTCGGGGCGGTCGCGGCCGCCGGGGGGCACGCGCTGGTCGACCTGCGGCCGGTGTCGCGCGCCCTCGAGGACCTCTTCTTCACCCTCACCGCCTGACACCCGGAGCCACCGCCATGACCACGACCGCCCGTCCCCTGGAGCCCACCGTGCCCGCCGTCCCCTCCGCCTCCACCGCCGCCTCCACCGCCGTCCCCGGCGACGACCGGGCCGCCCCGGCCCGGCCCGCCGTCCGCCCCGGGCCCGCCTCCCCGGCCGCGCTCGTCGCCCTCGAGGTGCGCAAGTCCCTGTCCACCCGGTCCGGCATCGCGCTGGCCGCCGCGTCCGCGCTGCTCGCCCCCGCCGCCGCCGCGATCATCTCCGCGGCCAGCAGCGAGGAGCTGGGCTCGGTCGACGGCCCCGTCGGCACCATGGGCATGCTCACCGCGCTGGTGTTGCTCTCGCTGGGCGTCCTGTCCACCGCCGGCGAGTGGACCCACCGCACGGTGCAGACGACCTACCTGCTCACCCCCCGCCGCGGCCGGGTGCTGGCCGCGAAGGTCGCCGCGGTGGCGCTGCTCGGGGCGGCGCTCGCCGCGGTGTCGACGGCGCTCACCGTGCTGGCGCTCGCGCTGATCGAGGACGGCGTCTCCTGGGACGGCGCCGGGCGGGCCGTGGTCGTGGCGGTGGCCGCGGGCGCCACGTTCGCGGTGATCGGGGCCGGGGTGGGTGCCGCGCTGGCCAACACGCCGGCGGCGCTGACCGGGCTGTACCTGGTGGTCCTGGGCGTGCTGCCCGTCGTCCGGACCTTCAAGCCCGCCGTCGGCTCGAAGCTCGACCCGGCGGAGTCCGTGCTGGCCCTCGCCCAGGGGGACGCGACCGGCCGGTCGGTGGCGGTCCTGGCCGGCTGGGTGGTGGTCGCGCTGGTCGCCGGCGCCGTCGTCACCCGCCGCCGCGCCGTCGCCTGACATCCCGGGCCGTGCACCTGTCCACCTCCCGGCCAGTTCGGGAGGTGGACAGGTGCACGGTCACGCCGCGGTCACACGGCGGCCGCGGCCCCGGTCGTCCGTTTGCGGATCTCGAGGTAGTGCGGGTTGTGGATGATCCCGAGGACGTTGCCGAACGGGTCCGTCACGGCGGCGGTGACGACCGGCCCGTGCGGGGTGACCGGCTGGTACACGGTCGCCCCCGCCGCCAGCAGCCGGGCCAGCGTGCCCTCGAAGTCGTCGACGTGGAGGTGCACGATGGCCCCGGCCGGGCCGGCCGCGGCGGCCGGGTCGAAGGAGCGGGCGGCGAGGGCGAGTTCGTCGTCGGAGTCGCCGAACCGGAACTTGGCGTACTGCAGCCGCCCGCCCGGGCCCGGCCGGGTGAAGTAGGGCTCCGTGCCGAGCAGGTCGGCGTACCAGGTCGCGGCCGCTCCGACGTCGTCGGCCCAGAAGGTGAGGGTGGAGAACCCGCGCAGGAGGGTCACGGCCGGCGTCCTCAGTCCACCGGCTGCCAGTCCGGCACGACCCACCGGTAGAACGGCCGGGCCACCGAGTCCTTCGGCGACTCCCAGGTGTCCGGGCGGTAGGGGCTCACGAACGGGCTGAGCTGCTCCATGATCTCGGCGAAGGCCGGCTTGTGGGACTCGTGGTCGGCCCGCACCCGCGCCGCCGTCTCCGGGTCCTGCTCGAGCAGGTGGACCATCACGTCGTCGATCGCGTACAGCCAGCGCCCGGTCACCCCGGTCTCCACCGGCAGCGGGCCGGCGTCGGAGGCGGCGAACACCCGCGCGATGTCCTCCTCGCTGCCGGGCTTCATCCGTTGCACGATCACCGTGACCTCGCGGTCTGCGGGCACCTCGCCCTCGGGCACCCAGCGGTAGAACTCCTTGGCCACCGAGTGGGAGGGGTTCTCCCAGTAGCTCGGGTACGGCGTCACGTACGGCGCGATCAGCTCGGCGATCTTCTCGAAGGCGGGCAGCCCGCGGCGCTGACCCGAGATCGCCGGGTCCTCCTTGCGCTCGATGACGTGGATGTACAGGTCGTCGTGCGACAGCAGGATCCGGCCGATGACGCCGAGGTCCTGCGGCCGGGTGACCTGGTCGAAGTGGGCGAAGACCGGCCCCACCTGGTCCTCGCTCCCGGGGACCATGTGGCAGACGATCACGTTGCGGAACGGGCGGAAGGTCATGGCGCTCTCCTGTGCGCTCGGGGGGTCAGGGACGGGGGGACGGCGTGAACCGCAGCGGAAGTTCGAGCAGACCGCGGAAGGCCGACGCGGCGGGCAACCACTGCAGCTCCTCCACGGGCACGTCGAGCCGCAGGTCGGGCAGGCGGACGAGGATCCGCCGCAGCGCCGTCGTCGCCTCCATCCGGGCGAGGGCGGTGCCCAGGCAGTAGTGCAGCCCGTGCCCGAAGGCCAGATGGGGCACGTCGGGCCGGGTGAGGTCGAGCCGCTCGGGCTCGGGGGCGAGCGCCGGGTCGTGGTTGGCCGAGCTCAGCACGACCGTGACGATCGAGCCGGCGGGGATCGGCACACCGCCGATCTCCAGGTCCTCGGTGGCGAAGCGGAAGCTCGAGACCGGCACCGAGCAGTCGAAGCGCAGCAGCTCCTCCACGGCGTCGGGCAGCCGTTGGGGCTCCCGGCGGAGCAGCTCGAGCTGGTCGGGATGGGTCAGCAGAGCGACGACGGCGTTGCCCAGGAAGTCCGACGTCGTCTGGTAGCCGGCGAACAGCAGCAGGAACGACGTCGACACCAGCTCGGCCTCCGACAGGCGGCCCTGCTCGTCGCGCGCGGCGATCAGTGAGCTGACCAGGTCGCCGGCCGGCGCCTGCCGCTTCGCCGCGACCAGCCCGGCGAAGTAGGCGTGCAGCCGCTGCTGGGCCTCGGCGATGGCCGCCCGGTCCTCCTGCGGGCTGCGGCCGCCGGTGCCGACGGTGCGGATCACCTGGGTGCCGCGCAGGATCTCCTCGTGGTCGGCCGGGGGGATGCCCAGCAGGTCTCCGATGACCGCCAGCGGCAGCCGCAGCGCGAAGTCGTCGACGAAGTCGGTGCGACCCGCCGGTGCGATCCGGTCCAGCAGCGCCTCGACGATCTCCTCGACGCGGGGGCGCATCGCCTCGATCCGTCGCGGCGTGAAGGCCTGGGTCACCAGCCGGCGCAGCCGCGTGTGCTCGGGCGGGTCGGAGTTCAGCATGTTCGTGTTGATCTGGCGGGCCTTCTCCCCGAAGACCTCCAGGTAGGTGTCGCCCGCCCGGTACAGGTCCTTGGACAACCGCGGGTCCGACAGCGCGGCGCGGGCGTCGTGGTACCGGGTGACGAGGTAGGAGTCGAACCGCGGCGTCCGCACCTTCACCACCGGCCGCTCGGCGCGCAGCCTGGCATAGGTGGGGAACGGGTCGGCCCGGAACGCCGGCGTGAAGACCTCCGCGCCGGGGACGGGATCGGCCTCGGGCCCGGCGGCGCCGGGCGACCGGTCGGTGGTCACGGACATGGGGTCCCCCTCTGCGGTGGTGGGGCGGGCGCGGTCACGGCGCGAACACCCGCGCGAGGTGCGCCAGCAGCGCGTCGTCGTCGACCGGGCGGGCCCGGAAGCCGACGTGGCCGTCGGGCCGGACCACGTGGGCGGCGGTGCCGTCGGGACCGGTGAGGTCGGCGAGCCCGTAGGCGGCGCGGAACGCCCCCGGGTCCCGGAGCACCGGCAGGTCGACCAGCGCGGGGATCCGGGCGGCCGGGTCGGCGAGCAGGTACGGCCGCACCTGCCCCCGCGCCGCCTGGCGGGCGGCGGTTGCCAGCTTCTCCAGCTCGAGCACCTGCTCCTCGGTCCCGTCCGGGCCGACGGAGAGCAGCAGGGTCGTGTGCGTGCCCCGGGTCAGGTCGAACAGCCGCAGGTCGTGGGCGACGCCGAAGCGGCGCAGCCCGTGCACGTCCGGCGCCCGGTGCCCCGGCTCGGGGCCGCCGGCGAACCCCGCGCCGTCGACCGCCTGGCCGACCAGCGGGCTGCCGGCGTAGTTCATCGTCATCTGCATCTCGAGCAGGAACTGCGCCTTCTCGTCCGCCATGTCCATCTCGTCGGTGAACGCGATGGCCACCGCGCGGTCGACGATCGCCTTGCCGGCGGGGCGGCGCTCGGCGTCGTAGCTGTCGAGCAGGCCGGGCGCGGCCAGCCCTCGCACGGCGAGGGCCAGCTTCCAGCCGAGGTTCCAGGCGTCCTGGATGCCGGTGTTCATGCCCTGGCCACCGGCCGGCGGGTGCAGGTGGGCCGCGTCGCCGGCCACGAACACCCGGCCGCTGCGGTAGCGGTCGACGATGCCGTGCTTGATGCGGAAGATCGACGACCAGCGCAGGTCCGACGCCGTCGTCCCGGGCGGGCCGAGGTCGTCGATCGCCGCCTGCAGGTCGGCCAGCGTCGGCGGCTCGTACTCCTGCCAGAACCCGGCCGGCACGACCCCGGAGCCGATCGTGTCCTGCAGCCGCTTCGGGGCGAGGGTGGCGATCCGGTACCGCCGCCGGCCCTTGAGCGGGACGCAGACGAGCATGCCGGTGAACGCGCCGTCGTCCTCGATGCGCACCCAGCGCAGCAGGTGGCCGGCCGGCATGTCCCAGTCGACGTCGAGGTCGCCGAGCATGAACAGCTGCGGGAACATCGACAGCCCGCCGGCGAAGGAGAGCCCCAGCCCTGCCCGCACCGCGCTGTGCGCGCCGTCGCAGCCGACCAGGTACCCGGCGCGGGACTCCTCGACCTCACCCGAGGCGTGCCGCAGCTGCGCGGTCACCCCGTCGTCGTCCTGGGTGAACGAGACCAGCTCCACGCCGCGCTCGACGGCGACGCCGGCGGCCAGCAGCCGCTCGGTGAGCAGCCGCTCGGTCTCGTACTGCGGCAGCCCGAGGTGGGCGTAGGGCAGCTCGTCCAGGCCGGCCCAGTCGACCTGGTGGGTCTGCACGCCGTTGACGAACACCGTCTGCCCGTGCAACCAGATGCCGGTGTCCATCGCCTCGGCGGCGATCCCCTGGTCCTCCCAGATCTCCATGGTCCGGCAGTGGATGCCGATCGCCTTGTCCGCCTGGGTCGCGGCCTGCTCCCGCCGGTCGACGACCCGGACGGCGATGCCGCGGCGGGCCAGCTCGATCGCGTGCGTCAGCCCGGCCGGGCCGGCGCCGACGACGAGCACCTCGGCGTCGGCGCGGTCCGCGGCCGGGCGCTCGCGCGGCGGCGTCACCGCGCCGGGGGCGGACGTCGGCGCGGTCCGGGGCCGCTCGACGAACTCCTGCACGGAGGCGCTGGGTACAGGGGCGACCGGAGGGGGTGCCGGCACGGGCGTCGAGGTCGGCGGGGGAGCGGCGGGGGCCGGGGCCGGCATAGCGTGCGGCAGCGAGTCGCGCAGCGGCGGGGCGTCGTAGCCGCCGTCCCCGTCGGCGTGCTCCGGCGGCCGGTAGCGGATCTCGTACAGCTGCCGGTCGAAGTCCACCGACAGCCACCGGATCAGGGTCGCGGTCTGGTCGGCGTGCGAGGGGTCGTCCACCCAGTTGGTGAAGTCCTGCTCGGTCTCCCACTCGGCGAAGATGTGGTAGATCGGCTCGCCGGGCTCCTTGAGCAGCTCCTCCCGGATCAGCCCGCGGGTGCCGCGCAGCCGCTCGGCCGTCGTCCGGTAGGCCCGCTCGAACAGCTCCTCCTCGCCGGGGCTCACCGCCGTCCGGATGTCGACCCGGACGTGCGGGCCCTGCTCGCCGGGCACCGTGTACAGCACCTCGTAGGTGCTGCGGGACGCGTCCTCGCGCAGGTCGCGAAGCGCCGCGGTGAGGGTCTCCCGGGCGCTGCTGCGTCCGAACGCGTCGACCGCATCCCGGTCCACCCAGTCGCTGGTGATCACGAACGTCCGCGGGTCGTCGGCGTCGCGCACCAGCTCCTGGCGCAGGTTGCCGGGCACCCGGCTGATCTCGGCCGCGGCCGCCCGCCACGCCTCCTCGAACCGGGCCTCGCAGCCCTCACGCGTGCGCATCCGCAGGAGCGTCCGCACGCCCGCCTCCTCGCTCATGCCGCCTCGCCCTCCGGGTACCGGCGCAGCACCAGGCTGCTGTTGAACCCGCCGAAGCCGCGGGCGAGCACGACGACCGTCGCGATCGGCTGCACCCGCGGCCGCCGCAGCAGCTCGACGCCGGGGGCGTCGACCGGGTCGTCGAGGTGGGCGGTGCCGGGCGCGATGCCGTCCCGCACCGCCAGCAGGGCCGTGGCCACGGCCAGCGCGGAGCCACCGGCCATCAGCCGCCCGGTGTAGGACGACGGCGCGCTCACCGGCACCGGCGTCGACCGCGACGAGAAGGCGTCGCCGATCGCGGCCAGCTCCAGCGCGTCGAGCTCGGGCGTACCCGCGCCGTCGGCGATCACCAGGTCCACCTCCTCCGGGGTGACGCCGGCGTCGGTGAGGGAGAGCCGGATCGCCCGCGCGAACTGGCCGGCGTCCGGCGCCGGGTCCTCGTGGTGGTGGGCGTCGTGGGTGGCGCCGTAGCCGGCGACCTCGCCCCACACCCGCCGGGCACCGCGGGCCCGGGCCGCGGCCGGCTCCTCGAGCAGGAGGATCGCCCCGCCCTCGCCCACGACGTGCCCGTTCGCCCGCCGGTCGAACGGCCGGTAGGCCTCCTCCGGGCGGGTGGCGGTGGACAGCCGGCCACTGGTGGCCTGGCACAGCAGCGCGTAGGGGCACATGCCGGCCTCGGTGCCACCGACCAGCACTGCCGGCGTCCCGCGGCGGGCGACGCGCCGAGCCCAGCCGATGCTGTCCAGCCCGCCTGCGCCCTCGCTGACCACGACGCCGGAGGGCCCCTTGTACCCGTCGCGGATCGAGATCTGGCCGGTGCTCGCGGCGTAGAACCACGCGATGGACTGGTAGGCCCCCACCGAGCGGGGGCCCTTGGCCCACAGCCCCTGGATCTCGTGCTGGCTGAACTCGTTGCCCCCGGACCCGGCCGCCAGGAAGACCGAGGTGGCGTAGGGGTCCTCGGGGGCGGCGTACCCGGCGTCCTCGGCGGCCAGCGTGGCCGCGGCCAGCGACATCCAGGTCCACCGGTCGGTCTGCACCCTGAGCCGGGAGTCCACGTGCTCCTCGGGCCGGAAGTCGCGGACCTGCCCGGCCAGCGCGATCCCGTACCGCGTCGGGTCGAACCCCTCGATCGGCCCGATCGCGGCCTGCTCGCGGAGCAGCGCCGACCAGTGGGCCTCGGCGCCCACCCCCGTCGGTGCGACGACTCCGAGCCCGGTGACCAGCAGGCCGCTCACGGTGTCCTCCGAGACGGTCGGGACAGCACGATCGCCGACTGGAAGCCGCCGAAACCGCTGCCGACCGACACCGCGACGTCGACCTTCTGCTCGCGTGCGGTGTTGGGGATGTAGTCGAGGTCGCACTCGGGGTCGGGCACCTCGTAGTTGGCGGTCGGCGGCAGCACCCCGCGCTGCAGCGCCAGCGCGGTCGCCGCGACCTCGATCGAGCCGATGGCGCCGAGGGAGTGGCCGACCATCGACTTGATGGAGCTCATCGCCACCCGCCGCGCCGCCGGGCCGAGGCTGAGCTTGACCGCCGCGGTCTCGTGCCGGTCGTTCTGCTTCGTGCCCGAGCCGTGCGCGTTCACGTAGCCGACCTCGTCGGGGGCGGTGCGGCCCTGCGCCAGGGCCTGCCGGATCGCCTCGGCCATCTCGGTGCCGTCGGGCTTGAGGCCGGTCATGTGGAAGGCGTTGCACCGGTTGGCGTAGCCGGTGATCTCGCAGTAGACCTCGGCGTCGCGCCGGCGCGCGTGCTCCAGCTCCTCGAGCACCAGGACCGCCGCGCCCTCGCCCATCACGAAGCCGTCCCGCCGGGCGTCGAACGGCCGGGCCGCGTGCTCGGGGTCGGAGTTGTTCCCCGTGGTCGCCTTGATCGTGTCGAAGCAGGCCATGGAGATCGGCGATATCGGAGCGTCGCTGGCACCGGAGACGACGACGTCGGCGTCGCCGTCCTCGATCAGCTGGCTGGCGTAGCCCACCGCGTCGATGCCGGACGTGCAGCCGGTGGAGACGACGGTGGCCGGCCCGTGCGTGCCGAAGCGGACGGCGAGCTCGGTGGCGCCGCAGCTGGGCACCAGGGCGTGGTGCAGGAAGGAGGAGCCGTAGCGCGGGTCGACCAGCCAGTGGGTGCCGGCGTCGCTGACCGCCACGTACTCCTGCTCCAGCCGCATCGTGGCGCCCACCGCGCTGCCCAGCGACACGCCGACCCGGTCGGGGTCGGGGGCCTCGGCGGTGCCGGCGCCGAGCGGCAGCCCGCTGTCGGCGACGGCCTCGTCCGCCGCGACCAGCGCCATCTGCACGAACCGGTCGTTGCGGTGCACCTCGTGGGCGGTCAGCCCGAGCAGCCGGCCGTCGAAGTCCACCTCGGCGGCCACCTGGGAGCGGAAGCGGCTCGGGTCGAAGAACGTGATCCGCCGGGTCGCGGTCCGGCCGGCGGTGAGCATCTCCCAGAAGCCCTCCCGGCCGATCGACCCGGGTGCCACCACGCCGATGCCGGTGACGACGACCCGGCGCCGGTCGTTCACCGCGGGTCCGGGGCGAACTCGGTGTCGACGTGGCCGAGTTCCGGGCGCGGGGCCAGCGGCCCGTTGCAGAACACGAAGAAGGCCGCCGCCTCGCCGTCGTTGACGATGCGGTGGCGCACGCCGACGGGGACGTGCACGGCGGACCCGGCCCCCAGCCGGCGCTCCTCGCCGTCCAGCGTGACCAGCGCGTCGCCGCTGTGGCAGTAGAGGAACTCCTCGGAGTACGGGTGCCAGTGCTCGCGCACGACCTCGCCGGGCTCGAGGGTCAGCGTGCCCATGAACCCGGCGGTGCTGCCCACGCTGGCCGGGGACAGCAGGACACGGATGTCCCCGCCGCGCCGGCGGTTGGGCGGTGTGTCGGCGCGGGACACCGTCGGGCCGACCCGCACCGCGCTCGGGGCGTGCTGGATGGTGGTCATGACTCTCCTCGGGCGGGGACCGAGCCGGCGAGTGCCGGTCCGGGAGCGGGAGCGGGCGGGAGGGCGACGGGCAGCGGGGATGCCGGCCCGGTGACGAGGTGGACCGGGAGACCGGGGGAGACCTGCCGGACGAGCGGCCCGAGCAGGGGCGCGCCCCCGACCTCGAGGACGGCGGCGGACCCCGCGGCCGCCAGGGCCCGCGCCGTCTCCTCCCAGCGCACCGGCGTGGTCAGGTGGGCCGCCAGGCAGCGGGCCAGCCGCTCCGGGTCCCGGCTGGGCACGGGGTCGGCGTTGGGCACCACCGGGACGGCGGGCGGTGACCAGTCGAGCTCGGCCAGGGCGCCGGCCAGGTGCTCGGCGACCGGTCGCGCCAGCGGCCCGTGGCAGGCGGTCCGGCCGGGCAGCCGCACCAGGTCCAGCCCGGCGGCGAGCACCGCCCAGCGCGCCCGGGCCAGCGCCTCGCGGTCGCCGCAGAGCACCACCCGGTCAGGGCCGTCGAGGCAGGCGACGGCGAGCGACCCGGCGCCGTCCGCCCGGGCCACGGCGGCGCGGGCGACCTCGGCGGCGCCCGGGCCGACGACGGCGGCCATGCCGGCGCAGGAGGGGTGGGGGGCCAGCGTCATGAGGTCGGCCCGCCAGCGGACGACGTCGACCACCTGCTCGAGCTCGAGGGCGCCGGCGGCGACGAGCGCGGCGTACTCGCCGACGCCGTGCCCGGCGACCGCCACCGGCCGCACACCGCGTGCGGCGAGGCTGCGGCAGGCGGCCACCCCGACCACGACCACCTCGAGGTCTGCCGCCTCGGGGTCGGCCAGCGCGAGCGGGTCCCGCCACCACCGGGCGAGGTCCACCCCGGCAGCCGCGGAGGCCCGGTCCAGCACCTCGGCGGCCGCCGGGTCGAGCAGCCAGGGGTCGGCGAGGCCGGGGTGGGCGCCGCCCTCGCCCGGCAGGACGACGGCGACACCCGGGTCCGCGGTCACGTCCCCGCGGCCGCCGCCCGCGCGGCCGCCTCGACCTTCTCCTTGATGACGGCCATCTGGACCTTGGTGTTGGCGTCGATCCGCGCCGTCATGCCGGGGGTGTCGACGGGGGCGTCGGGACGCATCCGGAAGTCCTGCACCCAGCGCATCCGCGTACCGGTTCCCTCCGGCCGGTAGGTCCAGCGGATGTGCATGAACTCGAAGGGCCCCGTCTCCACGCGGCGGGCCACCACCTCGTGGGCGGCCTCGTCGAGGGTGCGCTCGGAGACCCAGGTCCAGACGCGTCCGGCCTCGTCGGGGACCATCGTCAGCCGGAAGCGGAACGTCGACCCGTGCTCGGACAGGATCTCGACCGAGGCGTACTCGGTGAACAGGTCCGGCCACGTGGCCAGGTCATTGGTCATCCGCCAGACGTGGTCGAGGGCGGCGTCGATGACGATCGAGTTGTCGGTGTGCCCGCTGGGCGGGCCGTCCTGCGCGCGGGGGTCGGTCTGCTCGATGGTGCTCATGGACAGCTCCTCGGGGATGTCGGGGGAGGTGGGGGGCTCAGGCCATCCCGGTCGCCTCCCGGGACTCGGCGACCGCCGCGACGATCTCGCCGAACGTGTAGCGGCCGGGGCTGTCGTCGGGCATCTCGGTGCCGTAGCGGTCGCGCAGCTCGGTCTGCATCGACAGGAAGGCCAGCGAGTCCAGGCCGATGTCGGAGAACCGGGCGTCCGGGTCGGAGGTGCGTGCCGTCGCCGACAGCCCTGCCTTCTCGGTGAGCAGGTCCATCAGGTCGTCGAGCGTGAACGAGGGGTCGGGCATGGGACTGGTCCTCTCCTGGGCGGGTCGGGCCGGCGCCGGGGGGTCCGGTGCCGGGGCGCGGACGAGCTGCAGCGGCCCGCGGGCCGCGGGGACGTCGAGGGCCGGGTCCTCGGCGAGCGCGGCCGTGCGGGCGATGAGCTCGGGCAGCGTGCGGTCGAGGAACTGGACGTCGTGCCGGTCGGCGATCACGTCGGGGTGGCGCAGCAGCGCGCGGTGCAGCGCGACGGTGGTGTGCAGCCCGGGGCCCTCGACCCGCAGCTCGGTCAGCGCGCGGTCCATCCGGCGCATCGCCTGGTCGCGGTCGGGGGCCCAGACGACCAGCTTCCCGAGCAGGGAGTCGTAGTGCGGGCTGACCTCGTCGCCCTGGCGGTAGCCGGTGTCGAACCGGGTCCAGGGGCCGTCCGGGACCTGCAGGACGTCGAGCCGACCGGGCGCGGGCGCGAACCCGCGGGCCGGGTCCTCGGCGTTGATCCGGCACTCGATCGCCGCCCCCCTGACGACGACGTCCTCCTGGCGCAGCTGCAGCCGGCGGCCGTCGGCGACCAGGATCTGCTCGCGCACCAGGTCGACCCCCGTGAGCAGCTCGGTGACGGGGTGCTCCACCTGGATGCGGGCGTTCATCTCCATGAAGTACGCCCGGCCGGTGCCGTCGACGAGGAACTCCATGGTCCCGGCGCCGGTGTAGCCGACCGACAGCGCGCCGTGGACCGCCAGCGCGCCGAGCCCGGTGCGCTGGGTCGGGGAGAGGTGAGCGGCCGGCCCCTCCTCGAGCAGCTTCTGGTGCCGGCGCTGCAGCGAACAGTCCCGCTCCCCCAGGGAGACGCCGTTGCCGTGGGCGTCGCAGAGGACCTGCACCTCGACGTGCCGGGCCGACGGCAGGAACCGCTCGACGTACACGGCGGGGTCGCGGAAGACGGCGCGGGCGGTCGCGCGGGTGCTGGCGAAGGCGGCGGCGAAGTCGGCCGATCGGGTCACCACGGTCATCCCGCGGCCGCCGCCACCGGCTGCGGCCTTGATGATCACCGGGTAGCCGATGCGGTCGGCGACCTCTCGACCCTCGTCCGCGGTGCGGATCGGCTCGACCACACCGGGCAGCAGGGGGAGGCCGGCGTCGGCCATCAGCCGGCGCGCCGTCGCCTTGTTGCCCATCTGCTGCATGACCTCGGGCGGCGGGCCGACGAAGGTGAGCCCCTCTGCCGCGCAGATCTCGGCGAAGTCGGGGTCCTCGGAGAGGAAGCCGTAGCCGGGGTGCACCGCGTCGGCGCCGGTGCGCAGCGCCGCCTCCACGATGTTGGGCACGTGCAGGTAGCTGCACCGCGGCGCGGCCGGCCCGATGTGCACGGCCTCGTCGGCGAGGGCGACGACGGCGGAGTCGCGGTCCGACGTCGAGTGGACGGCGACCACCTCGATGCCCAGCTCGTGGCAGGCCCGCGCGACCCGGACGGCGATCTCGCCGCGGTTGGCGATGAGCAGGCGGCTGATCATCGCGGCCGCCCAGCGGGCCGCAGCAGCATGAGCACCTGGTCGTACTCGACCGAGCTCGCGTCGGCGACGCGGATCTCGACCACCGCCGCGGCCTCGTCGGCGACGATCGGGTTCATCAGCTTCATCGCCTCGACGATCCCGAGGGTCTGGCCCGCCTCGACCTCGTCGCCCGCGCGGACGAAGGGGTCGGCGTCCGGCGACGGCGCCGCGTAGAACGTGCCGACCAGCGGCGCGCGGACGGCGGTCATGCCCTCGGGCACCTCGGGGGTGCCGGCCGCGGCGGCCTCGGGGGCCGGGGGGACCGCGGCCGGTGCTGGGGGAGCGGCCGCGACGGGGGCGAGGGCGGCCGGCGTCCACTCGACCTCGATCGCCCGCTCGCCGCTGCGCACGGTCAGCCGGCGCAGGTCGCCGGGCAGCGCACGCGCGAGCTCGACGACCTCGTCGCGCAGCGCCTGCGCGCTGTCCGCGGGCGCAGTGCCCGGTCCCGCGGCCCTCGGCGGCAGCTCGGTGGGTTGCACGTCAGGCCTCCTGCGGGACGACGGCCGGCACGGCCCGCAGGCCCTGGGCGTCGTCCCCGCCGATGCGGGCCAGGCGCCGGGTCCGGGCGTCCAGCAGGTCGCCGACGTCGGTGCGGCCCAGGTCGTCGAGCTGCTCGAGCAGCGCCGCGCGGAGGGCCTGCGCGGCGGCGTCCACGTCGGTGTGCGCGCCGCCCGGCGGCTCCGGGACGACGGCGTCGGCGATGCCGGCGTCGAGCAGGTGGGCCGCGCCCAGGCGCATGGCGCGGGCGGCGGTGGGTGCCGCGGTCGCGGTGCGCCACAGGATGGCGGCGCACCCCTCCGGGCTGATCACCGACAGGTAGGCGTGCTCGAGCACGAGCAGCCGGTCGGAGGTGCACAGCGCGAGCGCGCCGCCGCTGCCGCCCTCGCCGGTCACCACCGAGACGATCGGGGCCCGCAGCCGGCTGCTCCGCTGGATGATCTCGGCGATCGCGTGGGACTGGCCGCGCTCCTCGGCCTCGGGGCCCGGGTGTGCTCCCGGGGTGTCGACGAGCGTGACCACCGGCAGGCCGAAGGCCTCGGCGTGCCCGAGCAGGCGCAGCGCCTTGCGGTACCCCTCCGGGTGGGCCATCCCGAAGTTGCGGGCCACCCGCTCGCGGACGGTGTGCCCCTTCTCGTGGCCGATCACCACGACCGTCCGCCCGGCGAGGGAGGCGACGCCGCCGACGACGGCGGGGTCGTCGGCGAAGACGCGGTCGCCGTGCAGCTCGACGAAGTCGTCGAAGGCGAGGCGCAGGTAGTCCAGCGTCGTCGGCCGGTCGACCGACCGGGCCCGCTGGACGGTCTCCCAGGGGTCCGGCCCGGGCTCGACCCGGGGCGACGCGGACGACGCGGACGACGCGGACGGCGGCGGCCAGGCACGGACCGGGGGCGCCGGCCGCCGGTGCAGGGCCAGCAGCCGCGTCAGCAGGGGCCGCAGCTCCGCCCGGGTCTCGACCCGGTCGACCAGGCCGTGGGCCAGCAGGAACTCCGCGGTCTGGAAGTCGCGGGGCAGCTCGGCCCGGATGGTCTCCTGCACCACGCGCCGTCCGGCGAAGCCGACGTGCGCCCCCCGCTCGCCGACCAGGACCGAGGCCAGGGTGGCGAAGGAGGCGGAGACCCCGCCGTAGGTCGGGTCGGTGAGCACCGAGACGCTGAGCAGGCCGGCCTCGCGCAGCCGGGCGAAGGCGGCGCTCGTCCGAGCCATCTGGAACAGCGAGAAGACGCCCTCCTGCATCCGCGCCCCGCCGCTGGCGCAGACGGTGACCAGCGGCAGCTCCCGATCCAGGGCGAGGTCGGCCGCCGCGCTCACGCGCCGGCCGACCTCCACGCCCATGCTGCCGCCGAGGAAGCCGAAGTCCATGACGGCGACGACGGCACCGGCCCCACCGATCGCCGCGGTCCCGACCACGACCGCCTCCGACTCGCCGGAGCGGCGCGCGGCCTCGTGCAGCCGGTCGCCGTAGCCGCGGAGGTCCGCGAAGGACAGGGGGTCGCGCTGGCCCGGGCTGAACGTGATCTCGGTGAAGCTGCCCGGGTCGACGAGCAGCGCGAGGCGGGCGCGCGCGTCCAGCCGCAGGTGGTGGTCGCACTCGGGGCACACGGACAGGTTCCGGTCCAGCCGCTTGCGGTACAGCAGCCAGCCGCACTCCGGGCAGGAGACCCAGCCGGCGTGCCCGGCCGGGGCGCGGGCAGCGGCCGGAGCCGTGGTCGTCGACGAGCTGGACATCGCGTCCTTCCCTGGGGAGTGGGCGGCGCCGCGGATCCGGGCCGGATGGCCTCAGGCGGGCGAGGCGGTCCAGTGGTAGAAGCGCTGGGCCATGGCGTCCTGCGGAGAGCTCCAGTCGGGCGCGTAGGCCTGGATGAAGGGGCGCAGGTCATCGCTCACCGCCCGGAAGGCGGGCAGCGACTGGGCGATCCGCATGGCCTCGGGGGCCGGGCGGTCGAAGTCGATCAGGTGGACGTAGAGCCCCCGGAACCGGAACAGCGACCGGTGGCGGACGCCGATCTCGTGCGGCATGGACGTCGCGTCGTACCGGCCGAAGACCGCGGCGACGTCGTCGGCGTCGTCCGGGGCCATCCTCGCGATGATCATCGTCTGGTGCACGGGGCCTCCAGCGGTCGCGTCGGGCGGGGTGCCGGGGAGATGCGGGAACGCTAGGAGCGCGCACCGGCAACCCGCATCGACCGCGGGGAGGAGATCTCGCCGCGCCCCGGGGTCGGGGGTGCGCGGTCCCGGGGTGGGACAGCGGATGGAGGGTCGGGTCCTCCTCCCGGGGGGAGGGGCCCGTCCGCCCGGAGGGTCCTCGTCGGTCCCGGCGGAGGACCTCCTCCCACCTTCGGCGGGCGCCGACCCCTACCCGGGTATGAACCCCGCGGGGATCGGCGTCCCCCGCGACCGATCCTGTGGCGGCTCGGTCCGGCCAGGGCCTACCTTCGTCCGGTCCCACCAGAGAAGATGGCGAGGCTGCGACCGCCGCCGTACCGGACGGGAGAGGACGTTCATGGTCGGCGGACCGGTGAGAGAGGGCACCCCAGAAGCAGGGGCCGAGGGCGGGCCGCAGGTCGGGGTCCTCGTCTGCGACGACCACGAGGTGCTGCGCCACGGGCTGCGCACCGTCCTCGCGCGGGCACCCGATCTCGTCGTCGTCGCCGAGGCGGCCGGTGCGGACGAGGCCCTCGCCCTCGCCGGCCGGCTGCGCCCCGACGTGACACTGGTGGGGCTCGGTGCGCACGGCGCGGCGGTGCAGCGGCTGGTCGGCGCGCTCACCGCGCTGGGGATCCGCGTCGTCCTGCTCGGCGAGGCGGGCACGGGCAGTGGCGACTTCGTCGACGCCCTGCGGGCCGGCGCCCGCGGCTACATGTACACGACGGTCAGCCCGGAGCGGCTGGTCGAGGGCGTGCGGGCCGTGGCCCACGGCGAGACCGTGCTCGACGGGGCGGTCACCGGCGAGCTGCTGCACCGCCTGGAGGGGGCCGGGAACGGCTCCGGGACGGCGCTGTCCGGCTCCGGCCCGCTCACGGCCCGGCAGTGGGCGGTCGCCGAGCTGGTCGCGGAAGGCCTCACCAACGCGGAGATCGGGGAGCGGCTGCAGGTGAGCCGGGCGACGGTCAAGGGGCACATCACCGTGGCCCTGCGCCGGCTCGGGCTCCGGGACCGCACCCAGTTGGCCATCCACGTCCACCGGACGAGGACCCAGCGGGACGACGCCTCCGGCGAGTCACTCAGCACGCGCGGTGAGTGAGACCACCACCGCATCCCTCGCGTGTCCCGGACTTTCCTGTGAATTCGGTGTGCGGAGGCTGGACACGCACGATCGATCGTGAGCTACCTTTCCCCCCGGCAGTCCTTCCGTACCGCACAGGTGCCGGAACTGCCTCGCGTGATCTGGCCTCAGTGCACGCGCCGGCCTCCGCCGGCCAGCCGGTCAGGGGGGTTCTCGCATGAGTCACGTCGACGACGAGGTCTGGACCGGTCCGGCGCGCGCGACCCCGGTCCGCTCAGCCGCGGGCGTCCCCGGCCCGGCCGGGCGGCCGCACGGCGGGACGCCGATCGGTCGTCCCGTCGCGATCCGTCCGCCGGCGTCGCTGGTCGGCGTGGTCCTGTGCGAGGACCACGAGGTGTTCCGCCTCGGACTCCGGGTCGTCCTGGAGGCGCAACCGGACATGGCGGTGGTGGCCGAGACGGCGCAGCTCCCGGAGGCACTGGTGGCGGCCGCCACCAGCGGGGCGGAGGTCGTCGTCGTCCGCCAGGGTCTGATCGGCGAGGCCACCCGCCCGCTCCTGCGCGAGCTCTGCCGGTGCGGGCCGGCGGTCCTCGTGCTGGCCGAGCCGGGCGAGGACGCCGCGGTCGACCTGGTCGAGGTCCTGCAGGCAGGCGTCCGGGGCTACCTCCCGCGGCGCTCGGCGGCGCCGCGGCTGGTGGAGGCGGTGCGGGCGCTGGCCCGGCACGAGGCCGCGCTCGACCCGGCGGCGACCGGGCAGCTGGTGCGCTACCTGACGTCGCCGGCCCCGCAGGCCCCGCCGGGCCGGGGGGCCTCCTGCCCGCTGGACCGGCTCACCGGGCGGCAACGGGAGGTCGCGGTGCTCGTGGCGCAGGGGCTGAGCAACGAGGAGATCGCCGGTCGGCTGTTCGTCAGCCTGGCCACGGTGAAGAGCCACCTGACCGCGTCGATGCGCCGCGTGCAGGTCCGTACCCGCACGCAGCTGGCGATCCTGGTCGCCCGGGAGCGGTCCCCCGTCGCCTGAGGTCCGGCCCGGGGCCGGCGTGAGACCGGTCGCGATCCGGAATGGACGGCGTCCGGCGGGCGTCGGGACCCCTCGTGGACCTCTTCTCCCCCGTGACCCTGGGCGACCTCGAGCTGACCAACCGCGTGGCGATGGCGCCGCTGACCCGGATGCGCTCCGGCGACAGCGGGGTCCCGGGCGACCTCGTCGTCGAGCACTACGCCCAGCGCGCCGGGATCGGGCTGATCGTGACCGAGGGGACCTACCCGGTGCACGAGTCGCAGGCCTTCGCCGGCCAGCCGGGCATCGTGACCGACGAGCAGGTGGCCGGCTGGCGCCGCGTCGCCGACGCCGTCCACGAGCGCGGCGGCCGGATCGTGATGCAGGTGATGCACGGCGGCCGGGTCACCCACCCGGCGATCAACGGCGGCCGCCGGGTCGAGGCGCCCAGCGCGATCGCGATCGACGGCGAGGCGCGCACCGCCACCGGCAAGGAGCCCTACCCGGTGCCGCACGCGCTGACCACCGCGGAGGTCCGCGAGCGCGTGCAGACCTTCGTCGACGCCTCCCGCCGCGCGGTCGAGGCCGGGCTGGACGGCGTGGAGCTGCACGGCGCGAACGGCTACCTGCTGCACGAGTTCCTGGCCCCGTCGGCCAACCGGCGCGAGGACGCGTACGGCGGCTCCCCGGAGAACCGGGCCCGCTTCGTGGTCGAGACCGTCGCCGCGGTCGCCGAGGCGATCGGCGCCGGCCGGGTGGGGCTGCGGATCTCCCCGCAGCACGACATCCAGGGCGCGGTGGAGCCCGACCGGGACGACGTCCTCGCCACCTACGGCTCCCTCGTCGACCAGCTGCGTCCCCTCGGGCTGGCGTACCTGTCCGTGCTGCACCGCGAGCCGGGCGGGGACCTGGTGCAGGAGCTGCGGCGGCGCTTCGGCGGGCCGCTGATGGCCAACAGCGGCTTCGGGTCGATCACCACCCGCGCGGAGGCCCTGGCGCTGATCGAGAGCGCGCACGCCGACGTCGTCGCCGTCGGCCGCCCGGTGATCGCCAACCCCGACCTCGTCGAGCGCTGGGCCGGGGAGCACCCGGAGAACGAGCAGCGGCCGCACCTGTACTACGCCAGCGGCGCGGAGGGCTACACCGACTACCCGGCGCTGCGGGCCGGCTGACCGGTCCCGGGACACGACCGTGCCCCGCCCCTCGACGAGGGACGGGGCACGGTCGGGGCGGTCAGGACCGCGTGCCGGTGAGCTCCCGGGCGGGCGCGGCGGTGGCGCGCTCCAGGGCGGCACCCTCGATGTCGACGTCGGGCAGCGCCCGGTCCAGCCAGCGGGGCAGCCACCAGGCGCGGCGGCCCAGCAGCGTCATGACCGCCGGCACGATCGCCATCCGGACGACGAAGGCGTCGACCAGCACGCCGAAGGCCAGCGCGAAGCCGATGCTCTTGATCGTGGAGTCGGGGGCGAGGACGAACCCCGCGAAGACCGCGCCCATGATCAGCGCCGCCGCGGTGACCACCCGGGCGCCGTGGCGGAAGCCGCCGACCACCGCCACCCGGGGCTCGGCGCCGTGCACGTGCTCCTCGCGCATCCGGCTGACGAGGAAGACCTCGTAGTCCATCGCCAGGCCGAACAGCAGGCCGATGAGCAGGATCGGCAGGAAGCTCAGCACCGGCCCGGTGTGCTCGACGCCGATCAGGTCGGCCAGCCAGCCCCACTGGAAGACGGCGACGAGCGCGCCGAAGGTGGCGGCGAGGCTGAGCAGGAAGCCGAGCGTCGCCTTGATCGGCACGAGGATCGACCGGAACGCGAGCATCAGCAGCACGAACGCGAGGCCGACGACGACCAGCAGGAACAGCGGCAGGGCGTCGGCGAGCTTCTCGGAGATGTCGATGTTGAGCGCGGTGTTGCCGGTGACGGCGAGCTCCGAGCCGGTGTCGGCGCGCAGGTCCCCGCGCAGGTCGCGGATGTCGCGGACGAGGTCCTCGGTACCCGTGGCCGACGGGCCGTCCTCGGGGATCACGGAGACGATCGCGGTGTCGCCGGCCTGGTTCGGCTGCGCGGGCGTGACCAGGGCGACGCCGTCGAGGTCGGCGATGGCGGCGGCCGTGGCGTCGAACGCCGTGGCGGGGTCGTCGGCGCCGGTGGCGTCGACCACCACCGTCAGCGGCCCGTTGAAGCCGGGACCGAACGCGCCGTCGAGCAGGTCGTAGGCCTGGCGCTGCGTGGTGGTGGCGGAGAGGTCGCCCTCGGTGGGCAGCCCCAGCCGCAGGTCGACGGCCGGGAGGGCGACGACGCCCAGGCCCACGATGCCGGCGAGGACGACGGGCACCGGGCGGCGGGTCACCCAGCGGGCCCAGCGGGTGCCGGCGGAGTCGCCCTCGGTGAGCGCGGCCTGCCGGCGGCGCAGGCCGGGGACGGGCCAGCGGTTGAACCGCTCGCCGGCGAAGCCGAGCAGCGCGGGCACCAGGGTGAGGGCGACCAGGACGGCGAGGGCGACCATCCCTGCGGCGACCAGGCCCATCGTCGCGAGGAACGGGATGCCGACGACGGTCAGCCCGGCGAGCGCGATCATGACGGTCAGCCCGGCGAAGACGACGGCGCTGCCGGCGGTGCCGACCGCGCGGCCGGCGGACTCCTGCGGGTCCAGGCCCTCGGCCAGCTGCTCCTTGTGCCGGATGGCGATGAACAGCGCGTAGTCGATGCCGACGGCCAGGCCGATCATCAGGCCGAGCGTCGGGGTGGTGCTGGTGAGGTCGACGACGGCCGACAGTGCGAGCACCCCGGCCATGCCGGTGCCGACGCCGATCAGCGCCGTCAGCAGGGGCAGGCCGGCGGCGAGGAGCGAGCCGAAGGTGACGGCCAGGACCAGCATCGCGACGAGGATCCCGATCGCCTCGGACCCCTCCTGCTCCGGGATCGCCTGGGTGGCCTCCCCGCCGAACTCGACGCGCAGGCCGGCGTCCTCGGCGGGGCCGGCGACGTCGAGCAGCTGCTCGCGGGCGGTGTCGGTGATCTCCTCGACCTGGGCGTCGTAGCCGACGGTCGAGTAGGCGATCGACCCGTCGGGGGAGACGCCGTCGGTGGCGAACGGGTCGCTGACCGCGGCGACCTGGTCGGCCCGGGCCGCCTCGGCGAGGGTCTCCTCGATGGCCGCGGCGTACGGCGGGTCGGTGACGGCGGCGCCGTCGGGCGCGGCGAACACGATGCGGGCGCTGGCGCCGGCCGCGCCGGAGTCGGGGAAGCGCTCCCCGAGCTTCTCCAGGGCGGTGACGGACTCGACGCCGGGGATGCTCAGCTGGGCGTCGGCGTCGCGGCCGAAGGCGCCGGCCACGGCGCCGAGGCCGACGAGGGCGAGCACCCAGGCGATGAGGACCGTCTTGCGCCGGTGGTAGGCCCAGCGGCCGAGACGGTGGAGGAGGACGGCCACGAAGTGCTCCAGGGGCTCGAGGGGAGTCGGGGGAGCCGGCGGCGACGACAGATGCCGCCTAGCCGATCGGCAAGGAAGGTACTAGCCGAACGGCTAGCTGTGCCATGAGGTGCGTCACGCAGGTCGGGCGTCTACGCTGCGCCGGTGTCCAGCTCCCCGGTGCCGCTCCCGGCGGCCCCCGTGCCGCCCGCCGGCCGCTCGGCCGGGGCGCAGCGGGTGCTCGACGCGGCGCTGGAGCTGTTCCTCGAGCACGGCTTCGAGGGCACGAGCCTGCAGGACATCGCCGACCGGCTCGGGGTCACCAAGGCCGCCGTCTACTACCACTTCCGCACCAAGGACGACCTCCTGCTGGCCCTGGTCCAGCCGCTGTTCGACGACCTGATGACACTGGTCGACGAGGCGGAGGCCCGCCCGGCGACCCCGCGCAGCCGCACCGTCGAGGTCGCCCGCTACGTGGAGGTGCTGCTGCGGCACCGGCGCGTCGCGGTCTACCTGACCCGCGACGCGACGGCGATGACCCGGTCGGCGGTGCTGGAGCAGGCGACCGCGGTGCAGGAACGCACCGAGGCGATGGTCGTCGGCGAGCACGCCGATCCCCTGGGCATGGTGTGGGGCGCGGCGACGATGCAGGCCATGGCCGGGGCGCTGCTGGCCGCCCCCGCCGACGTGTCGGACGCGTGGCTGCGCGAGGAGCTCACCGAGGTGGGCGCCCACCTGCTCGCCGGCTACCGGAAGGCCGCCCGCCGCCGGGGCGCCTGACCTCGCCGAACGGGTCGTCCGACCTCGCCGGACCGGTCCGTCACGGGCCGGGGGGCGGGAACGTGACGTCGACGAGCAGCCCGCCGGTGGGAGGTCCGGCCAGCCGCAGCTCGGCGCCGTGCTCGCGGGCGACGCGGGCGACGAGGGCCAGCCCCAGCCCGCTGCCGGGCGGTGCGGCGCTGGTCCTCGTGCCGGGTGCCGTGGCCGTGCCGGGTGTCGTGGCCGTGCGGCCGGTGCCGCGGACGAACGGCTCGGTGAGCGTGCCGAGCTGGTGCGCGGGGACGACGGGGCCGGTGTTGGTCACCTGCAGGTGCGCCCGGCCGTCGTCCGTCGTCGCGGTGGTGACGTCGACGGTCCCGCCGGGGCCGGTGTTGTGCCGGATGCCGTTGAGCACGAGGTTGGCGACGAGCTGCCGGACCAGCGGCTCGGCACCGTCGAGGTCGGCCTCGCCCAGCCGCGGGCGGACGGCGACCCCCGCCTCGGCGGCCAGCGGCGCCAGCTCGGCGACGACGGCGGCGGTCAGCTCGGTGAGGTCGATCGGGGTGCGGGCGGGGCTGCGGCCCTGGTCGAGGGCGGCCAGGGCGAGCAGCGCCTCCACGGTCTCGGTACCGCGCCGGTTGGTGCGGTCCAGCCGGTGCAGGAGCTCGGGGACGTCGACACCGGCGGGGTCGGCCAGGGCGACGTCCAGCATCGAGCGCTCCACGGCGTAGGGGGTGCGCAGCTCGTGGGAGGCGTTGGCGGCGAACCGGCGGTGCTCGTCGAGGGAGGCCTGCAGGCGGTCGAGCATCGTGTCGAGGGTGTCGGCGAGCTCGCGGAACTCGTCGCGCGGGCCGGTCATGCGGACGCGGTGGTCCAGCGACCCGGCGGCGACCTGCTGGGTCACCCGGTGGATCTGCGACAGGGGGCGCAGCATCCGGCCGGCGAGGAACCACCCGCCGGCGAGCCCTACGGCGGCGAGGACGCCCAGCACCAGCCAGGCCTTCGGCCACAGGGCGGTCAGCAGGTCGTTGCGGTCGGGCACGAAGCGCCCGGGGGCGCCGCCGCCGTCCGGGGGGATCGAGAGGTTCCCCTCGGGGACGAACCGCAGGACGTAGACGAGCAGCGCGACCAGGGCGGAGCCGGCGACGACGAGGAAGGCGGCGTAGCTGATCGTCAGCCGCAGCCGGGCGCTCACCGGGTCCCGTCGGCGGCGGCGACGCGGTAGCCCGAGCCGGGGACGGTGTGGATGAGCCAGGGCTCGCCGAGGCGCTTGCGCAGCGAGGAGATGGTGATCCGGACGGCGTTGGTGAAGGGGTCGGCGTTCTCGTCCCAGGCGCGTTCGAGCAGGGACTCGGCGCTGACCACGCCGCCGCGGGCGGCGAGCAGGACCTCGAGGACCGCGAACTGCTTGCGGGTGAGCGCCACGTAGCGGCCGTCGCGGAACACCTCGCGGCGGAAGGGATCGAGGGTGAGCCCGGCGTGCTCGACGACCGGTGGGGTGCCGTCGACCGGGCGCCGGGCCAGGGCCCGCAGCCGGACGACGAGCTCGCGCATCGCGAAGGGCTTGGTGAGGTAGTCGTCGGCGCCGAGCTCGAACCCGCGGACCTTCTCCTCCAGTTGGTCGGCGGCGGTGAGCATGAGGATCCGGCAGCTGAGGCCGTCGGCGACGATGCGGCGGGCGACCTCGTCGCCGGAGGTGCCGGGCAGGTCGCGGTCGAGGACGACGACGTCGTAGCTGGTCACCGCGAGGTTCTCCAGGGCGCTGTCGCCGTCGTGCACCACGTCGCAGGCGATGGCCTCCAGGCGCAGCCCGGCGCGGACGGCGTCGGCCAGATAGGGCTCGTCCTCCGCGATCAGCACCCGCACGGGGCCAGGGTAGGGAGGCGGGCGTGTCGCGGGGGTATGCGCGGCGGGCCGGTCGTCCCGTGTCCCGGGCGTCCGGGGGTGGTCGCTCGGCTTCGCTGGTCGTTCCGCCACGGTGGTCGCTCAGCCACGGTGGGCGTCTCGGGCGTCGTGGGCGTGGCGGGCGTCGGTCAGCGGCGGCGGGCAGTCGGTGCCGGGCGTCGTCGCCAGTTCGTAGTGCCACAGCTCGTTGGCGTAGGTCTGGCAGAGGCCGTGGTCGCTGCCGTGCCGGCTCATCCAGTCCATGGCGTCGGTGGGGCCCACGTCGACGGCGTCGCCGGTGACGTGCTCGGACTCGTCGGGCCGCAGGACGTAGGCGCTCGCGGCCTCGACGCTGCCGTGCTCGACGACGGCGGCGTCGAACAGGGCCTGCTGGAGCGCCGCGCTGCGCCAGCCGCTGGTGATCCGCACCTCGATGCCGTCGGCCGCGGCGGCGCGGGCGGCGTCCTGCAGGGCGGCGCGGAGGGCGGGCTGCAACCGGGTGAGGGCCGGCTCGTCGGCGTCGGGGGAGAGGGACGCCCCGTCGGGGAGGTAGCCGTCCTGCTCGGTGAGCCCGGTGCCGGTGCCGGTGCCGCTGCCCGTGTCGCTGCTGGACGAGACGCCGGTGTCGGTCGCCGCCCCGAGGTCGACGCCGCCCGCACAGGCACCCAGGCCGGCGGCCAGCACGAGCGGGACGGCGAGCAGGGCGGTTCGGGCGCGGCTCGTCCGGGACGTCCTCGGGTCGCTGGGCACGGGGGCTCCCTCCTGCGCGGCCGGTGCCGACGCGGGATCGGTGGTGGGAGCCCCAGTGCAGCCGCGCGCTCGTTGCGAAGGCGTCTGCGA
The DNA here is from genome assembly GCF_054050555.1 of Blastococcus sp. SYSU D00695. NCBI lineage: Bacteria > Bacillati > Actinomycetota > Actinomycetes > Geodermatophilales > Geodermatophilaceae > Blastococcus > Blastococcus sp. SYSU D00695. The sequence continues at coordinate 8,266 of NZ_JBJGZP010000033.1, read as the reverse complement.
TTCCGCATAACCCCGCGATACGCCGGCGCGCCCGAGCCCTGTCAGGCCACCGCGCTCACCTCGCCGCCCGAGGCCCCGCCCGCCAGGCGGCGCGCGAGGTCACGGTGGTGGAGCAGCGCCCAGACGACGTGGTCCAGGTCCATCCGCTCGCCGTTGACGTGCAGCGCCTCCGGCAGGTCCGGCTCGGCACCGGGGAAGAGCAGGCGGGAGATCGACGCGGTCCCGTCCTCGGTGGTGGTCGCGGCCGTCGGCGCGCCCGCGGTGCCGCCGGGTTCCGGCGTTCCCGCGGGAACGTCGGGTCGGCGGGCGCGCACCTGGTCGATGGGGTGGACCCCGGCGAAGACGTCACCGACCGCCCGGGGAACGGTGCTCCCCTCGGTGCTCCCGTCGGGGCCGTCGGCGAGGACCGCGCGTGAGACGTCGGCCCGGTCGTCCCGGCCCGTGCCGACCAGCTGCAGTCCGGAGACGAAGGCGGCGTCGGGCCGGCCCCAGACGCGGCGTCCGTCCTGCGTCACGGCGATCAGCTCGCCGTCCCGGCGGGTGAGCACGAGGTCCTCGTCGTGCACGAGCCCGTGGTCGGTATCGCACAGCAGCACCATGTTGCCGACGTCGGTGGCGCCACCGAAGAGCCAGTGGCGCATGTGGTGGGCGTGCAGCCGTTCGATGCGGGTCTCGGGACAGCCCGGCCGGGCGCAGCCGCGGTCGCGCCGGTGCAGCGCGCGGCGCTGGGCGCGGGTGGCGAAGCGCCGGGCGCGTCCGACGGCCAGCGGTTCCCGGCCCCGCTCCAGCATGGCCACGACCGTCGCCTCGCACAGCATCCGGCGGACCTGGGACGGGTGCAGCGCCGGCCCGCCCTCGAGGTGCGCGACGCCGGCCGCGGCGTCCTCGGTGAGCACCGTCGCGTCCACGTGCACGACGACCTCGCGGCGCGGTGGGTCCCCGGCGCGGCGGTCGACCTCGGCCGCGGCGGTGGCGAGCCGTGCCAGCGCGGCGCACCGGCGGCGGGTGGTGCGCTCCCGGGCGAGCGTGACGTCGTCGTCCTCGGGTGGTCTCCCGCCCCCGCCCCCGCCCCCGCCTGCCTCGGTCCCGTCCTCCTCCGCGGCGGGCACCGCCACCAGGTCCCGCTTCGCGGCGGCGCGTTCCCGGCGGGCGTCGCGTTCGGCCACCGAGTCCACGCCGGCCAGGAACGCGGCGCCGGTCTCGGCGTCGAGGCAGAGGCGCACGTGCAGGTCGCCGTCGTCGTCCCAGTGGTACTCAAAGCGCTGCTTCTCCCGGGCGGCGCGGAGGTCGGGCCGCTCGTCGCGCCGCCACTCCCGGACGACCCGCTCCAGCTGGGACGCGGTGGTCTCGTGGGCCAGCTCGAGGAGCGTGCCCTCGGTCGCCGGGTCGGCGACCCGGGTGATCGCGCGCGCCTTCGAGTACGTCAACCGGCCCGCCGCGAACGCCGCTGCCGTGGCGGGCAGGACGCTCAGGGCCCGGGCCACGCGGACGTGCTCACGGGCCGTGCCGGTCGACATCCCGCACTGCCAGGCCAGCCAGTGCGCGCACGACCGGACGCCGTGGCCACCCCACCCCTCGCGCCGGTCGAACTCAGCGATCAACGCCAGCCACGCCGCGGTCGCCGCGGCCAGCCGGACCGCGGCGCTGGTGATCCGCCGCGCCAGCTCGTCCAGCGGCAGCTGCGTCGAGTCCATCCGTCCTCCACCTCGAGTCGAACACATGTTCGAAGTGTGACGGACGGGTCCGACAGTTCGGAGAACCGACGGAGCGGGACCCCGGTCGCCACGGCGAGCGGGCGAGCTGGATCCGGACGTCCCGCGGGAACGCCGAGGACACCGGGACGTTCCCGCGGGAACGCCGAGGACGCCGGGACGTTCCCGCGGGAACGCCGAGGACCCAGGGCGCGGGGGCGCGGGGACGTCCCCGCGGGGACGTCGGGACGCGGCGGACGCCGGGACGGGGCACGGCACGTTCCCGCGGGAACGCCGGGGAACACCGGAGACACCACCGGGAACGCCGGAGACACCACCGGGAACGCCAGAGACACCTCCGGACGCCACGACGGCACCCGGCCCTGCGACGGCGTCGGCGTGGAGCGGGTCAGCCGCGCCCGCGGGACGACGACGCGGCGATACGGCGCACGAGCCCCGCCGGCACGAGGCGGCTGGCCAGGTACACCGCCTTGTAGACCGCGCCCGGGATGGACACCAGGCGGCCGCGCCCCAGGTCGGCGAGGGCGTCGGCCACGACGCGGTCGGCGTCGAGCCAGGCCCACGAGGGCCCGGACCGCTGCTGCCCGATCCGCTGGTGGAACTCCGTGCGGGTGAACCCCGGGCACAGCGCCATCACCCGCACCCCGTGCTCGGCCGCGCTGAGGGCCAGGCCCTGGGAGAGGGCGGTGACGTAGGCCTTGCTCGCGCCGTAGACCGAGCCGCGGCCGGGGAGGAAACCGGCGATGCTCGACACGTTCACGATCGAGCCGCCGCCCCGCTGCTGCATGCCCGGCAGCGCGGCCCGGGTGAGCGCCAGGACCGCCCCGACGTTGACCTCCAGGTTCGCCATCAGGTCGGCCGGGGGCGTGTCCACGAACTCGCCCGGCGTCGCGTACCCCGCGTTGTTGACGAGCAGCTCGACCGGGCCGCCGTCGGCCAGCCGCTGCTCCACCGCGCGCCGCTGCGCCGGGTCGGCGAGGTCGGCGACGAGCACCTCGGCCTGCACACCGTGGCGGTCGCGCAGCCGGCCGGCGAGCGCCTCGAGGCGGGCGCGGTCGCGGGCGACGAGCACGAGGTCGTACCCGTCGGCGGCGAGGCGCTCGGCGAAGGCGAGCCCGATGCCCGAGCTCGCGCCGGTCACCAGAGCGGTGGGACGGGCGACGACTGGTGACGGCGGTGTCATCTGGGCAGGCTACGAGGAACGGCCGGCGGTCCGGCCGTCCGATCCGGTGGGGAGTCGTGGTGGCTGAGGTGCAGGGACGGTGCGACGAGCGGTTCTCCGGCGTCCGGGAGGTGCTGGCGCGGCACCTGGACGGCGACGAGCTCGGCGCGTCGGTCGCCGTGGACCTGGACGGCGAGACCGTCGTCGACCTGTGGGGCGGGTACCGCGACGTCGAGCGGACGATGCCGTGGACGCAGGACACGATCGTCAACGTCTGGTCGACGACGAAGTGCGTGCTGGCGCTGTCGGCGCTCCTGCTGGTCGACCGCGGCGAGCTGGACCTCGACGCCCCGGTGGGCGACTACTGGCCGGAGTTCAGCGCGAACGGCAAGAAGGGGGTGCTGGTCCGGCACGTCCTGTCGCACACGTCGGGCGTCTCCGGCTGGGAGCGGCCGTTCTCGGTGCGCGACATGTACGACTGGGAGACGGCGACCGAGCGGCTGGCCGCGCAGGCCCCGTGGTGGGAGCCGGGCACGGCGTCGGGCTACCACTCCAAGAGCCAGGGCTTCCTGGTCGGCGAGCTGGTCCGGCGCATCACCGGGCGCACGTTCAAGCAGTTCGTGGCCGACGAGATCGCCGGGCCGCTGAGCGCGGACTTCCAGGTCGGCGCCCGGGAGTCCGACGTGGGCCGCATCGCCCCGGTGGTCGCGCCGCCGCCCGGGGACGACGACGGCGGCGAGGTCGACGAGGAGTCGGTGGCGTTCAGGACATCGGTCGGGCCGCGCGGGTCGGTGAAGGCGGCGAACTCCCCGGAGTGGCGGGCCGCCGACCTCGGGGCGCTGAACGGCCACACGAACGCCCGCGGCGTGCTCGACGTCCTGCGGGTGCTGTCGCTGGGCGGCACCGCGGGCGGGGTGCGGCTGCTGTCGCCGTCCACGATCGAGCAGGTCTTCCGGCAGCAGTCCGACGGCGTCGACCTGGTGCTCGGGCAGCCGTTCCGGTTCGGCATCGGCTACTGCCTGGGCTCGCCGGTGGTCCCGTACGTGCCGGCGGGGCGCACCTTCTTCTGGGGTGGCTGGGGCGGCTCGCTGGCCGTGATGGACCTCGACCGACGGCTCACGATCACCTACGTGATGAACGCGATGGCGCCGGGGATCCTCGGCTCCGAGCGCTCGCGGGCCCACGTCGAGGCGGTGTACGCCGCCCTCGGGTGACCCGCGAGCGCCCGGCCGCCGTCACGGACGGGCTTCGTAGACGATGTTGAACGGCGTCTCGGCGACCCGCGCGAACCGGGAGAACCCGGCGTCGGTCACGATCCGCCGGATCGCCGCCTCCCCGGCCTGAGCGCCCAGGGCGTGGCCGCCGTCCTGGGAGAGGGCGTTGGGCACGCACAGGAACGTGCTGAACGAGTAGTAGACGCGGCCGACCGGGTTCAGGTTGGCCTCGACCGTGTCGCCGGCCGCGGGCTCGACGATCATCCAGGTGCCGTCCGGGGCCAGCTGCTCGCGGATGTTGCGGGCCGCCCCGGGCGGGTCGCCCATGTCGTGCAGGCAGTCGAACGTCGTCACCAGGTCGTAGGGGCCGCCGCCGAAGTCGCGCGCCCGCGCCACCTCGAACGACACGGTGGACGCCACCCCGGCCTCGGCGGCCCGCTTGCTCGCCTGGGCGATCGACGGGGCGTGGTAGTCGCTGCCGACGAAGGTCGACGCGGGGAACGCCTTCGCCATCAGCACGGTCGAGGCGCCGTGCCCGCAGCCGAGGTCGGCGACCCGCCCGCCGGCCCGCAGCTTCTCCTCCACGCCGTCGAGCGCCGGCAGCCAGGCGCTGGTCAGGTTGCCGATGTAGCCGGGCCGGAAGAACCGCTCGCAGCCGGCGAACACCTCGCCGTCGTGCTCGTGCCAGCCGACGCCCTGGCCGGTCCGGAACGCCTCGGTGATCCGGTCCTCGGCGCGCAGGGTGCCCAGCGCCAGCTGGAACGCCCCCGGCGCGAAGACCGGGTTGTCCGGGCTGGTCAGCGCGAACGCCTGCTCCTCGGTGAGGGAGTAGCGGCCGGTCTCCGGGTCGTACTCGACGTAGCCACCGGCGGCCTGCCCGCGCAGCCACTCCTCGGTGTACCGGGTGGCGGTGCCGCAGCGTTCGGCCAGCTCACCGGGCAGCAGCGGGCCCTGCGCGAGCGCGCGGTAGAGCCCCAGCCGGTCGCCGAGCACGACGTTGCCGGCGGCCACCGTCGCCCCCAGGTCGCCCACGAAGCGGTGCAGGAAGTCCATCAGCCGGTCCTGGTCCACGGTCATCTCGCGCTCCTGTCGTCCCTGGTGCCGGCCCGCGCCGGGCCGGTGGGTCCTTCCTAGGGACGGCGGGGCGGGCGCGAATCGGCCCGCGGTGCCCAGATCAGCGCGCGGCGGTGCCCACATCGGCGCGGCTGCGGACGCCAAGCTTGGCGAGGACGGCGGCGACGTGGTGGTCGGCCGTGCGCTCGGAGATGACGAGCCGCCCGGCGATCTGCGCGTTGGTCAGGCCCGCGCGCAGCAGGTCGGCGACCTCGGCCTGCCGCGGGGTCAGCCCGCCGGCGTGCGCCCGGGTGGCCCGGGCCGGGCCGCGGGGGACCCGGGGGACGCCGCGGGCGCGCAGGTCCCGGCGGACCCGCGCGGCCAGCGGGGCGGCGCCCAGCCCGTCGAGGACGGCGAGCGCGGCGAGGGCGTCGTCCGGCTCGGGGCTGCACGACAGCGCGACGGCGTGCTCGTACGGGTAACCGGCGGCGGCCCAGCCCCGCGCGGCGCCGTGCCAGTCGCCGTCGGCCAGCAGCGCCCACGGGTGCGCCGAGGCCCGCGGCGCCGTGCCCCCGGCCCGGCGCAGCCAGGCGCCGACCTCGGCGACCCGGGTGGGGTGCCCCAGCCGCAGCCCGTCGGCGTGGACGGCGGCCAGGTCGTCGTGCAGCCCGCGCAGCGCGTCGTCGCCCCCGGCCAGCCACGCGGCCTCGGCCAGCACGGACACCGCGGGGGCGGTGCGCTGCAGCTCGTCGAGCCGCCGGGCCAGCCGCCACATCTCGGCCAGCCGGGCCGGGTCGGCCGCGCCGGTGCGCACCGCGGCCCGGTTGACGACGGTCAGCGCGGCGCAGCGGATCGGTTCCGTGCTGCCCAGCCCGGCCGACGCCCGCGCGGTCGCCGCGGCGAAGCGCCCGGCGACGAGCTCGACCATGCCGGCCTCGACCAGCAGGTACTCGCGGAAGACCAGGTGCTCCTGCTCCTCGGCCAGCTCGAGCGCGGCCTCCAGCAGCGGCGCCGCGGCGGCGGGACGCAGGTCCTCGATGTGGCCCCAGATCTCGTTCACGTACGCCCGCACGGCGTGCTCGGCCTCGCCCGCGGCCAGCGCCACGCGGCGGCTCTCGGCGAGGGCGGCCAGCCCGCCCGGGTCGCCGCGGTTCCAGCGCGCGGTGCCGCTGTTGCACAGGGCGTGGGAGAGGGTGGCGGCGTCCTCGACCGCGCGGGCGAGCGCGACCGCCCGCGCGCTGTCGGCGACGGCGCGGTCGTTGCGGTCGGCGAGCATGTCCAGCTGGGCCCGGTTGCTGTACGCCATGGCCAGCGGCCCGGCGGCGCCGGTGGTCTCCAGCACGGCGACGGCCTCCTCCGCGGCCGCTTCGGCCGCGGACCGCTCGCCGCACCACCAGGAGATCCGCGACAGCCAGCGCAGGCTGCGGCCGAGCGCCACCGGATCGCCCAGCGTCCGGCGCAGCCCCACGGCGGCGGACTGGTCGGCCAGCGCGCTGCGCTCCCGGCTGCCCGCGGTGTAGACCTCCACCGCGCTGCCCTCCAGCAGGTCGGCGCGCTCGGCGTCGGGATAGGCGGCGGCGTGCCGCAGCGCCAGCGAGTAGTGCGCCACGGCCTCGCGGTGGGCGCGGCTGCGGGCGGCCTCCCGGGCGGCGAGCGGGGCGGTGCGGACGACGGCGTCGACGTCCCCGGCGCGGGCGGCGTGGTGCACCAGCCGGGCCGGCTCCACGTCGGGGCGGCCCTGCAGCGCGGCGAGCACGCAGGCCTCCAGCGTCACCCGCCGCGCGCCGGGCAGGGCGTCGAGCACGGCCCGGCGGGTCAGCTCGTGACGGAAGGCGACCCCGTGGGCGGTGACGGTCACCAGGCCCCGCTCCTCGGCGGCGGCGACCGCGGCGAGTCCGCCGGGCAGCAGCGCGTCGACGAGCCGGCGGTCGGCCGCGCCGGGGAGGACGGACAGCTGCTCGACGGCGTCGCGGCCGGCCGGGTCGAGGGAGCGCAGCCGGCCCAGGACGGCGTCCACCACGGTCCCGGGCACCGGGTCGCTCGCGCCGGCGGCGAGGACCTCGGTGACGTAGTAGGGGTTGCCCGCGGTGACCGCGTAGACGTCGGTGCGGTCGGCGCCGGCCCGGTCGCACAGCTCGGCGACGGCGGCGGGGGAGAGCGGGGCCAGCGGCAGCCGCCGGGTGCGGGTGCCCGCCGCGGCCAGCGCCAGCAGCGCGCGCAGCGGCGAGTCCCGCGACACCTCGTCGTCGCGGTAGGTGAGCACGAGGACGGCGGGCAGCCCCTCGACGCGGCGGACCAGCCAGCGCAGCACGTCGAGGGTGGCGTGGTCGGCCCAGTGGACGTCCTCGACCGCCAGCACCGTGCCCGACCCGCGGCCGTCGAGCTCGTCACGCAGGGCGTCGAGCAGCGCCTCGCGGTCGGCGGTCGCGGTGAGCGCCGCCCGCAGCCGGGGGCCGACGACCTCCGCCAGGTCGCGGAAGGGCCCCAGCGGCCGGGCGGTGGCCAGGTCGTCGCAGTGGCCGACGATCAGCCGGGCCGCCGGCGCCAGGTGCGCCCGGGTGGCCGCGACCAGGCTGGTCTTGCCGATGCCGGCCTCGCCGCAGACCAGCACCACGCTCCCCCGGCCGGCGGCGGCGTCGCGCGCGGCGGCGGCGATCTGCCGCAGCTCGTCTCCCCGTTCGAGCATCCGGTCGCTCATGGGACCTCCCGGTGAGGCGCCCCATCCTGCCCTGCACCGGCCGCCCCCGGGGAGCCCCGCGGGCTGCCCGGCGGGTCAGCGGCGGCGGCCGAGGAGGTAACCGAGGGCGACCCCGGCCGCGGTGAAGAACCCGCCGGAGGCGGCGCCGAGCAGGAAGGACCGCAGGTCGAGGGCCACCCCGGGGACGGTGCGGGGCACCGGGGGGGGGGGGGGGGGGGGGGGGGCGGGGGGGGGGGGGGGGGGCCGCGGGGGGGGCGGGGGCGCGGGGGGGGGGGGCGTGGCGGGCGTCGGTCAGCGGCGGCGGGCAGTCGGTGCCGGGCGTCGTCGCCAGGTCGTAGTGCCACAGCTCGTTGGCGTAGGTCTGGCAGAGGCCGTGGTCGCTGCCGTGCCGGCTCATCCAGTCCATGGCGTCGGTGGGGCCCACGTC
>NZ_JBJGZP010000032.1:0-35454 GCF_054050555.1 Blastococcus sp. SYSU D00695 | reverse complement strand
CCCCCCCCCCCCCCCCCCCCCGCCGCCGCCGCGGCCGACCACCCGCCCCCCCCCCCCCGCCCCCCCCCCCCCCGGCCGGGGAGGGCAGGCGGGGAGGGCAGGCGGGGAGGGCAGGCGGGGACAGCGGGGGCGAGCAGCGGTGGGGAGGCGGAGAGGGCAGGCGAGCAGGCGCGGGACGACGAAGGGCCTCCGCCCACCGGGTGGTGGGCGGAGGCCCTGTCGTCGTGCTGGAGGCTCTTACTCCGCCTGGGCGGCCGCGGGGCCGTCCTCCTCGCCGTCGGCGCCCGAGAGGGCCACCGGCGGCGTGTCGGGGACCTCGATCGGCTTGGCCTCGCCGCGGAAGGTGAACTTCGCGGTCGGGCCCTCGCCCTCGACGTCCACCACGATGATCTGACCCGCGGTCAGCTCGCCGTAGAGGATCTTCTCCGACAGCGCGTCCTCGATCTCGCGCTGGATGGTGCGGCGCAGCGGCCGGGCACCGAGCACGGGGTCGAAGCCCCGGGCGGCCAGCAGCTTCTTGGCTTCCTGGGTGATCTCCAGCGACATGTCCTTGTTCGCCAGCTGGGTCTCCACGCGGCCGACCATCAGGTCGACGATCGTGATGATCTCCTTCTCGGTCAGCTGGTGGAACACGACGATGTCGTCGATGCGGTTGAGGAACTCCGGCCGGAAGTGCTGCTTGAGCTCCTCGTTGACCTTGAGCTTCATCCGCTCGTAGTTGCTGGTGTCGTCGTTGCCGGCCTGGAAGCCGAGCCCGACGGCCTTGGAGATGTCCCGCGTCCCGAGGTTGGTCGTGAGGATCAGGATCGTGTTCTTGAAGTCCACGATCCGGCCCTGACCGTCGGTGAGCCGGCCGTCCTCCAGCACCTGCAGGAGCGTGTTGAACACGTCCGCGTGCGCCTTCTCGATCTCGTCGAAGAGGACCACCGAGAACGGCTTGCGCCGCACCTTCTCGGTCAGCTGGCCGCCCTCGTCGTAGCCGACGTAGCCGGGAGGGGCACCGACCAGGCGGGAGACCGTGAAGCGGTCGTGGAACTCGCCCATGTCGATCTGGATGAGGGCGTCGTCCTCGCCGAACAGGAAGTTGGCCAGCGCCTTGGCGAGCTCGGTCTTACCGACACCCGAGGGGCCGGCGAAGATGAACGAGCCACCGGGGCGACGCGGGTCCTTGAGGCCCGCGCGGGTGCGCCGGATCGCCTGGCTGACGCTCTTGATGGCCTCTTCCTGGCCGATGATCCGCTTGTGGAGCTCGTCCTCCATGCGCAGCAGCCGGGAGGTCTCCTCCTCGGTCAGCTTGAACACGGGGATGCCGGTCCAGTTGGCGAGGACCTCGGCGATCTGCTCGTCGTCGACCTCGGCGACGACGTCCATGTCGCCGGCCTTCCACTGCTTCTCGCGCTCGGCCTTCTCGGCCAGGAGGTTCTTCTCCTTGTCGCGCAGCGACGCGGCCTTCTCGAAGTCCTGGGCGTCGATCGCCGACTCCTTCTCGCGCCGGATGGACGCGATGCGGTCGTCGAACTCGCGCAGGTCCGGCGGGGCGGTCATCCGCTTGATCCGCATCCGCGCGCCGGCCTCGTCGATCAGGTCGATCGCCTTGTCCGGCAGGAAGCGGTCGGAGATGTACCGGTCGGCCAGCGTCGCGGCGGCGACGAGCGCGCCGTCGGTGATGCTGATCCGGTGGTGCGCCTCGTAGCGGTCGCGCAGGCCCTTGAGGATCTCGATGGTGTGCTGCAGCGTCGGCTCGCCGACCTGGATGGGCTGGAAGCGGCGCTCGAGGGCGGCGTCCTTCTCCAGGTGCTTGCGGTACTCGTCGAGCGTGGTCGCGCCGATGGTCTGCAGCTCGCCGCGGGCCAGCATCGGCTTGAGGATGCTGGCGGCGTCGATCGCGCCCTCCGCGGCACCGGCCCCGACGAGCGTGTGGATCTCGTCGATGAACAGGATGATGTCGCCGCGGGTGCGGATCTCCTTGAGGACCTTCTTCAGCCGCTCCTCGAAGTCACCGCGGTAGCGGGAGCCGGCGACGAGCGCGCCGAGGTCGAGGGTGTAGAGCTGCTTGTCCTTCAGCGTCTCGGGGACCTCGCCCTTGACGATCGCCTGCGCGAGGCCCTCGACGACGGCGGTCTTGCCGACGCCGGGCTCGCCGATGAGGACGGGGTTGTTCTTGGTGCGGCGGGAGAGCACCTGCATGACCCGCTCGATCTCCTTGGCCCGCCCGATGACCGGGTCGAGCTTGGAGTCGCGGGCGGCCTGGGTGAGGTTGCGGCCGAACTGGTCGAGCACCAGCGACGTCGACGGCGTGCCCTCCGCGGGGCCACCGGCCGCGGCCGGCTCCTTGCCCTGGTAGCCGGAGAGCAGCTGGATGACCTGCTGGCGGACGCGGTTGAGGTCGGCGCCCAGCTTCACCAGGACCTGGGCGGCGACGCCCTCGCCCTCGCGGATCAGGCCGAGCAGGATGTGCTCGGTGCCGATGTAGTTGTGGCCGAGCTGCAGCGCCTCGCGCAGCGACAGCTCGAGGACCTTCTTGGCCCGCGGCGTGAAGGGGATGTGGCCGGACGGGGCCTGCTGGCCCTGACCGATGATCTCCTCCACCTGCTGCCGGACGCCCTCCAGCGAGATGCCGAGGGACTCGAGCGCCTTGGCGGCGACACCCTCACCCTCGTGGATCAGGCCCAGGAGGATGTGCTCGGTGCCGATGTAGTTGTGGTTGAGCATCCGGGCCTCTTCCTGGGCCAGGACAACAACGCGGCGGGCTCGGTCGGTGAACCGTTCGAACATCTGCTGCTTCTCCTTCGACCGGCTGGTCCGGCACTGCCCTCCCCGTCTGTGGGGAGGAGCACCCGACGTCCGTCGGCACGCTGGGGCACCGGTCTTTCCACTGTAGTCGCGGACTCCGACTCCCCGTCGGCGCACGGCCGGGCGTGGGGAGGAGGAGCTGCCCGGTCCAACTGATGCTGACGGGACGGTGTTCCACGCCCGTTACGCCGTGAGCGGACGGGCCGGGCGCAGCCGGGAGGGACGACGACGGCCCGGCCCCCCTGCCGGGGACCGGGCCGTGGCGACGTGCTGGAACGGCCCCCTCGCAGGGGCCCACCCCGAGCGGAGCGAGGGGTGGGGGGCGAGGGGGTCCTTCTCCTAGTGCGCGGCCTCGTAGGCCTCGACCACGCTGGCCGGGATGCGGCCGCGGTCGCTGACGGCGTGCCCGTTCTTGCGGGCCCAGTCGCGGATCGCGCCGGCCTGCTCGCGGTCCATCCGGCCACCGCCGCCGGTCGCGCGGGAGCGCCCGGCCCCGGAGGCGCGGCCGCCACCGCGGCCGACCTTGCGGGCCGCCTGGACGTACCGGGAGAACGCCTCGCGCATCTCCCCCGCGTTCTTCTCGGACAGGTCGATCTCGTAGTTCGTGCCATCCAGCGAGAAACTCACGGTCTCGTCGGCCGGGAGGTCCTCGTCGAGGTCGTCACTCAGGATGACCTGGACCTTGCGCGCCATTCTTCGTTCCCCACTCCTGTGACCGGGCCCCGTGACGGATGTGCATTTGCCACCCAGGGCGACGGGATCATCGAACCACAGGTGGTCGACCATTAGCCGCGAGAACGTGCACATTCCCCCGATTTGTGGAGCGACGAATCGTCGGGATCAGGAGATCGGGCGGACGAGTGGGAAGAGGATGGTCTCGCGGATACCGAGACCGGTCAGCGTCATCATGAGGCGGTCCAGGCCCATGCCGACCCCACCGGTGGGCGGCATGCCGTACTCGAGGGCCTCCAGGAAGTCCTCGTCCAGGGCCATCGCCTCCGGGTCCCCCGCGGCGGCCAGCAGCGCCTGCTGGGTGAAGCGCTCCCGCTGGACGACGGGGTCGACCAGCTCGGAGTAGCCGGTCCCCCGCTCGATGCCGCCGATGTAGAGGTCCCACTTCTCCGCGACGCCGGGGTCGCTGCGGTGCGCCCGGGTCAGCGGCGACGTGTCGACCGGGTAGTCCAGGACGAACGTCGGCGCCTGCAGGTCGTGCTGCACCAGCGCCTCGAACAGCTCCTCGACGACCTTGCCCGGCAGCCAGGCCGGGTCGACGCCGACCTCGTGCCGCTCGGCCAGCGCCCGCAGGTGCTCGACCGGCGTCTGCGGGGTCACCTCCTCGCCGACGGCCGCCGAGACGACGTCGTACAGGCGCACCTGGGCCCATTCCCCGGACAGGTCGATCTCGGTGCCGTCGTGGTGGCGGGCCACGTGGTCGCCGAACAGCGCCGCACAGCACTCCTGGATCAGTTCCCGCGTCATCACGGCGACCTCGGAGTAATCGGTGTAGGACGCGTAGAACTCGAGCATCGCGAACTCCGGCGAGTGCGAGCTGTCGGCGCCCTCGTTGCGGAAGTTGCGGTTGATCTCGAAGACGCGGTCCAGCCCGCCGACGATGCACCGCTTGAGGAACAACTCGGGGGCGATGCGCAGATAGAGGTCGAGGTCGAACGCGTTCATGTGCGTGCGGAACGGCCGCGCGGCCGCACCGCCGTGCACGGTCTGCAGCATCGGGGTCTCGACCTCGAGGAAACCGCGCGCGGTGAGCCCGGACCGCAGCGCGGCGTTCACGGTCGCGCGCTGGCGGACGGTGCGCCGGGCCTCGTCGCGCACGATGAGGTCGACGTAGCGACGGCGGACGCGCAGCTCCTCGCTCATCGGCTTGTGCGCCACCGGCAGCGGCCGCAGCGCCTTCGCCGTCAGCTGCCAGGAGTCGGCGAACACCGAGAGCTCCCCGCGGCGCGACGTCCCCACCTCGCCGGTGACCAGCACCTGGTCACCGAGGTCGACGTCGGCCTTCCACGCCGCGAGCGCCTCCTCGCCGACCCGGTCGCGCGACAGCATCACCTGCAGCTCGGCGTCCCCCTCGCGCAGCGTCGCGAAGCACAGCTTGCCGGTGTTGCGGGAGAAGATCACCCGGCCGGTGACGCCGACGGTCGTCCCGGTCAGCGTGTCCGGCGCCAGGTCGGGGTGCGCGGCGCGGACCTCCGCCAGCGACGTCGTCCGCCCGACCACCACCGGGTAGGGGTCGACCCCGGAGTCGCGCAGCCGGTCGAGCTTGGCCCGCCGGACCCGCATCTGCTCGGGGAGCTCGTCCTCTGGGCTGCCGGGCGGTTCCTCGCTCACGGAGGGGCAGCCTACGGGGAGGCCGGGCGGCGTCCGGCCGGGGAACGCTGGGCGGCCTGCTGCCGCTCGAACGCCAGCCGCAGCCCGTGCACGGTGAGGTCGGGCTCCCGCGCCGAGACCGTGCGGCAGCTGCCGGCCAGCAGCGGCGCCAGCCCGCCGGTCGCGACCACCACCGGGGTGACGCCGAACTGCTCCACCAGCTCCCCGGAGATCCGCGAGACCAGGCCGTCGACCAGCCCGGCGAAGCCCAGCACCAGCCCGGACTGCAGCGCCGCGACGGTGTTCTTCCCGATGGCGTGGGTCGGCACGCTGAGCTCGACCGAGCGCAGCTGCGCGGCCCGGCTGGCCAGCGCGTCCAGGCCGACCTCCACGCCGGGGGCGAGCGCGCCGCCGAGGAACTGCCCGTCGGGGCCGACGGCGTCCACGTTGGTCGAGGTGCCGAGGTCGACGACGACGACCGGCCGGCCCCGGCCGTCGTCCCCCCGCCCGAACAGCTCGTGCGCGGCCAGCGCGGTCACGACCCGGTCGGCGCCCACCTCCCGCGGGTTGTCCACGTGCAGCGGGACCCCGGTGCGCACGCCGGGCCCGATAAGCACCACCGGGACCTCGAGGGACTCCAGCAGCTGGCGCAGGGCCGGCAGCACCGCCGGCACGGTGGAGCAGGCGGCCACCCCGGTGACCTCGGTGTCGCGCAGCAGCCCCCGCCAGACCATCCGCAGCTCGTCGGAGGTGGTCCGCGGCTGCGTGGTCACCCGCCAGCCGCCCACCTTGCGGGCCCCGTCGAAGGTGGCCAGCACGGTCTGGCTGTTGCCGACGTCGACGGTGAGCAGCACCGCTCAGCCCGCCCGCAGGTCGAGCGCCAGGTCGAGGATCGGCGAGGAGTGCGTGAGCGCGCCGACCGACAGGTAGTCGACGCCGGTCTCGGCGACGTCCCGGGCGACGGCGAGGGTGAGGCCACCGGTCGCCTCCAGCTCGGCCCGGTCGCCGACGGCCGCGACGACCTCGCGCAGCTGCTCGGTCGTCATGTTGTCCAGCAGCAGGAACTGCGCCCCGGCCTCGACCGCCTCCAGCGCCTGGGCGGGCGTGTCGGCCTCCACCTGCACCGGCACCCGCGGCGCCCGCTCCCGGACCGCGGCGACCGCGGCCGCCACGGACCCCGCCGCGGCCACGTGGTTGTCCTTGACCATGGCCACGTCGTACAGCCCCATGCGCTTGTTCGACCCGCCACCGCAGCGGACGGCGTACTTCTCCAGGGGCCGCAGCCCCGGCGTCGTCTTGCGGGTGTCGAGCACGGTGGCCCGCGTCCCGGCGACGGCGTCGGCCCAGGCGCGGGTGGCGGTGGCGATCCCGCTGGCCCGGCTGGCGATGTTCAGCGCGCTGCGCTCGGCGGCCAGCAGCGCCCGCACCGGCCCGCGCACGGTCAGCAGGACGTCGCCGCGGGCCACCCGGTCGCCGTCGGCGGCGCCGGCGGTGAGCGTGGCCCCGGGCGCGAGCCGGGCGAAGACGCGCGCGGCGACCGGCAGGCCCGCGACGACGCCGTCGGCGCGGGCGACCAGGTCGGCGGTCCCCAGCTGGGCCGGCGGCACGGTCGCGGCGCTGGTCACGTCGTAGGAGACGGCCAGGTCCGGGGCGTCCGGCAGCACCGCCCCGCCGGTGAGGTCCTCGGCGAGGGTGCGCTCGACCAGGGCGTCCACCCAGGCCTCGTCGAGCCCGGTCCCCGCCAGGGAGCGGGGGTCGTCCCCGGTCACTGCGTCCTCCGTCCGTTCCTCCGGCACGCCGCGCGCCCCGGTCCGTCCCCGTCGTCGTGCTCCCCGCCCGGGCAGCTCACCACGGGACCACCACCGGCGTGCCCACCGGGCGGCGGGTCAGCCGCAGCTCGCCGCGGTCGTCCAGCCGGACGTCGAGGTGCACCCGCCAGGCGTCGGCGGTGTCGGGGTGGTCCTCCCGCCAGTGGCAGCCGCGGGTCTCCTCCCGCGCCGCGGCCGCGACGGTGACCGCCCCGGCCACCGTGAGCAGGTCGGTGGCCTCCCAGCTCGCCACGCCCGGGGCCGCACCGGGCCCCTCGTCGAGCGACCGCGCCAGCCCGCCGAGGGCGGCCGTGGCCGCGGCCAGCCCGGCACCGGTGCGCAGGGCCGCGACCGCGCCCGACATCGTGTCGGTCACCAGCCGCCGGCCGGCCGGGTCGAGCAGCCCGGTCAGGGCGGGCGCCCCGGCGAGCGGGACCGCCGGCGGGGGCAGCGGGCGGGCCAGCTCGGCGCCGATCCGGGCGGCGAAGACCAGACCCTCCAGCAGCGAGTTCGACGCCAGCCGGTTCGCCCCGTGCACCCCGGTGCAGGCCACCTCGCCGCACGCGTAGAGGCCGGGCACGGTGGTGCGCCCGGACAGGTCGGTGACCAGCCCCCCGGACGCGTAGTGCGCGGCCGGCGTGACCGGCACGAGCTCGGTCACCGGGTCGATGCCCGCCTGCCGGCAGCGGGCCACGATCGTCGGGAACCGCTCGGGCAGGCCGAGGACGGACCGGGCGTCGAGCCAGACGTGCCGGACCCCGTCCCGCAGCTGCACCCGGGTGATCGCCTTGGCGACGACGTCGCGCGGCGCGAGCTCGGCCAGCGGGTGGACGCCGACCATGAACCGCTCGCCGGCGCCGTCGCGCAGCAGTGCGCCCTCGCCGCGCAGCGCCTCGCTCACCAGCGGCTGCTGGCCGCGGACGTCCGGGCCGAGGTACAGCGAGGTGGGGTGGAACTGGACGAACTCGAGGTCGGTGGCGACCGCGCCGGCCCGCAGCCCCAGCGCCACGCCGTCGCCGGTGGACACCGCCGGGTTGGTGGTGGCGGCGTAGACCTGCCCCATCCCGCCGGTGGCGAGCACCACCGCGCGGGCGCGCACGGCGCCGACGCCGTCGGCGCTGCCCTCACCCAGCACGTGCAGGGTCACGCCGGCGGCGCGGCCGTCGGCGTCGCGCAGCAGGTCCAGCACCATCGCGTGCTCGACCAGCGTGATGCCGGGGTCGGCGCGCACGGCCGCGTGCAGCGCGCGCTGCACCTCCCAGCCGGTCGCGTCCCCGCCGGCGTGCACGATCCGGTCGGCGGAGTGCCCGCCCTCCCGGGTCAGCAGCAGCCGCCCGCCCGGGTCGCGGTCGAAGGCGGCCCCCCAGCCGATCAGCTGGGCCAGCCGCTCCGGGCCCTCGGTGACCAGGGCGCGCACGGCGTCCGGCTCGCACAGCCCCACGCCGGCGACCTCGGTGTCGGCCGCGTGCGCCGCCGGGCTGTCGGCCGGGTCGAGCACGGCCGCGATGCCGCCCTGCGCCCAGCGGGTGGAGCCGTCGTCCACGCGGACCTTGGTGACGACGGCGACCGACAGCCCCGCCGACCGCGCGTGCAGCGCGACGCAGAGGCCGGCGATGCCGGAGCCCACCACGCAGACGTCGGCGGTGAGCTCCCAGCCCGGGTCCGGCGCGGCCAGCCGCAGCGGGAGACCGGCGAGGGCCGCCGTGGCCGCCCCGCCCATCTCGGCCAGGGTCACCGAACCGGTACGCCGAGGTCGCTGCGCTTCTGGTCGGTGGCGCCGGGGACGGGGGCGGACGGGTCGCCACCGAGCTCGACGATGCGGTTGGCGCCGTCGACGTGCACGACCTTGGGGATGTAGCTCTTCGCCTCGGTCTCGTCCATGACCCCGTAGCTGATCATGATCACCATGTCGCCGGGGTGGACGAGGTGCGCGGCGGCCCCGTTGATGCCGATCACGCCGGTGCCCCGCTCGCCGGGGATGACGTAGGTCTCCAGGCGGGCGCCGTTGGTGATGTCGACGATCGCGACCTGCTCGCCGGGCAGCAGGTCCGCCGCGTCGAGGAGGTCCTCGTCGATGGTCACCGAGCCGACGTAGTGCAGGTCGGCCTGGGTCACGGTCGCCCGGTGGATCTTGGACTTGAGCATCGTGCGCATCATCGGGGACCTCCGAGGGTGACCGGGACGTTGTCGAGGAGTCGGGTGCTGCCGGCGCGGGCGGCCAGCAGCAGGCGGGCGGGGCCGGCGTCGGGGGCCGGGCCGAGGTCGGGGTCGGTGAGCTCGAGGTAGTCGGGCACGAGCTCGGGCGCGGTGGCGAGCACCTCCCGGGCGGCGACGAGGACCGCCTGCGCACCGCGGGGGCCGGCGTCCGCGCCGGCGCCCAGTGCCCGGTTCAACGTGGCCGCGGTGGCCCGCTGTTCCGGGGTCAGGTAGCGGTTGCGCGAGGACAGTGCCAGTCCGTCGTCCTCCCGGACCGTCGGCACGCCGGTGACGGTCAGCGGCAGGACCAGCTCCCGCGCCATGGCGCGGATGAGCACCAGCTGCTGGTAGTCCTTCTCGCCGAAGAACGCCTCGTCCGGCCGGACGAAACCGAACAGCTTGGCGACGACGGTGAGCACGCCGGCGAAGTGCCCGGGACGGACCGCGCCCTCCAGCACCGTGCCCAGCGGCCCCGGGTCGACCGTGACGCCGAGCGCGCCGGGCGGGTAGACGTCCTCGACGCCGGGGTGGAACACCAGGTCCACGCCCTCCTCGGCGAGCGCGGCGAGATCGGCGTCCCACGTGCGCGGGTACCGCTCGAAGTCCTCGCCGGGGCCGAACTGGGTCGGGTTGACGAACACGGAGACGACGACGCTCGCGCAGCGCTCCCGGGCGGCGCGGACCAGGGTGCGGTGACCCTCGTGCAGCGCGCCCATCGTGGGCACGAACCCGACCGGGCCGGGCAGCCCGGCGCGCAGCCGGAGGAGGTCCCGCGCGGTCTCGGCGACCGGCGGGACGGCGGCGGCCGTCACCGGGAGCCGGCCGGGTCCGCGGCCTCGTACAGCAGGTCGAGCAGGGGCGCGCCCTCGTGCCGCTTCAGCCGGCCGGCGGCCAGCGCCCGCTCGGTGGTGCGCTGCGCCATCGCGACGTAGGCGGCCACCGACTCCGGCGCGCGGTCGGTCAGCGTCGCCAGGTGGTCGGCCACGGTGCCGACGTCGCCCCGGCTCACCGGCCCGGTCAGCCCGCGGTCGCCGCGGCGCAGGCCGTTGTCCAGGGCCGCCGTCAGCAGCGGGGTGAGGACGCGGGCGGGCTCCCCCACCCCCGCGGCGCGCAGCAGGTCGGCGGCCTCGGCGACGAGGGTGACCAGGTGGTTGGCGCCGGTGACCAGCGCGGCGTGGTACAGCCGCCGGTCGGCCTCGGCGACGAAGAACGGCTCGCCGCCCATCTCCAGCACCAGCGTCTCGGCGACGGCGCGGAACTCGGGCGCGCCGGTCACGCCGAAGGGGGCGCCGGTGAGCCGCTCGGCGTCCTCGGGGACACCGGTGAAGGTCATGGCCGGGTGCAGCGCCAGCGGCAGGACGCCGGCCCGTGCGGCCGGCTCGAGGACCGCCAGCCCGTGCGCGCCGGAGGTGTGGAAGGCCAGCTGGCCGGCGCGCCAGGCGCCGGTCTCGGCCAGGCCGGCGACGAGCCCGGCGAGGGTGTCGTCGGGGACCGCGAGGACGACGAGGTCCGCGGCGGCGACGACCTCGTCGGCGGGCAGCAGGGGGACGCCGGGCAGCAGGCGCGCGGCCCGCTCGGCGGAGGCGGTGGACAGGCCGGAGGCGGCGACGACCTCGTGGCCGGCGGTGGCGAGGGCCGCGCCCAGGACGGCGCCGACCCTGCCGGCGCCGATGACGCCCACGCGCAGTCGTGCCGGGGCGTCGGGTGCCGCGGGCGATGCCGCGGCGCGGGAGGTCCTGCGGGCAGCAGGCATGAGGTGCTCCTCGTTCCAGTCCCGTGCGGGTACCGGACGTCGGTGGGTCTCCCCCGGCGGAGACCGGTGGGGTGGTGCGGGTCGTGCGGTGGTGGCGCGGCGCGTCCCCGCTGCGACCAGCTGTGTCACGCAGGTGTCGTGCCGATGGCGAGTGTGGAACCGGGCCGGCGGGTCCTGCAACGCCGGGACCTGTGGGGTCCGTCACGGACCCGGCGGGTCGGCGCGGACCCCTCCCCCCTACCGTGACCTCGCATTCCACCGACGAGAGGCAGGCAGGGGCACATGGGCGACCTCGAAGGACGTACCGCGCTGGTCACCGGCGCGAGCCGGGGCATCGGACTGGGCATCGCGCAGAGCCTGGTGCGGCGCGGCGCACGGGTGGTCGTCACCGCCCGCAAGCCGGAGGCACTGACCGAGGCGGTGGCGGCCCTCGGCGGGCCCGACGTCGCCGTCGGGGTCGCGGGCAACACCGCCGACGCCGAGCACCGCGCGGAGGCCGTGCGGACCGCGGTCGCGACCTTCGGCGGCCTCGACATGCTGGTCGGCAACGTCGGCATCAACCCCGTGTACGGGCCGATGGTCGACCTCGACCTCGACGCCTTCCGCAAGATCCTCGACACCAACGTGGTCTCCACCCTGGGCCTGGTCCAGGAGGCCTGGCGGGCGTGGATGTCCGAGCACGGCGGGTCGGTGCTCGTGGTCGCCTCCGTGGCGGGCCTCAAGGCCTCCCCCGGCATCGCCGGCTACGGCGTCAGCAAGGCCGCGCTGATCAACATGGTCACCCAGCTCGCCGTCGAGCTCGGGCCGAAGGTGCGCGTGAACGGCGTCGCCCCGTCCGTGGTGAAGACCCGCTTCGCCGGGAAGCTCTACGAGGGCCGCGAGGAGGAGGCCGCGATGGCCTACCCCGTCGGCCGGCTGGGCGAGCCCGAGGACATCGGCGAGGCCGCGGCCTACCTGCTCGGCGACGGCGCGGGCTGGGTCACCGGCCAGACGCTCGTGCTCGACGGCGGCTCGCTGTCCTGACCGGCCCGGCCTGACGGCCCCCCTCGCAGGCGCCCCCCCCCGGGCTCCTGCGAGGGGACGGGGTCCTGCGTCAGTGGCGGCGGAGGACCCGGGCGAGGACGTCGTCGTCCTCGTCGTCGTCGCGGTAGCGGTGCCGGCGGCGGGGCCGCGCATCCGGGGAGCCGCTCTCGGCGAGGATCTGCGCGAGCCGCGCCTCGCCGGGGGTCGGGACGCCGGGGGCCTGCACCGTGAGCGGGGCGGACGGCGCGGCGGCCGACCGCGGCCCGGTCGGCAGGGGGTCCGACGGCAGAGAGCCCGACGGCAGCGGGTCCGGTGGCAGGGGCGCCGGCGGGCGCGGCCAGGCGTCCAGCAACGACGCGGCCTCCACCGGGGCGGCGGACTCGCCGGCCGCGCGGGGGCGCTCGACCGTCACCTGCTCGGCGGTGGCCGGGTCGGTGCGCCGGCGGCGCCGCGGGGAGTCCTCCCCCGCGGCCGGCCGGGCGACCGGCGCCGGCTCCGGGGTGGGCGCGGCGGCGCGCCGCGCGGACAGGCCCTCCAGGGCCTCGTACCCGCGGGTGACCGGCGCCTCGGGGACCGCCGCACCAGCCACCGGGACCCCGTACGCCGGCGCGGGCACGGGCGGGGGCTGGTACCCGGGCACCGGCTGGGGTGCGGACCAGGGGGCCTGCGGAGCGGGCTGCGCGCTGCTCGGCGGGGCGTCGAGCCGGACGGCGGGCCACCCCCCGGTCAGCTCCCGCGGCGGCTCGTCCGACCAGCTCACCGCGTCGATCGACAGCGTGCTCGGGCCCTCGACGGGAGCGGCCGGGGTCATCGTCCCGGCCGGCCCCCGCGAGGACTGGGTCCGCATGACGACCCGCTCGAGGAACATCTCGCTGGACAGCTGCTCGGTCAGCTCGGCGCGCAGCCGCCCGACGTCGGCGCGCAGCTCCGCCACCTGGCCGAGCTCCGCGCGCAGGGCCGCGAGCCGGGCGACCTCCTCGCGCAGGCCGCCGGGACCGACGACGTCCTCGCGCAGGGAGCCCAGCACCGCCACGTCCCGGCGCAGCTCGCCGAGCGCCGCCACGTCCGACCGCATCGTGGTCAGCTCCGCCACGTCCGAGCGCAGCGCGGTCAGCGCGGCGACGTCGGCGCGCAGGGCGCCCAGGGCAGCGAGCTCCTGCCGGACCGCGCCGAGAGACGCCACGTCCTGGCGGAGGGCGGCGATCTCGGCGCGCATCGCGTCGTCGGACTCGCGGCGGATGCGGCTCTCGGTCTCCCGCTCGGCCTCCCGGCGACCCGCGGCGGCGCGTTCCAGCTCCAGCTCGTGCGCCTGGCGCAGGCCGGCCGGACCGCCCGCGGGGTCCCGGCGCCGGCCGGCGGCCAGCAGGGCGAGCACGAAAGACCACGCCCCGCCGAGGACGGCCAGCCGCAGCAGCCGGGCGTCGTCGGTCAGGAAGACCACCACCGTGGCCGCGACCGCGAGGACCGCCCCGGCGACGAGGCCGGCGGTCCGCCAGCGCGGCGTGGGCGCCGCGGGGAGGGCAGCGTCTCGCTCGTCCGGTCCCCCGCGCATGCCCTCCAGCGTAACGGCGCGAGGGCCCGTGCTCACGCTCCGGACGCATCCGTGACGCAGACGTCACGGGCCCCGGCGGATCACCGCCGGGGCCCGGGTACGCGACTCGGCGATCAGCTGTCGGCGAGCGCCCCGTCGGAGCTGAGCACGAGACCGATCGAGACCTCGCCCTGCTCGATGGCCGCCTTGGTCAGCGGGCCACCGGCGGTGTCCAGCGGGACGAACTCGGCGAACTGGAGCCCGTAGGTGTCCTCCAGGCCCACCTGGCAGAACGGCCGGGTCGGGCACTCCGCCGGCCCACCGAGGACCAGGGAGCCGTCACCGCACGCGTCGGCCAGCTCGGACAGGGTGGAGACGTCGAGGTCGTCGGCGAGCGCCTGGGTCACCGCGAAGGCGTTCTGGTCCGCGGCCTCGGAGGGCTCGCCGAAGGTGAGCCCGGCCTGGTCGGCCAGCGACTGCAGGGCGTCGCGCGTGGCCTGCACGTCGGCGCTGGCGACCGGCTCCGGGTCCGCGCCGTTGACCTGGGCGTTGAGCGCCTCGGTCACGGTGGCGAGGTACTCGGGGAAGACCTGCAGGTCGCTGCCGGAGATGAGCGCGGGCAGGTAGAGGTCCCGGTTGCCCACCGTCTTCACCGAGGCGTCGAAGCCCGCGGCGCCGAGCACGTCGGCGTAGATGTTCGCCAGGATCGTCGACTCGGTGAAGCCCGCCTCCCCGACGGCGATCGGGCCGCTGCCCTGCTCGAGGCCCTCGGTCACGCCGCTGGACTCGACCCACTCGGCCGCGACCTCCTCGGCGCTGCGCCGCTCGAGGTCCACCGCGGCGTTGAGCTCGATCAGCTGGTCGGTGGTGAGCGCGGCGGAGACCGCGTCCAGCGCCGGCAGCAGGGCGGGGTTGGCCGAGGCGGTCGCCGTGGTCACCGCGGCGATCACGTTGTCCGCGTTCTGCAGCCCCATGTCGTCCTCGAGGACGACGAGCCCCTCACCGGCGACCGGCGCGCACGCGTCGCCGCTGGCCTGGTTCGCGCTCGACTCGCTGCCGCCCGTGCCCGAGGAGCCGGAGTCACCGCACGCCGCCGTCGCCAGCGCGACCGCGATGGTGAGGGGGATGAGCACGTGGGTACGCCTGGTCACGGCACCCGCCTTCTGTGTCCCGTGCGGCCTCGCGGCCGGCACGCGTGTCTGGCGGGAGGACTCCCGCGACGGCCATGCAACCCCTCCGCGCGGGCGGCCTCCAAACCCGTGGCGGATGTGTTGTGCGCTTGTTATCTCCCCCGCCGGCTCACAGGGGGACGCCGGACGCCGTCGGCTCCGGTGCCCCGCGCACGGTGGACGCCCTGGTCACGGGCCGGAACGGCAGCCGCCGGGGGCCCGGGGTGAGCGCCCAGGAGACGACGACCAGGAACAGCTCGGTGAGCATCGCGAGCGCGGCGACCAGGAGCGCCCCCGCGATCATCACGCCGTAGTCGCGCTGCCCGAACCCGAGGTTGATCAGCCGGCCGAGGCCGCTGCCGCCGACGAGCGCGGCCAGGGTCGCCGTCGCCACCACCTGCACCGCCGCCGTCCGGATGCCGGTCAGCACCAGCGGCGCGGCCAGCGGCGCCTCCACCCGGCGCAGCACCTGCCCGCGGGACATGCCCATCGCCCGGGCCGCCTCCCGCACGTCGGCGTCCACCCCGCGGAAGCCGACCGCGGTGTTCGTCAGGATCGGCGGGATCGCGAAGACCGCCAGCGCGATCGTCGTCGCCCGGTCGCCGAAGCCGATCGGGGTGACGGCGAAGATCGTGAGCAGGGCGAGCGTGGGGATGGCCCGGCTCACGTTGGACACCACGACGACGGTGCCCCCACCGCGGCGGGACCGGCCGAGGACCGTGCCCAGCGGCAGCGCGACGACCATCGCGATGCCGACGGCGGCCGCGGAGACCGCCAGGTGGTCGGCCAGCAGGTCCAGGATGCCGCCGCGGCGGGTCCAGTTGAACGGGTCGTTGAGGTAGACCACCGCCCGCTCGAAGCTGTTCACGCCCGCACCGCCCGGGTCCACGGCGTGAGCAGCCGTTCCACCCCGACCAGCAGCAGGTCGGCGACGAGCGCCAGCAGCACGCAGCCCACCGCCCCGGTGACGATCTCCGCGCGGTACTCGTTGCGCGCGAACCCGCCGGTGATGAGCTGCCCCAGCCCGCCGTGGCCGACCAGGACGCCGACGGTGACCAGGGCGACGGTGGAGACGGTCGCCACCCGCAGCCCCGCCATGAAGGCCGGCAGCGCCAGCGGGAGGTCCACGCGCAGGAACAGCTGCCGCGGGCTGAGCCCCATGCCGCGGGCCGCCTCCCGGACGTCGGCGGGCACCTCCCGCAGCCCCGTGAGGAAGTTGCGCACGAGGATGACCAGCGAGTAGGCGGTCAGGCCGACGAGGACCGTCGTCGCCGACAGCCCGGTGAGCGGCAGGACCAGCGCGAACATCGCCAGCGACGGGATCGTGTAGACGACCGTCGACAGGGCCAGCACCGGTCCCGCGAACCACCGGCTCGACCGGGCCAGCAGCGCCAGCGGCAGCGCGATCAGCGCCCCGAGCGCCACGGCGGCGACGGTCAGCCACACGTGTTCTCCCAGGTGACGCAGAATGGTGTCCCAGTTGCTGGACACGTACGACGGGTCGAACCACGGGTTCGGCGCCTCGTCCACCGCGAGCACGTCGCTCACCGCGCCCGGTCCGGGGCGCACCGACAGGAGGACCACGCCGTGGACGCTACTGGCGCACCTGCCCGGCACGCTGCCGCCCCCGCGGCCGGCGCCGCCCCGGCGGCTCCCGCGGACCCCCCGTCGCCCGCCGGATCGGCCGCCCCCGAGATCCGCCTCGAGGGGGTCGCCAAGACCTATCCCGACGGCACCGTGGGCGTCGCCGAGCTCGACCTGACCCTGGCCGCCGGCGAGCTCACCGTGCTGGTGGGCCCCTCCGGCTGCGGCAAGACGACCACGATGAAGATGATCAACCGGGTCATCGAGCCGACCACCGGCCGGATCCTGCTCGGCGGCGAGGACGTCACGCGCGTCGATCCCGACCGGCTGCGCAGGCGCATCGGCTACGTGATCCAGAACGTGGGCCTGTTCCCGCACCAGACGGTGCGCGCCAACGTCGCGACGGTGCCCCGGCTGCTCGGCTGGGACCGGCGCCGCACCCGCGAGCGCGTGGACGAGCTGCTGGCGACCGTCGGTCTGGACCCCGCCGTCCACGGCCGGCGCTACCCCGCGCAGCTGTCGGGCGGCCAGCGGCAGCGGGCCGGGGTGGCGCGGGCGCTGGCCGCCGACCCGGGCGTGCTGCTGATGGACGAGCCGTTCTCCGCGGTCGACCCGGTCGTGCGGGAGCGGCTGCAGGACGAGTTCCTCCGCCTGCAGGAGGCCGTCCGCAAGACGATCGTCTTCGTCACCCACGACATCGAGGAGGCCGTGCGCCTCGGCGACCGCATCGCGGTGATGAGCGCCGGCGGGCACGTCGAGCAGTTCGCCCCGCCCGCGGAGCTGCTGGGCCGGCCGGCCAGCGACTACGTCGCCGACTTCGTCGGCGCCGACCGCGGTCTCAAGCGGCTGGCGGTCACGATGATCGACCCGGCGGTCCTCGCCCGGCCGCCGGTGGTGCGGCCCGAGGACACCCTCGCCGAGACCGCGGTGGTGGCGGCGGGCGCCGGCGGGGCCGTGGTCGTCGACGCCGGCGGCCGGCCCTGCGGCTGGCTGCCGGCCGGGCGGGCGGGTGCGCGCACGGTCGCCTCGGCGATGGTGCCGCTGGCCGAGCCGGTGCCGGTCGGGTCGACCCTGAAGACCGGGCTGTCGGTGCTGCTGCGCGCCGACGCCGACGCCGTGCCGGTCGTCGACGGCGGCACCTACGTCGGGCTGCTCACCGCCGGGGTGGTGCACACGACGCTGCGCCGCTCGGTCACCTCGTCATCCTGACCGCGGTCAGGCCGCGACCCGGTCGCCGCCGCCCGCGTCGTCGTCCTCCGACGGCGGCACCCGGCACACCTGCTCCAGCCACAGCGCGGCGGCGGTGAGCGCGAGCGAGGCGAGCACGCCGATCGCGCCGGTGACCGCGTCCCCGCCGGCGGCGTCGAGCCGGTCCAGCGAGGGCACCACGTACAGCAGCACCCCGGCCCACACGCCGGTGAAGACGGCGCCCACGTAGGCGCTGGCCTGCGCCAGCACCGCGGCGCGGGCCACCAGCATCGGCTCGACCGGGCGCACCAGCCCCGGCGGCGGCGCGGCGGCCGCGGCGGGCTGCGGCCGACCGCCGCGGGCGGCGCGGCGCGCGGCGCGCTGCGCCCGCAGCCGGGTCCCCAGCGCGCGGGCGGCGAGCGCCTCGGTGACCGCGAGCAGGGCCAGCGGGACCGGCAGCCACCAGCGCAGCGGCGGGAGGTCGCCGTAGACCGCCCGGACCACCAGCCAGGCCGCGACGGCGAGCCCGGCGGCGACGACGGCCAGGTCGCGACGGCGGACCGGGGTCACGACCGTGCCTGCCAGGGCACCACCGCGGCGACGTCCTCCGGCGGGAGGGCGGCGAGCAGCGCGGCGACCGGCCCGTGCCCGGGCAGGACGGCGGCCGGCTCGACCGACGCCCACGGCACGAGGACGAAGGCCCGCTCGTGCGCCCGCGGGTGCGGCAGCGTGAGCAGCGGGTCGTCGGAGCGCACCGGCGTGCCGTCCTCGCCGGTGACGGCGACGACGTCCACGTCGAGGGTGCGCGCCCCCCAGCGCACCTCGCGGGTGCGGCCGGCCGCCTGCTCCAGCTCGTGCGCCCGGGCCAGCCACCCGGCGGCGTCGCGCGGGCCGTCGACCAGGGCGATCGCGTTGAGGTAGGGCGGCTGCTCGACCGGCCCCCATGGCGGGGTCTCGTAGAGCGGGGAGGCGGCGACCGGCCCGTCGACGGCCAGCGCGTCGAGCGCCCGGCGCAGCGTCGCGGCGCGGTCGCCGAGGTTGGCGCCGAGCGACAGCACCGCCCTGGTCACCGCGGCTCCCCGGCCCGCTCCCGCCGGACGGCGACGGTGACGTCGGCGAAGGGCACGCCGAGCTCGGCGTCGGGCTTGTGCACGGTGATCTCCACGGCGTCCACCAGCGCGTTCGCCAGGCATGCGTCGGCCATCCGCTGGGCGAGGGTCTCCAGGAGGGACACCGGCTCGCCGGTCAGGATCGCGTGCAGGCCCTGCGCCAGCTCCGCGTAGTTCACCGTGCGGGCCAGGTCGTCGCCGGCCGCCGCCGGCCGGGTGTCGAGCTCCAGGACGACGTCCACGGAGAACGTCTGTCCCTTCTCCCGCTCCCAGTCGTAGACGCCGTGGTGGGCGTGCGCGGTGATGCCGCGGACGGTGATGCGGTCGGGGCGGGCCGGTGGGTGGTCACTGGGCACGGCTGCGGCTCTCCTGTCGGGCACGGCGGACGGCGGCGACGGTGCGGACGGCGTCGACCGAGGCCGCGGCGTCGTGCACCCGCACCCCCCACGCGCCGGCCTCGGCGGCGAGGACGGTGGTGGCCAGGGTCGCGGCGTCGCGCTGCTCGGCGGGACGCACGGTGCCGTCGGCGGCGGCCAGCTCGCGACCCAGGAACGTCTTGCGGGAGGCGCCGACCAGCACCGGCAGGCCCAGCCCGACGACCCGGTCCAGGCCGGCGAGGACCCGCCAGTTGTGCTCGGCGCGCTTGGCGAAGCCCAGCCCCGGGTCGAGGACCAGCTGCGCGGGGTCCACGCCGGCGGCGACGACGTCCTCCACCCGCGCGGTGAGCTCGGCGCAGACCTCGGTGACGACGTCGCCGTAGCGTGCCGCCGCGTACATCTCGCGGCTGTGGCCGCGCCAGTGCATGAGCACCCACGGCACCCCGGTGCCGGCGACCAGCCGGGCCATGTTGGCGTCGGCCAGGCCCCCGCTGACGTCGTTGACCAGCACCGCGCCGGCGGCGATGGCGGCCTCGGCGACCTCGGCGCGGGTCGTGTCGACGCTGACCCGCACGCCGGCGGCGGCCAGCTCGCGCACGACCGGCACGACCCGCCGGCACTCCTCCTCGGCGTCGACGCGCTCGGCGCCGGGCCGGGTGGACTCGCCGCCGACGTCGACGTAGTCCGCGCCCGCGGCGTGCATCGCCAGCCCGTGGGCGACGGCGGACGCCTCGTCGGCGAAGCACCCGCCGTCGGAGAAGGAGTCGGGGGTGACGTTGAGGACGCCCATCACCACGCAGCGCCCGGGCTGCGCGAGGGTCTGCGCCCCGCTCACCTCCCGAGCACGAGGCTCATCGCCTCGGCGCGGGTGGCGGCGCTGTCGCGGAAGATGCCCCGCACGGCCGAGGTGACCGTCGACGAGCCGGGCTTGCGGATGCCCCGCATGCCCATGCACAGGTGCTCGGCCTCGATGACGACGATGACGCCACGCGGCTTGAGCACCTCGTGCAGGGCGTCGGCGATCTGCCGGGTCATCCGCTCCTGGACCTGCGGCCGGCGGGCGTACACGTCCACCAGCCGGGCCAGCTTCGACAGCCCGGTGACCTTGCCGTCCTCGCCCGGGATGTAGCCGACGTGCGCGACCCCGTGGAAGGGGACCAGGTGGTGCTCGCACGTCGAGTACATGGGGATGTCCTTGACCAGCACCAGCTCGTCGTGGCCCTCGTCGAAGACGGCGGACAGCACCTCGTCCGGGTCCTGCCCGAGCCCCGCGAACGTCTCGGCGTACGCGCGCGCCACCCGGGCCGGGGTCTCCTGCAGCCCGGGCCGGTCCGGGTCCTCCCCCACCGCGATCAGCAGCTCGCGCACGGCGGCCTCGGCGCGGGCCCGGTCGACGGACCCGGGGACGGGGCGGACCTCGTCCTCCGGCTCCTCGGGGAGCTCGCTCACCGCTGGACGGGGGCGCCGACGTCACCGACCGGGCTCGACCCGCCGGTGACGTGGCCGTTGCCGTTGCCGTTGGCGAGGGCGGCCTGCTCGGCCGGGGTCAGCACCGGCGGCTGGTCCGAGGGCGTCCGCTTGCCGAACCCGTTGTACGGGGCCAGCGAGGGCCGCTTGGTGACCGGCGCGCAGATCCGCGCCATGTCCTCCTTGGACAGCGTCTCCTTCTCGATCAGCTCGAGGACGAGCTGGTCGAGCACGCCCCGGTGCTGGACCAGGATCTCCCACGCCTCGTCGTGCGCGGCCTCGATGAGCGCGCGCACCTCGGCGTCGATGTCGGCGGCGACGGCCTCGGAGTAGTCCGGCCGCGAGCCCATGTCCCGGCCGAGGAACGGCTCGGAGTCGGTGCTGCCGTACTTCACCGCGCCCAGCTTGGCGCTCATGCCGTACTGGGTGACCATCGCGCGGGCCATGGCGGTGGCCTTCTCGATGTCGTTGCCGGCGCCCGTGGTGGGCTCGTGGAAGACCAGCTCCTCGGCCGCGCGCCCGCCGAGGGCGTAGGCCAGGGTGTCGATCATCTCCGACCGGGTCTGGGTGTACTTGTCCTCGGTGGGCAGGACGAGCGTGTGCCCGAGCGACCGGCCGCGGGGCAGGATCGTCACCTTGTGCACCGGGTCCAGGTTGGGCAGCGCGTGCGCCACGAGGGCGTGGCCGCCCTCGTGGTAGGCGGTGACCTTCTTCTCCTTCTCGCTCATGGCCCTGGTCTTGCGCTCGGGGCCGGCGATGACGCGGTCGATCGCCTCCTCGAGGGTGGCGTCGGTGATGACCGTGCCACCGTGCCGGGCGGTGAGCAGCGCGCCCTCGTTGAGGACGTTGGAGAGGTCGGCGCCGGTGAAGCCCGGCGTCCGGCGGGCCAGGGTCTCCAGGTCGACGTCCGGGGCGAGCGGCTTGCCCTTGGCGTGGACGGCGAGGATCGCCTTGCGGCCGAGCAGGTCGGGGCGGTCGACGGCGATCTGCCGGTCGAACCGGCCCGGGCGCAGCAGCGCGGGGTCGAGGATGTCCGGCCGGTTGGTGGCGGCGATCATGATGACGCCGCCCTTGACGTCGAAGCCGTCCATCTCGACGAGCATCTGGTTCAGCGTCTGCTCGCGCTCGTCGTGCCCGCCGCCCATGCCGGCACCGCGGTGACGCCCGACGGCGTCGATCTCGTCGACGAAGATGATGGCCGGCGCGTTCTGCTTGGCCTGCTCGAACAGGTCGCGGACGCGGCTGGCGCCGACACCGACGAACATCTCGACGAAGTCCGAGCCGGAGATCGAGAAGAACGGGACGCCGGCCTCGCCGGCGACGGCGCGGGCGAGCAGGGTCTTGCCGGTGCCGGGCGGGCCGAACAGCAGCACGCCCTTGGGGATCTTCGCGCCCACGGCCTGGAACTTGACCGGGTTGGCGAGGAAGTCCTTGATCTCGTGGAGCTCCTCGATCGCCTCGTCGGCGCCGGCGACGTCGGCGAACGTCGTCTTCGGGGTGTCCTTGGTGATCTGCTTGGCCTTGGACTTGCCGAAGGCCATGACCCCGCGGCCGCCGCCCTGCATCGAGTTGAACAGCCAGAACAGCAGCAGCAGCAGGATGACGAACGGCAGGAAGCTGATCAGGACGCTGACGAAGACGTTCTCCTGCGTCACGTTGGTGTCGAACTCGACACCGTCGCCGCTCTGGCCGCCCTCGCCGTTCTGGCCGCTGACGAGGTCGAAGACGTCGTCGGAGGCGCCGATCGGGTAGGAGGCGGTGATCCGGTCACTGCCCTCGACGGGGTTCGTCAGCTCGAGGTCGAGCGTCTGTTCCTTGTCGTTGATCGTGACCTTCTCGGCGTTGCCGTCCCGGATCTGCTCGAGGGCCGTCGCCGTGGAGACGTCCTCGAAGTCGCCGCCGCCGCGGAACAGCGTGGAGAACCCCACCGCCAGCAGGACGACGAGGACGACCCAGAACCACACGGAGCGGAAGATCTTCTTGCGTTCCATACACCGATGCCGGGAGGCCCGGACGGGCCTGACCCGTCGACCCTCCTGATCGTCCGGGGGACGCGCCCTGTGCACCGGGTGGCACCCGCGCGACGGTGCAGCGTCGTTGCGATCGACGGTACACCGGGCACCCTGTGCTGATCCTGTACGCGAGCCGCGAGGAACCCCTACGGGTCGCCCCTCGCCCGCCGCGCGGCGGGCGGCCGGCTCAGCCGCCGTGGATCAGGTGTAGACCTCGGCCTTGAGGGTCGCGATGTAGGGCAGGTCGCGGTAGCGCTCGGCGTAGTCCAGCCCGTAGCCGATGACGAACTCGTTCGGGATGTCGAAGCCGATGTACCGCACCGGCACGTCGACCTTGACCGCGTCGGGCTTGCGCAGCAGCGCACAGACCTCCAGCGACGCCGGCGCGCGGCCGCCCAGGTTCTTCAGCAGCCACGAGAGGGTCAGGCCGGAGTCGATGATGTCCTCGAGGACCAGGACGTGCTTGCCGGTGATGTCCCGGTCGAGGTCCTTGAGGATGCGCACGACCCCGGAGGAGCTGGTCGCGCTGCCGTAGGAGGAGACGGCCATGAACTCCATCTGGGTGGGCAGCTGCAGCGCCCGCGCGAAGTCGCTCATGAACAGGACGGCGCCCTTGAGGACGCCGACGAGCAGGACCTCGCGGCCGGCGTAGTCCGCGGCGACCTGGGCGGCCAGCTCCGCGATCTTCTCCCGGATCTGCTCCTCGCTGAGCAGGACGTGGTCGATGTCGGGGCCGTAGCCGTGGTCGGGACCGAGTGCCCCGGGCGTGCTGGCGGGGTCCGTCACGGGGGCTGCTCCTCGGAGAGTGCGGGTGCGGGGTCCGCGCCGCGGCGGGCCGGCGGCGACAGGACCAGCCTGCCAGACGCCCGGACCACTCCTGCCCCACCGGGTAGGTCGACCCGGCCCTGCCCCCGCCAGCCGGTGACGAGCGTCTCCACCGCCCGCAGGTGGACGGCCTGCAGGTCCGGGACGCCCGCCGCCCGCAGCCAGCCGCGCAGCACCCGCCGGCGGACCGCCGCCGGCAGCGGGGCCAGGGGCCGGGCGGGCAGGTCGCCGTCCCCCGCCTCGGCGGCCAGCCGGGCCAGCTCCGCGGCGGCCCAGGCGTCGAGGGCGTCGAGGTCCTCCCGCAGGAGGCCGGCGGTGCGGGCCAGCGCGGGTGCCACCCCGCCGCCGAGGACGTCCTCCAGCAGCGGCAGCACCTCGGTGCGCAGCCGCACGCGCGTGTAGGCCGGGTCGGCGTTCCAGGGGTCGTCCCAGACGGGGAGCCCCTGGTCGGCGCACGCCTGCCGGGTGGTGTCCCGCCGCGCGCCGAGCAGCGGCCGCCACCAGGTCACCCCGCCGTCCTCCCGGCAGGCGACCATGCCGGCGACCGAGCGCGGGCCGGAACCGCGGCCCAGGCCCAGCAGCACCGTCTCGGCCTGGTCGTCGAGGGTGTGCCCCAGGGCGACCCGGGCGCCGTGCGCGCGGGCCGCCTCCGCCAGGGCGGCGTACCGGGCGGCCCGGGCCGCGCCCTCCGGCCCGCCGGCCCGGGGCACCCGCACGGGCAGCGCCAGCACCGGGTCCAGCCCGAGGTCGCGCAGCAGCTCCGCCGTCCGCTGGGCCCGGTCGGCCGAGCCGGGCTGCAGCCCGTGGTCGACGGTCACCCCGCCCACCCGCACGCCGGCGCCGCGGGCCTCGGAGGCCAGCGCGGCGGCGAGGGCGAGCGAGTCCGCTCCCCCGCTGCACGCGGCGAGCACCGGTCGCGGGTCCGCGCGCAGGCCGGCCCGGACGGCGGCGCGCAGCGCGGCGACCGCGGGCGCGGGCCCGCTCACGCGCTCAGGCGGGGACGGCCGGGCGGCCGATCACCCGGTCCACCCAGCGGGCGGGGTCGGTGAGCTCCTCGACCCGCGGCAGCGCCTCCGGCCCGGACCACACCCGGTTGAAGCCCTCCATGCCGACGAGGTCGACGACCCCGCCGACGAAGACCCGCCCGTCGGCGTACTGCTTCATCTTCTGCTCCAGCCCCAGCAGCCGGCGCAGCACGCGGTCGACGGGGCCGCGGCCCTTGCGCCGCTGGGCGAACCGCTTGCGCAGGGTGCGCACCGAGGGGACGACGTCGGGCCCG
This sequence comes from Blastococcus sp. SYSU D00695, assembly GCF_054050555.1. Taxonomy (NCBI): domain Bacteria; kingdom Bacillati; phylum Actinomycetota; class Actinomycetes; order Geodermatophilales; family Geodermatophilaceae; genus Blastococcus; species Blastococcus sp. SYSU D00695. The sequence goes on along the minus strand of NZ_JBJGZP010000032.1, from coordinate 11,018 downwards.
ACGCCGTCCATCACGTACTCCGCGTGCCCCTCCACCAGGCTCATCACCGCGGTGACCCGGTCGAGGACCGCCCGCTGCGCCGGGTCGCCGACCAGCGCCATCAGGCCCTGCGGCTCGTCGTCGTCGGCGTCCGCGCCGCGGACGGCGTCCCCGAGGCTGCGCACCACGTCGCGCAGGCGGTCGCGCAGCACGTCGGCGTCGAGGTCGGTGGCCTCGACGAACTCCGCGATCAGCGACTCGAGGTGGCCCTGCAGCCACGGGACGCCGGTGAACTGCAGCTGGTGGGTGACCTCGTGCAGGCAGACCCAGAGGCGGAAGTCGGACGGGTCCACGCCCAGGCGGCGCTCGGTGTCGACGATGTTGGGGGCGACCAGCAGCAGCCGGCCGCCGGTGCCGAAGACCTCGTACTGCCCCAGCACCCGCGAGGACAGGAACGACAGCACGGCGCCGGCCTGCACGCCGGTGACGCGGGAGCCGATCGCCGTCGTGACCGCGCCCGGGCGGCGGCCCTGCTTCTCGGCGAGCGCGTCGACCAGCGGGCCCAGCAGGGCGGACATGCCGGCGGTGTTGGCGTCGACCCACCCGGGCCGGTCGACGACGGCGACCTCGGGCACGGGGCCGCCGGAGGCGGGCCGGAGCCCGGTGAGGCCCTCCACGTGCGCGATCGCGGTGGCGGCGGCCTCGTGCAGCTCCTGCACGACGGCGGCGGCCTCCTCCCGCGTGGTCTCGGGCCCCGGACCGACCAGCCGGCGGGCGGTGCGTCCGGCGAGGTCCCAGTCGACCATCGAGGAGGCGCTGCTCATCGCCTCACCGTACGCGCGGCCGCGCCGCCGCTCCCCTCACGAGCAGCCGCAGGCGGCCAGCGCCTCGGCCGCGGCGTCGAGGGCGTCCTCGGCCGGCTGCTCGCCGCCGGTGACGCCGTCGGCCAGGAACGCGAAGGCCAGCAGCCGCCCGTCGGCGGTGACGACGGTGCCCGCGAGGGCGTGCACGCCCAGCAGCGTCCCCGTCTTGCCGCGCACCGCGCCCGGCGCGGTCGCCGGGTCGTCGTCCCCGCGGTCGGCGAGGGTGCCGTCGTACCCGGCCACGGCCAGCCCGGAGACGATCGCGGACAGCTCCGGCGAGGAGCCGTCGGCCGCGGCGGTGACCAGCCGGGTCAGCAGCGCCGCCGGCACCCGGTCGGACGCCGAGAGCCCGCTGCCGTCGGCGAGGGCGACACCCTGCAGGTCGAAGCCGGCCTCCTCCACGGCGGCCGGCACGGCCTCGGCGACGCCGTCGAAGGTGGCGGGCAGCCCGCGGGCGAGGGCGACGTGCCGGCCCAGCGCCTCGGCGAGCAGGTTGTCCGACTGGGCGAGCATCTGCTCGACGAGGCGGGCGACCGGTGCCGAGTGCACGGTGCCGAGCACCCGGGCGCCGTCGGCCGCCTCGCCCAGCCGGACGGCGGCGCCGGGCGCGCCGAGGGCGGTGGCCAGGGCACGCCCGGCGTCGGTCCCGGGGGCGCCGCTGCGCTGGGGGGTCCCCGCCGAGAGGCGTGCGCCGTCGACGGCGGTCGCGGTCACCGGCGCGGCGTAGCTGGAGGGCGCGTCGCCGGGGCCCCACCCGGGCGCGGTCAGGGGGCCGGTGAACAGCCCGTTGTCGACGACGACGGCGGTCAGCGGGGTGTCGCCGAGCTCGGCCTGCACCTGGGCGGCCAGGTCGGCCACGGTGGCGGCGCCGGGGTAGGTCAGCGACGGCGCGGTGGTGGACAGCGTCGGGTCGCCGCCGCCGACGAGGACCACCTCGCCGGGGGCGGCCCCGGCCACGACGGTGGTGGCGAGGGTGTCGTCGGGGTCGAGCGTGGTCAGCGCCGCCACCGCGGTCAGCAGCTTGGCCGTCGAGGCGGGGACGGCGGGCCGGGTGCCGGCCCGGTCGAGCAGGACGTCCCCGGTCGCGACGTCGACCACCTGCGCGCCGGGTGCCGGCCCGAGCGCGGGGTCCCCCAGCAGCGGGGCCAGCCGGGCCTCCAGCGTGCCGGGGTCCGGGGCGGGGGCGTCGCCGCTGAGGGCGGCCAGCACGGGGGCGGGGTCGCCGACCTCGGGCAGCTGCGCGCCGGCCGCCGGGTCGGCGCCGTCCCCGCCGTCGTCCCCGAGGGACCGGACGACCAGGACGGCCGCCACGGCGAGCGCGGCCACCAGCGCCACGACCACCAGGACGAGCCGGCGACGGAAGCGCGAGTACTTCGGCGTGACGGTCGTCGACCCGCTCGACGCGATGCTGTCCACCCCCTGAGAGCACCTCCGGCGCAGCAGCCGTGGCGTCGTGGGCCACACTACGACCCGTGCAGTTCGACGTGACGGTAGAGATCCCCAAGGGCCAGCGGAACAAGTACGAGCTGGACCACGCCACCGGCCGCATCCGCTTGGACCGGATGCTGTTCACCTCCACCCGCTATCCAGCGGACTACGGGTACATCGAGAACACCCTCGGTCAGGACGGCGACCCGCTCGACGCCCTGGTGCTGCTCGAGGAGCCGACCTTCCCGGGGTGCCTGATCACCTGCCGGGCGATCGGCATGTTCCGGATGACCGACGAGGCGGGTGGGGACGACAAGGTGCTCACCGTCCCCGCGACGGACCCGCGGATGTCCCACCTCAAGGACATCACCGACGTCTCGGAGTTCGACCGCCTGGAGATCCAGCACTTCTTCGAGACCTACAAGGACCTCGAGCCGGGCAAGTCGGTCGAGGGCGCCGAGTGGGTCGGGCGGGCCGAGGCCGAGGCCGAGATCGAGGCCTCCATCCGCCGCGCGGCCGAGGCCGGCCCGCACCACTGATCCTGCCGGCCCTCTCCCGAGCGGCCGCCGAGCGCACCACGGACAGTCGACGGCGGTGCACCCCTGCGGGGGTGCACCGCCGTCGTCGTGTCCGCGGTCAGCAGTTGGCCTGGCCCCAGGTGTCGACGGCGGTACCGGCGTCGACCAGCTCCGACTGCAGCTCCAGCAGGTCGTCGGCCAACTGCTGTCCGGCGCCGGGCGCGGTCGGGTCCACCGAGGCCAGCAGGTCGCGCAGGCCCCGCCAGCCGGACACCAGGCGCTCCCACTCGTCGGCCACGTCGGCGGGCGGCTGCACCTCCTCCATGCGGCGCACCGCGTCCTCGAGGGTGGGCAGCGCGGACGTGGGGTCGGTCGGCACCGCCTCCAGGTCGGCGGTGATGTCCTGGAGCAGCGCCGGGACCTCGGTGCAGAACGCCTCCCGCAGCTCCTCGTCCGAGTCGTCGGGGGACGAGGACGACGAGGACGACGAGGACGACGAGGAGGAGCCGGAGGAGCCGCCGGCGGCCGGCGAGGCGCTCCCGTCGACCTCGGAGGTGCAGCCGCCGAGCACGGCCGCAGCCGCCAGCAGGGTCAGGGTCCGCGCGCGTCGTCTCACCCGGAGACCGTATCCAGCCCCGCGGGCGGCCACCCGGCGGACGGCGCCGCGCCGCGCCGCCGGTGGGAGCCGGGATGGGGCGCGCCGTGCCCGACGTGCCGCGTGGGGTGCGAGCCGCCGTCCCGGCGAAGCCGATCCGCGCGCTGCAGGAGGCGGCCACCGCGGGCGAGGCCCCGGCCGCCTGAGGGGACCGGGGGCTGGAGCCGCCTGTCGGAATCGAACCGACGACCTTCTCATTACGAGTGAGATGCTCTACCGACTGAGCTAAGGCGGCGGACGTGCGCGACCAGACTACGGCACGGTCCCGGCCGGACCGCGCACCGGTCAGGCCCGCTCGGCGGGGAGTCGCAGCGCGACGGTGAGCGCCTCGACGGCGAACTGGGGCTTCACGTTCTGCTCCAGCGCCGTCCGGCAGGCCAGGACGGCGTCGATCCGCCGCAGCGCCCCCTCCGCGCCGATCCGGGCGGCCAGCTCCTCGGCGTCGGCCCGGCGGTCCGGGTGGGCCAGCGGCGGCGCCTCTCCCCCGCCGTCCCGCACGGCCGCGAGCACCAGCGCGTCGCGGTAGAGGGCGGCGAGGTCGACCAGCGCGCGGTCCAGCGAGTCGCGGCCGAGCCGGGTGGCCCGCGACTTCTGCCTCTTCTCCAGCTCCTTGAGCACCCCGGCGCTGCCCCGGCTGGCCGAGACCACGCCGGGGCCGCGCGCGCCGACGCCGAGGCTGTTCTTGACCGCCTCGGTCTCCGCGCCGGCCAGCGCCGCCGACGCGTGGTCGGACTCCTCCTTGGCCGCGGCGACCAGGTCGTCGGCGGCGGTGAGGCAGGCGGCCAGCGACACCAGCGACAGCGGCACGTCCAGCACCGCCTTGCGGGCCAGCCGCGCCGCCTCGTCCCGCGCCAGGTGGCGGGCCCGGCCGACGTGGCCGCCCGAGGCCGCCGCCGCCCACGCCGCCATCGCCGGGTCGACGCCGTCGCGCCGGGCCAGCACGTCGGCGATCGCGGCGACGGGCGGCGTCCGCAGCGCGACGACGCGGCAGCGGGAGCGGATGGTCACCATGATGTCGTCCGGGTGCAGGCTCGGGGTGCAGAGCATCACCACGGTCCTCGGCGGCGGCTCCTCGAGCATCTTGAGGACGGCGTTGGCCGCGTGCTCGGTCATCCGGTCGGCGTCCTCGACGACGATGACCTGCCAGCGGCCCTGCGACGGCGCCCGGCCGGCGAGCCGGACGAGCTCGCGGGCCTCCTTGGCGGCGATCGACAGCCCGTCGGGGACGATCACCGAGACGTCGGCGTGGGTGCCGGCCAGCACGGTGCGGCAGGCGTGGCAGGTGCCGTCCCCGCCCGCGGGGCACTGCAGGGCGGCGGCGAAGGCGCGGGCCGCGACCGACCGGCCCGACCCGGGCGGTCCGGTGAACAGCCAGGCGTGCGTCATCGCCGCGGGCTCGGCGATCGCGGTGCGCAGGGTGGCGATGACGTCGTCCTGGCCGACGAGGCCGGCCCAGACCCCCTCGCTCACGGCGTCCCCACCGGGTCGAGCAGCGCGGCGACCCGGTCGCGGACCTCGGCGGTCAGCTCCGCGGCGGGACGGGCGGCGTCCAGCACCAGGTAGCGGTGCGGCTCGGCGCCCGCGAGCTCGAGGAAGGTCGCCCGGACCCGCTCGTGGAAGTCCAGCGACTCGGCCTCCATGCGGTCGGCGGCCGCCCGGCCCCGCGCGCGGGCCAGGCCGGTCGCCGGGGGCAGGTCCAGCAGCACGGTGAGGTCGGGGACGAGGCCCTCGGTGGCCCACCGCGACAGCGCCGCGACCTCCTCGCGCGGGATCGCCCGGCCCGCGCCCTGGTAGGCCAGCGAGCTGTCGACGTAGCGGTCGGTGACCACCACCTCCCCGGCGGCCAGCGCGGGGCGGACGACGGCCGCCACGTGCTGGGCACGGTCGGCCGCGTACAGCAGCGCCTCCGCGCGCGGGCCGAGCGCCAGGTCCGCGCGGTCCAGCAGCAGCTGCCGGACGACGACGCCGGCGGGGGTGTCCCCCGGCTCGAACGTGGCCCGCACCCGGCGCCCGGCGGCGGTGAGCCACTCGGTGAGGGCCCGCACCTGGGTGGACTTGCCCGCGCCCTCCCCGCCCTCGAAGGCGAGGAACAGGCCGGTGCGGGCGGCGTGGGACTCGGGGATGGCGGGCTCCGGAGGTGGGAGGTCGGTCGCGGGCGCCACGGTACCGGCCGGCGGTGACGGTCCCGGGCACGCTCGTAGGGTCGGCGCCGTGACCGGTCGGGAGACCCCGGCGGGGGCGTGGGACCCCGCGCAGTACCTGCGCTTCGGCGACGAGCGGGCCCGGCCGTTCGTCGACCTGCTGGCCCGCGTGGGCGCCGGCGACCCGCGGGTGGTCGTCGACCTCGGGTGCGGGGAGGGCGCGCTGACCGCCTCGCTCGCCGCCCGGTGGCCGGGTGCGCGGGTGACGGGCGTGGACTCCTCCGCGCAGATGCTCGCGGCCGCCGCGGCGCACGCCGTGCCGGGCCGGGTGTCGTTCACCGCGGGCGACGTCCGGGAGTGGCGGCCGACCGGACCGGTCGACGTCCTGGTCACCAACGCCGTCCTGCACTGGGTGCCCGGCCACGAGGCGCTGCTGCGCCGCTGGGCTGGGGAGCTGGCGGCCGGCGGCTGGCTGGCGCTGCAGGTGCCGGGGAACTCCGGCGCGCCCACCCACCGGCTGCTCGCGGAGCTGTGCGGCTCGCCGCGGTGGCGGTCGCGCCTGGCCGGGCTCGCGCCGCCGGAGCGGCCGGTGCTGGACCCGGCCGGGTACCTGGCGGTGCTCGAGGAGGCGGGTCTGCGCGGAGAGGCGTGGGAGACGACCTACCTGCACGTGCTCGACGGTGCGGACCCGGTGCTGGGCTGGGTCCGCAGCACCGTCCTGCGCCCGGTCCTGGCGGCGCTGACCGACGCCGAGGCCGCCGAGCTCACCGCCGCCTACGCCACGGCGCTGCGCGCGGCCTACCCGCCGCGGCCCGACGGGACGACGCTGCTGCCGTTCCGCCGCGTGTTCGCCGTCGGCCGGCGGCCGGGCTGACTCACGCCGGCTCGAGCCGGTAGGCGTCGGTGCGGTAGGGCAGGTCGAGCACCGCGCGGCCGCGGGTGTCGGGGTGCTGGGCGAGCAGGTCGCGCAGGCCGCCGAGGAAGGCCGCGCGGGCGTCGTCGTCCATGGTGGCGACGTAGCTGCGGGTGCCGATGCCCGCGACCACCTGCGCCGGCGTCACCCGCTGGACGACCCGCGACGTCGCGTGCTCGACCCGGGCCGGCAGCGCGCGGGCGAACGCGTCGACGACGGCCCGGTCCGCCTCCGGCCCGCGGGCCTCGGCGGCGAGGGCCTCCCCCAGCGCGCGCACCCACGGGACCCGCTCGTCGCGGGTGTTCCACACCAGCCCGACCACGCCACCCGGGCGCAGCACCCGCCGCAGCTCGGCCGCCGCCGGCGCCGGCCGGAACCAGTGCGCGGCCTGCCCGGCGACGACCGCGTCGACCGCGCGGCCCGGCAGCGGGAGCGCCTCGGCGTCGCCCACCGCGGTCTCCACCCCGGGCCGGCGGGCCCGCAGCTGCCCGAGCATCTCCGCGGACGGGTCCACGGCCACGACCTCGTGCCCGGCGGCCAGCAGCACCTCGGTGAGCAGCCCGGTGCCGGCGCCGAGGTCGAGCACGCGGCGCGGTCGGGCGCCGAGCAGGAAGGGGACGACGTCGGCGGGGTACCCCGGACGCAGCGCCGCGTAGTCGGCCGCGACCGACCCGAACGACGTCCGGCGCGCCTGCCAGGCGGCCGGGTCGAGCGGGTCGGTCACGCCCGGCTCAGGCGAGCGGGACGGCGTCCGCCGCGGAGGCGGTCTTCGTCGCCGGCGCCGTCCTGGCCGCCGTGGTCTTCGTCGCCGTGGTCTTCGTCGCCGCGGTCTTCTTCGCGGTGGTCTTCTTGGCCGCGGTCTTCTTGGCGGCCGTCGCCTTCGTGGCGGTCGCCTTCGTTGCCGTCGCCTTCCTGGTGGCCTTCTTCTTCTTGGCCGGGCCGGCGGCGCGACGGTCGGCCAGCAGCTCGGCGGCGCGCTCGAGCGTGATGCTCTCGACGTCGTCGCCCTTGCGCAGGCTCGCGTTGGTCTCGCCGTCGGTGACGTAGGGACCGAAGCGGCCCTCGCGCACGGTGATCGCGCCCTCGGTCACCGGGTCGTTGCCGAGCTCCTTGAGCGGGGCCTTCGCCGCGGCCCGGCCCCGCTGCTTGGGCTGCGCGAACAGCGCCAGGGCCTCGTCGAGGGTGACCGTGAACAGCTTCTGCTCGCCCTCGATGGAGCGGGAGTCGCTGCCCTTCTTGAGGTACGGCCCGTAGCGGCCGTTGAGCGCCTGGATCTCCTCGCCGTCGGGCGCGGTGCCGACGGTGCGCGGGAGGCTGAGCAGCTTGAGCGCGTCCTCCAGCGTCACCGTCTCCGGGGACATCGAGGCGAACAGGCTGCCCGTGCGCGGGGCCTCCTTGCTGCCCTCGGGGACGACCGTGGTGACGTAGGGCCCGTACCGGCCGGCCTTGACCACGACCGGCAGGCCCGACTCCGGGTCGGTGCCCAACTCCCTGTCGCCCGACGGCGCCGCCAGCAGCTCGGCGACCTTCTCACCGGTCAGCTCGTCGGGGGCCAGGTCGTCGGGGATGCTGACCCGGGAGCCGTCCTCCCCGGCCTGCAGGTAGGGGCCGTAGCGGCCGACCCGGACCACGACCGGCTCACCGCCGGGGCCGGTGGCGCGCAGCGGGATGGAGTTGACGCCGCGGGCGTCGATCTCCTCCAGCCGCTGGCCGATGACCTGCTTCAGCCCGCCGGCCTGCGCGATCGCGCCGGCGTGGCCGCCCTCGCCGCCGAAGTAGAACTCGGTCAGCCAGGTGACCCGCTGCAGGTTGCCGCCGGCGATCTCGTCGAGCTCCTCCTCCAGCGAGGCGGTGAAGTCGTAGTCGACGAGCTGGGCGAAGTGCTGCTCGAGCAAGTTGACCACCGCGAAGGCGACGAAGGAGGGCACCAGCGCGGCGCCCTTCTTCCACACGTACCCGCGGTCCTGGATCGTCTGCATGATCGACGCGTAGGTCGACGGGCGGCCGATGCCCAGCTCCTCCAGCCGCGCCACCAGGCTCGGCTCGGTGTAGCGGGACGGCGGGCTGGTGGTGTGGCCCTTGGCGTCCAGCTGCCGGGTGTCCAGCTGCTGACCGCGCTCGACGCGGGGCAGCCGCCGCTCGGCGTCGTCGCTGCCGTGGTCGTCGTCGCCGCCGGCGGTGCTGCCCTCGTCGCGGGACTCGACGTAGGCGCGCAGGAAGCCGGGGAAGGTGATCGTGCGGCCGCTGGCGGTGAACTCGACGGCCTCGTCGGTGGCGCTGCGGCCGGCCAGCCGGATGCTCACCGTCTGCCCGACGGCGTCGGCCATCTGCGAGGCGACGGTCCGCTGCCAGATGAGCTCGTAGAGCCGGAACTCGTCGCGGGCCAGCTGCCCGGCGAGCTGGCCGGGGGTGCGGAAGCTGTCCCCGGCCGGGCGGATCGCCTCGTGCGCCTCCTGGGCCCCCTTGGCCTTCTTCGCGTAGCGCCGCGCCTCGGCCGGCACGTAGGCGTCGCCGTAGAGCTCCCGGGCCTGGCTGCGCGCGGCGTTGATCGCCTCGTTCGACAGGTTCGTCGAGTCGGTGCGCATGTAGGTGATGTGGCCGTTCTCGTACAGCCGCTGCGCCACCCGCATGACCTGCGCGGAGGACCAGCCGAGCTTGCGGCCGGCCTCCATCTGCAGCGTGGAGGTGGTGAACGGCGCGTACGGCCGGCGCCGGTAGGGCTTCTCGTCGACCCGGCTGACCGTGACCTGGCGCCCCTCCAGCCGGGCCGCCAGCCCGCGGGCGCCGGCCTCGTCCAGGTGCACGACCTCGCCGGTGACCCGGCCGGTGGCCGGGTCGAAGTCACGGCCGGTGGCGACACGGCTGTCGTCGACACTCACCAGCTTCGCGCGCAGCGTCGTCGGCTCGCCGTCGTCGGCGCCGGCGGCCTTGCCCGGGACGGCGAAGGTGCCCTCCAGCGACCAGTAGTCGGCGGCGTGGAAGGCCATCCGCTCCCGCTCGCGCTCGACCACGATCCGGGTGGCCACCGACTGCACGCGGCCGGCCGAGAGCTTGGGCAGGACCTTCTTCCACAGCACCGGGCTGACCTCGTAGCCGTACAGGCGGTCGAGGATGCGGCGGGTCTCCTGCGCGTCGACCAGCGCGGTGTCCAGCTCCCGCGGGTTGGCGACGGCGCGGGCGATGGCCTCCGGGGTGATCTCGTGGAACACCATCCGGCGCACCGGGACCCGCGGCTTGAGCGTGTCGACCAGGTGCCAGGCGATGGCCTCGCCCTCGCGGTCCTCATCGGTGGCGAGGTAGACCTCGCTGGCGTCCTTGACCAGCTGCTTGAGCCGGCTGACCTGCTGCTTGCGGTCGGGGCTGACCACGTAGAGCGGTTCGAAGGCGTTGTCCACGTCGACGCCCAGACGGGCCCACGAGGCGCCCTTGTGCTCGGCCGGCACGTCGGCGGCGTTGCGCGGCAGGTCACGGATGTGCCCGACGCTCGCCTCGACGACGTAACCGCCACCCAGGTAGCCGGCGATCTTGTTCGCCTTGGTCGGCGACTCCACGATGACCAGCGGTCGGCCCCCCGCGGCTGCCGTGCGGCGGCGGGTCGGGGTGCTCGTCCCGCCGGCCGTCTCGGTCGCGGGGTCGGTGCCGGTCTTCGCGGTCTTCGTGGGGGGCACGGTGCTCCTGTCGGTGCTGCTGTGGCTGCGGGCTCCGGCGAGGGGACGCCGGGGGACGCCGTCGTGCGCGTCCGCCCTCGGCGACCGCCACGGTAGGCCACGACCCCGGTGCGGTACCGGGTGGCGACCGTGCGTGGGCGTGCCGACACCCGCTCAATGGACGGCGGCGGCCCCGTGTTCCCGGGCCCCGGCAGGCCTCCCCCACCCGGGTCACGGGTGCCGCACGTCGGCCAGGACCTCGCCGATCGCCGCCACGGTGGGGCGGTCGGTGTCGTAGTACTCGGAGTGCCCCATGCCCTCCTCCGCCGGCAGCGGCGTGGCCCCGTACCCGGGCGACCACACGGCGGTGGCGAACACCGGGAACCCCGGGACGTCGGGCATCGCCGGCGCGAGCCAGATCGGGTCCGAGCCGCCGATGGCGGCGTAGACGTCCTCGACCTCCAGGTCGTCGGCGGTCCCCTCCAGCCCGGGGCTGCCGGCGAGGACGACCGCGTCGGCGGCCAGCCGGCCGGGCCGGTCGGCGGCCCCGGCCACGACCTGGCTGCCGTAGCTGTGGGCGACCACGACGGTGTGCGCCGGGCGCCCGGACGTCTCCCGGGTCGCGGCCAGCCCGTCGAGGGTCGCGTCCAGGGCCACCCCGCCGACCCGCCCGTAGACGGGCGACGCCGCCTGCTCCAGCGACGGCGGCGTGCGGTAGCCGATCCAGGCGACGGTCGCGACCGTCGCGGCCGGGGCGGGGGGGAGCGCCCCCCCCGCCGCTGGGTGGCGCGGGTCAGCGCGACGTAGAGGTCGTTGCGCCCGCGCACCCCCTCGTCGAGCACGCCCTGCGGGTCGAGCAGCAGCACCGAGTCGA
>NZ_JBJGZP010000031.1:0-39060 GCF_054050555.1 Blastococcus sp. SYSU D00695 | reverse complement strand
CCCCCCCCCCGCCCCCCCCCCGCCCCCCGCCCCCCCCCGCGCCCCCCCCCCCCCCGCGGACGGGGGTGCGGGGACGGCGGGGCGCGGGGACGGCGGGGCGCGGGGACGGCGGGGCGCGGGGACGGCGGGGCGCGGGGAGGGGGCGCGGGCCGGGGGGCTAGGTGCCCAGCAGGTCGCGGACCATCGCGGCGACGGCGTCGATCTCGACGAGGAAGCCGTCGTGGCCGTACGGCGAGGAGACGACCCGCAGCGGGACGCCGAGGCCGTCGGCGACGCGCTGCTGCAGCGGCAGGGGGTAGAGCCGGTCGCTGTCCACCCCGGCGACGACGGCCCGGGCGGTGACCCGGCGCAGCGCCGCCTCCACCCCGCCGCGGCCGCGGCCGACGTCCCAGGTGTTCATCGACTCGGTGAGCACCACGTAGCTGCCGGCGTCGAAGCGGGCGACGAGCTTGTCGGCGTGGTGGTCCAGGTAGGAGGCGACGGCGAAGCGGCCGTCGTCCTGCACGACCGCCCCGAAGCGCTCCTCCAGCTCGAACGCGGTGCGGTAGGTGAGGTGCGCGATCCGCCGGGCGACCCCGAGCCCCGCGACGGGCCCGGGGCCGGGCAGGTAGTCCCCGCCCGCCCAGGCCGGGTCGGCGCGGATCGCCGCCTGCTGCGTGGTCTGGGTGCCGACCTGGTCGGCGGTGGCGGCCGCACCCGAGGCGAGGAAGAACAGCGCGCCGACCCGCTCGGGATGCCCGACGGCCCACTCCAGCGCCCGCATGCCGCCCATCGACCCGCCCAGCACGGCGGCCCAGCGGTCGACGCCCAGGGCGTCGGCCAGCGCGGCCTCGACCGCGACCTGGTCGGCGACGGTCACCGCCGGGAACCGCGAGCCCCAGGGGGCGCCGTCGGGCGCGGACGACGACGGGCCGGTCGTGCCCTGGCAGCCGCCGAGCACGTTGGCGCAGACGACGAACAGCCGGTCGGTGTCCAGCGGCGCGCCGGGCCCGACGAGCCCGCCCCACCAGCCGGCGGTGGGGTGCCCGGGGCCGGCGAGCCCGGCCAGGTGGCTGTCGCCGGTCAGCGCGTGCTCGACGAGCACCGCGTTGCCGCCGCCGGGCGCGAGCGTCCCCCACGTCTCGTAGGCGACGCGGACGCCGGGCAGCACCCCGCCGCGCTCCAGGGCCACCGGGCCCTCGACGTCGAGGAACAGCCGGTCCCCGACCGGGTCGCCGTCGCGCCAGCCGCCGGTGCGGGCGGGGGTCCGGGACGCCGGACCGGCGCCCCGGACCCCGGTCACGTCAGGCGCTCTTGGCGGCGCGGAAGCCGGCCTCGAGGTCGGCCAGGATGTCCTCGATGCCCTCCAGGCCCACCGCGAGGCGCACCAGGCCCGGGGTGACCCCGGTGGTCAGCTGCTCCTCGGGGGTGAGCTGCGAGTGCGTCGTCGACGCCGGGTGGATCACCAGGCTGCGGACGTCGCCGATGTTGGCCACGTGGCTGTGCAGCTCCAGGGCGTCGACGAAGCGCTTGCCGGCCTCGACCCCGCCGTGCAGCTCGAAGGTCAGCACGGCACCGGCGCCGCGCGGGGCGTACTTCTGCTGCGCGGTGTGCCACGGCGAGGACGCCAGGCCCGGGTAGTTCACCCGGTCCACGGAGTCGTGGTTCTCGAGGAACTCCGCCACCCGCTGGGCGTTGGCCACGTGCCGCTCCATGCGCAGCGACAGCGTCTCGATGCCCTGCACCACGAGGAAGGCGTTGAACGGGCTGACGGCCGGGCCCAGGTCGCGCAGCAGCTGCACCCGGGCCTTGAGCGCGTAGGCCGGCGCGCCGAGGTCGGCGTAGACGACGCCGTGGTAGGTCGGGTCCGGCTCGGTGAAGCCGGGGAACTTGCCGCTGCGCCAGTCGAAGTTGCCGCTGTCGACGATGAGCCCGGCGATCGCGGTGCCGTGCCCGCCGAGGTACTTGGTCGCCGAGTGGACGACGACGTCGGCGCCGAACTCGATCGGCCGGATCAGGTACGGGGTGGCGATGGTGTTGTCGACGATCAGCGGGACGCCGTTGCGGTGCGCGACCTCGGAGACCGCGCTGATGTCGAGGACGTCGCCCTTCGGGTTGCCGATCGTCTCGGCGTAGAAGGCCTTGGTGTTCTCCTGGACCAGCGACTGCCAGTTCTCCGGGTCGTCGGGGTCCTCCACGAAGGAGACGGTGACGCCGAGCTTGGGCAGCGAGTGGTGCAGCAGGTTGTACGTGCCGCCGTACAGCGACGCCGACGCGACGACGTGGCTGCCGGCCTCGGCGATGTTGAGGATCGCCAGGGTCTCGGCCGCCTGGCCGCTGGCGACGGCGAGCGCGGCCACGCCGCCCTCCAGCGACGCGACGCGCTGCTCGAGCGCGTCCTGCGTCGGGTTCATGATCCGGGTGTAGATGTTGCCCATCTCGGCCAGCGCGAACAGGTCGGCGGCGTGCTGGGCGTCGCGGAACTGGTAGCTGGTCGTGGCGTAGATCGGCAGCGCGCGGGCGCCGGTCGTGGGGTCGGGGCTGGTGCCGGCGTGGATCTGCCGGGTCTCGAAGCTCCAGCTCTGGGGGTCGGTCATGCGCCGGTCTCCTCTCGGTCGGGAGACCCGGCGGCGCACCGGAGACTCCGTCTTGCCGGGCGGCGGGCGCCGTCCGACCGGCTCTTCCCCTGGGAGCACCTCGGACGGAGAGAGGTTGCCGGGCAGCCAGCCAGGTGCTTGTCACTGCCACTCGTGAGCCACCCCGAAGATAGCGGCCCCGTCGTCCCACCCGTCACAGGGGTGGCGGCGACGGGGCGCTCAGGTCGTCGGCGCGGACCCGGGCGCGTCGGCCGGCGTCGGGGCGGCCGGCGCCGTGCCGGTCGGGCTGCCGGTCGGGCTGCCGGTCGCGGGGGACGACGACCCGGGGGTGCCGGAGGGCGTCGCCTCCCCGCCGGTCGTCGTCGGCGCGGCGGTGGGGCTCGCGCTCGTCGGGGCCGGGGCGGTCGACTCCGCCGGCGGGGCGGTGGGGGAGGGGGCGGCCGGTGTCGGCTCGGGAGCAGGGGCCGGTGCGGGGACGACGGCCACCTCGCCGCCGTCCCCGGCGGGCTCGGCCCCGGCGGCCTCCGGGTGCACGTACAGGTAGAGGACGCCGAGGGCGACGAACAGCACCGCGAGGACGACGGTCGAGGTCCGGGCGCGGCCCAGCCGGCGCGGGATCGCCGCCCACCAGCGGCGCGGGCCGTCGGCCGGGGCGGTGGTCGGCGTGGGCGCCGGGGCGGTCGGCAGGACGCCGGTCGCCGGCACGTCGCGGGCGGGCTCGCCGGGCCCGCGGCCGTCGGCGCCGCTCACCCGTCCCCCCGGGCGGACAGGACGCCGGGGGCGTCGGTGGCCACGGGCGGCGGCGGCACGTTCAGCCCGTGCCGCCGGAAGGCCAGCACGACCCGCGCCCGCAGGTCTCGGCCCACCTCGAACTGCTTGCCGGGCAGCGTCCGGGCCACCATCCGGACGTTCACCTCGTCCAGGCCCAGGCTCTCCACGCCCATCACCGAGGGCTCGTCGAGCAGCAGCGGGCGCAGGGCCGGGTCGGCGAACGCGTCGTGGCCGACCCCGCGGAGGATCTCGTTGACCTGGTTGACGTCGACGGCGGCCGGCACCGGGACGTCGACCACCGCGCGCGCCCAGTCGCGGGACAGGTTGACGACCTTGACGATCTGGCCGTTGGGCAGGGTGATCACCTCGCCGTCGGCCGACCGCAGCCGGGTGATCCGCAGCGTGACGTCCTCCACCGTCCCGCGGGCCGGGTCGTTGCCGCCCACCACCTGGATGGAGACGACGTCGCCGAAGCCGTACTGGCGCTCGGTGATGATGAAGAACCCGGCGAGGACGTCGCCGACGATCCGCTGCGCGCCGAAGCCGAGGCCGACGCCGAGCACGGTGGCGGGCGCGACGAGGCCGGTGACGGGCACGCCGAGCCGGTCGAGCACGAAGAAGACGGCGACGGCGTAGATCAGGACGACCAGCGTCCAGGTGATGACCTGCGTGAGCGAGTGCCGGTGCTTGGCCGCCTCGGACCGGACCAGCGCGTCACCGCCGGTCGAGCGCCGGTCGATGCTGGTCGTGATCTTGCTGCCGGTCCAGGCGACGAACCGGGCCAGGAGCACCGAGGCCAGGATGATGAGCACGATCTCCAGGCCGCGGCCCGACAGCCAGTCCAGCAGCTCGTCCAGCGGTTGCACGGCCTTCCCCTCGTCCTCCGTCGTCCGTCGGGACCATTCTCGCCGACGGGCTCAGCGCGGCTCGACGAACAGCGAGGCCGCGGAGCGGCCGATGCGGCCGGTGCCGTCGAACAGGTCCGTGAAGCACTGGGCCGCGCCGGCGGGCCCGAGCGAGGTGGTGGCGTCCATGCCCAGCCACTCCCCGGCCGGCTGCCGGTACAGCGACACGGTCAGGTCGACGTTGGCGAACGTGGCGCGCGTCCAGTCCAGCTCGGCGGAGATGCCGCTGGCCGCGTCCGTCATCACGAGCAGGTGCTCCAGAGGGGTGATCGCCTCGCCGGCGACCAGCGGCGCCAGCGGGCGGGTCCACGCCGCGGCCGGTCCGGGGGCGTTGAACGAGCCGCTGGTGAACCGCCACTCCAGCGCCCGGTGGTAGGCGACCTCCTCGGAGAAGAACCGGGGCAGCTCCGGGCGGCCGGCCTGCGGCCCGGTGTGGTGCGGCAGGTCGGGGGCCGGCACGTCGACCGGTGAGCCCTCCCGGACCCGCATCCGCCAGGCGGTGACCCGCATCCGCGGCACGCCGCCGGCCTCCAGCGTGGCCTCGACCAGCTCCACCCGCCGGCCCGGCCGCAGCACGCGGGTGGCGACGCGGACCGGGCCGACCGGCACCGGCCCCAGCACGTCGAAGGACAGCCGCACCGGCCGGCCGCCGGGGACGCCGCCGGCCCGCTCGACCGCCCGGGCCAGCAGCGCCGCGGGCGGCCCGGCGTGCTGGAGGCCGGGGTCCCACGGGCCGATGGTGAGCGCGGTGGCGAGGAACGCCCCGCCGTCCGGGTCGTCCCCGTCGGGCAGGTACAGCGCGGCAGGCAGGTCCACCGCCGCAGTCTCGCCCGCGGCCGGCCCCGGCCCGCGACCGGCCGCCGCGTCGCCCCGGTCGTCGGCGAGGGGTGGTCCCGTCGCGGTCAGCCGACCGAGCCGTCGCGGCGGGCCAGCCAGAGCGCCGTCCCCAGCCACCCGGCCGCGGCCAGCGCGGCGAGCACCCACAGCCAGCGCAGCGGCTCGCCCGCCGTCGACAGCACCAGCAGGACCGCGACCACCAGCACGGCACCGGAGACGGTGAGGGAGCGCAGCAGGACGTCGACGGTGCCCGGGCCGGGGATCGCGACGAAGACGACCAGCGCCACGACCAGCAGGAAGGCGGCCAGCGCGGCGAGGTAGACGGAGGCGACGCCGTACTGCGCCGGCAGCGCGACGCCGGCGAGCCCGAAGAGGACGACGGCGAGCCCCAGCAGCAGCAGCGTGCGGCGCCGGCGGGGCGACCACGGCGGGTGCGGGGAGGTCACGGACCGAGGGTCCCCGGTGACCGGGCCCGGCGCATCAGACCGGGGGCCGATGAGTTCGCGTGTCGCCGTCCGTCTCTCCTCCGACGGGGCCGAGCGGCCCCCCGACGACAGGAGCAGCACCGTGCGCCGGATCTTCCTCAACCTCGCCGTCTCCGACCTCGCGGCGTCGCGGGCCTTCTACGCGGGGCTCGGCTTCCCCTTCGACGAGCAGTTCTCCGACGAGAACGCGGCCTCGGTGGTGGTCGAGGAGAACGTCTCCGTGATGCTGCTGACCCGCCAGCGCTTCGCCGACTTCGTGACCGGCCCGATCGGTGACCCGGCGGCGGGCCCCACCCAGCTGACGGCGATCTCGGCCGACAGCCGCGAGGCGGTCGACGACCTGCTCGCCCGCGCGCTGGCCTCGGGCGGCAAGCCGTGGAAGCCGGCCCAGGACCACGGCTTCATGTACGGCGTCAGCTTCGCCGACCCGGACGGGCACGTCTGGGAGGTCATCTGGATGGACCCCTCGGCCGTCGGCTGACCGCCCCCTCCCCGGTGTACGTCTGCGGTCCTGCACCGGGCGGGCCCGGGCCTGCGCGGGGCGTAGGGGGCACGGGGCGGTTCGGGGACTACCGTCCGGCCCGTGCCCGTCGCCGTCCGTCCCGGCCTCGGCTACGCGGCGACGATCGGGTCGGCCGCCCTGTTCGGCGTCAACGGGACGGTGTCCACCCTCGCCCTGCAGGCCGGCGTCGAGCCGACCCGGCTGGTGGCGCTGCGCTGCGCGGGCGCCGCGGTCGGGCTGCTGGCGCTGCTGGCCGTCCTCTCCCCGGCCCGCCTGCGGCTGACCTGGCGCGAGGTGCCCTTCCTCGCCGCGTTCGGCGTGGTGGGCGTCGCGCTCACCCAGTTCCTCTACTACGTGGCGATCGACCGGCTGCCGGTCGGGATCGCGCTGGTCTTCGAGATGACGGCGCCGGTCCTCATCGCGCTGTACGTGTGGCTGGTCCGCCGGGAGCGGGTGCGCCGCCGGCTGTGGGCGGCGCTGGGGCTGTCGCTGTCGGGGCTGCTGCTGGTGGCGCAGGTGTGGGAGGGCGGCGGCTCGCTGTCGGCCACCGGCGTCGCCGCGGCCTTCGGGGCGGCGGCCTGCCTGGCGACGTACTACCTGATGGGCGAGCGGGGGACGGCGACCCGGGACCCGGTGGCGCTGACCTGCTGGAGCTTCGTCGCGGCGGCGCTCTTCTGGTCGGTCGCCGCACCGTGGTGGACCTTCGACGCCGCGGTGCTGGCCGACCGGGTGCCGATCTCGATCGGGTCCGCGCAGGTGCCGCTGGGGGTGCTGGTCGCGTGGATCGTCGTCTGCGGCGCGATCCTGCCGTTCTGGCTGTCGATCGGCGCGCTGCGTCACCTGCCGCCGACGACGGCGGGGCTGGTGGCCACCGTGGAGCCGGTGTTCGCCTCGGTCGTGGCGTGGCTGTGGGTGGAGCAGGTGCTCACCGGCTGGCAGGTGCTGGGCGGGCTCGTCGTCCTCGCCGGGATCGGTCTGGCGCAGACCGCGCGCCGCGCGCCGGACACGGCGCCGGCCGCCGAGGTCGCACCGACCTGACCGGGGGACTCCCGCCGACGGGCAGAGCAGGTTAGCCTCGCCTAAGCAGCTGCCCGCCGGGGGTGGCGCCGAGGAACGGGGCCCGCTCGTGACCACCACCGAAGCCGCCGCCGGGCCCGTGCAGGTCCCGGCCACGGTCGAGGCGCCGGGCTGGTGCTTCTACGACACCGCCGTGGCCGCCACCCGCCGCCTCGGGCCCAGCACCGTGCGCCTCACCCTGACGGCGCCGGGCCTGGCCTCCTTCGGGGCCGCCGGGGACGACCAGCGCATCAAGTTCGTCCTGCCTCGGCGGCCGGGCAGCGACGTCATGGGCCTCCTCGCCCCCGGCCCGGACTGGTACACCGCCTACTGCGCGCTGGCCGACGACGTCCGGCCGTTCCTGCGGACCTACACCGTCCGCGCGGCCCGTCCCGAGCGGGCCGAGGTCGACGTCGACGTCGTGCTGCACGGGGTCGACGGCGGGCACGCCGGCCCGGCCGCCACCTGGGCCGCGGGCGCCGTCCCCGGGGACCGGCTGGTGCTGCTGGGGCCGGACCGTCCCGGGACCGGCCGCATGTGGGGCGTGGAGTGGGCGCCGCCGGCCGCGGCGCACACGCTGCTGCTGGCCGCCGACGAGACGGCCGTGCCCGCGGTCGGCGCGATCCTCGAGGGGCTGGCGCCGGGGCGCCGCGTCGTCGCCCTGCTGGAGGTGCCGGAGGCCGGTGACGAGCAGGCGCTCGACGTCCCCGAGGGCGTCACGGTCCGCTGGCTGCCCCGGTCCGGCGCGGCGCGGGGCGGGCTGCTGGTCCCGGCGGTTCAGGCGGCGCTGCGCGAGCTGGGCATCGCCCGGACCGCGATGAGCCAGGACGTCTCGGACGTCTCGGACGTCGAGGACGTCGACGTGGACGCCGAGCCGCTGTGGGAGGTCCCCGACGTCGACGCCACCGCCGGCTGCTACGCCTGGCTGGCCGGGGAGGCGGGTGTGGTGAAGCAGCTGCGCCGTCACCTGGTCACCGAGCTCGGCGTGCCGCGCGACGCCGTCGCCTTCATGGGCTACTGGCGGGAGGGCGTCGCCGGCTGACCGGGGGCCGCACCTGCGCCCGCCGCGCGCCGGGGCCGCGAGCCGCGGTGGCGACCCCCGGCCCCGGGCGCGGCCCCGGCGTCAGGCGGACGGCGGCGTCGGGGCGGTCTCCTGCTCGACCTCGGCGAGGATCTCCGAGCCGGTGACCACCTTCTCGGCGAAGTGCCGGTGCATCCAGGCCAGGTGGTCGTGCCGGCTGCGCATGATCCGCAGGGTGTCCCAGTTGGGGAACACCTGCTGGAGCACGTGCCGCTCCATCAGCCGCGGGTCGACCTCGTAGACGTGCTCGAAGGTCGTCTGCGCCACCTCGCTGACCCGCTGCGCCGGCGGCGGGGTGTGCTGCTCGGCGAAGCGGTAGGGCGCCGTGGCGGCCGGCCCGGGGTCGGCCGCGGCCGCGCCGTGGCCGTCGGTCTCAACGTCCCTCATCGGTCGTGTCCCTCCCGTACGCGCGGTCCAGCAGGTACTTGCCGGGGTTCATGACGTTGTTGGGGTCCAGCGCGCGCTTGACCTCGAGCATCACGTCGAACCCCGTGCCGAGCTCCTGCGGCAGGAGGTCGACCTCGCCCTCGCGGCAGGAGCCGTGGCAGGCGCTCATCGAGCCGCCGTGGGCGAGGGCGACGGCGGCGATGTCCCGCTTGGCCTGCACCCAGGCCGCCCAGGCGGCGTCGTCCAGGCGCTGCTCCCAGATGCCGACGTCGATCTCGGTGAGGTAGTCCACGCCGGTGGCGGCCGAGGTGTAGGCGAACATGCCCCAGTCGTCGAAGACGTCGGTCTTGCGGCGGAGGTCGGCGAGGATCTCGTGCCAGGCGCGGCTGACGGCCGGGACGTTCGAGAAGTTGACCGCGGCGTCCTCGCAGTGCCAGGACATCGGGATGACCTGGCCGTCCTTGGTCCGCCCGTGCAGCGGCGTGGCGTACCGGTCGTGCCGGGCCGCCCAGTCGCCCTCGGAGATCTCGTCGCCGAGGTAGCGGGCACCGTGCTCCTTGGCGATGCGGAACAGCCGCTTGCCGCCGGCCCGCACCTCGTCCTCGTAGCCGTACATGACCGCGCAGACCAGCGCGCGGACGTCGGTCGGCTGCGGGATGTAGGCCTCGTCGTCCCGGCGCAGGTAGGCGACCTTGTGCTCGTCGAACAGCACGGCCCCGGCGAAGGTGGCCACGCCCGCGCGGGCGAGCGCGCCGGTGCAGGCGTGCGCGGCCGCGTAGTCGTCGAACGCCCAGAACGGGGAGAGCTCGGCCTCGGGCTTGGGGAACAGCTTGAGCGTCGCCTTCGTGGCGATGCCCAGCGTGCCCTGGTGGCCCATGAACAGGTGCTTGAGCTGGTAGCCGCTGGAGGACTTGCTGATCTTCTGGCCGATGCCGTCCCCGACGTGCAGGACGTCGCCGGTGGGCAGCACGTGGTCGAAGCTCAGCACCAGGTCGCGGGTGTGCCCGTAGCGGCTGCCGATCAGCGACCAGCCGCTGGTCCCGATCCGCCCGCCGACCAGCGAGCACGGGTAGGACGCCGGGTCGTCGGGGTAGAACAGCCCGTGCTCGGCCAGCCGCTCGTTGAGCTTGAGCATGCTGATGCCGGTGCCGACGGTGACGGTCCGGTTCACCAGGTCCAGCTCGTGGATCTGGTTCATCTTCTTGACGTCGACGACGATGCCCCGCCGGTGCGGCACGGCGCCGTCGGTGAGCCCGGTGCCACCGTCGCGCGGGACCACCGGGATCCCCAGCTCGTTGGCGATCCGGACGACCGCCGCGACCTGCTCGGTGGAGGTCGGCATGACCACGACGTCGGGCACCCGCTCCGACCAGCGGTGCACCGGGAACGGCGCGGGCACGCGGGCGCGGTTGTAGCGGTCGGTCTTGGCCAGCAGGAGCTGGTCGTCGCCCAGGACCGGCCGCAGCGCGGAGACGAGCTGGTGGAGGCGGTCGTCGCTGAGCGGCTCGGTGAGCAGCGGGACGGCGCCGATCGGCGGGGTCCCGCTCGGGTCGGTGATCGTCATCGTCAGTGCCCCCCGCACCCGCAGCCGCCGGAACCGCTCCCGCACCCGCCGCCGCAACCCCCGCCCCCGCCGCAGCCGCCGCGGCTGCTGCCCTGGGTCCTGCGGGCGCGGCCGGCCACGCCGGTGCGTTCCTGCGCCAGGCGCCGGTCGCCGACGTCGCCGCGCGAGCCCCCCACGGTGATGCCGAGGGACTGGGCGAACAGCTCGTGCAGGTCGACCACGTCGATGTCCTCGGCGTCGCCCGCCTCGCTCAGCGGCCGCTCCGACCAGGGGCAGGCGCTCACCAGGGTGTCGACGTCGAGCTCCGCCGCGCGCTCCAGGCGCATCGCGCTGATCTTCGCGGTGAGCTCGGGCTTCTCGACCGGCAGGCCGCCGCCGCCTCCGGAGCAGTACGACCACTGGGTCACCCGGTCGACGTCCTCGAACCGCAGGCCGGGGATCGCGCGCAGCAGCTCGCGGGGCTCCTGCCAGATGCCCTTGCGCTTGTTGAGCCGGCACGGGTCGTGGTAAGTGATCGCCCGGTCGACCGGCACCGACGGGGTCAGCCGCCCCTCGCGGAGCAGCTGCGCCAGGACCTCGATGACGAGGACGACCTCGATGTCGAACTCCTCGCCGAAGTACCGGGGGTAGTCCTCGGTGAAGCTGATGTAGTCGTGCGGGTCGAGCACCAGCAGCCGCTTGGTGCCGGTCTTCCGCCAGTTGTCCAGGTTGTGCCGGGCGAAGCGCTTCGCCTGCTCGGCGTAGCCCATCTCGGCGGCGGGGCCGCCGCAGCACCACTGCTCCTCCATGAGCCCGAACTCGTAGCCGGCCAGCTGCAGCATCTGGGCCACCGCCCGCGGCACCGACGTCCGGTAGAAGGCGGCCTCGCAGTCGACGAACAGGACCGTCTCGCCGCCGACGGGGATGTCCAGGCCCTCGGCCCAGTCCCGGACCTTCTCCTGGCTGACCGGGGTCTCGCCGAGGACCGGCTCGTGCGTGCGCAGGTCGGTGCGCTCGTTCCAGACCTGCCAGTTGGGCTGGTGGACGCCGCTCTCGACGGCGAGCGAGCGCACGGCCTTGACCACGTCGACGGTGCGCGTGCGGAACCGGTAGAAGTCCCCGGTGAACAGCGTGTTGGGGCAGCGCAGCTCGCACGCGCCGCACTGCGTGCAGTTCACGTAGTCCGCGGCGACGTCGGCGATCGTGAGCTCGCCACGCTCCATGGCGACGACGTTGGCGTGGAAGGCGGTCGGCGTCCACGACTCGTTGCGCTCGACCTGGGTGACCGGGCAGACCTCGCGGCAGAACTTGTGGCCGGAGGAGAAGCAGTTGTACGACGTGTTGCGCCACTGCTCGACGAAGGCCGCCGTCCTCGCGTCGGCGACCGGCGGCGGGACCGGCCCGGCCAGCGTCTCGGGGTAGTCGGCGAGCTCCGGGGGGTTGGACGGCGCTCCCGGGGTGAAGGGCTTCGAGAGCGCATCCGCCTCGCGGGTCCGCTCCGGCTCGACCTGTGTCACTGGTGCTCCTCGTCACAGGGGCTGGGGTGGGGCCACGCTAACCACGAAAACCTCTGGAATCAACGGTTAAGAGCCGGCACCCGGGGTGCCACACTGGGACCGACGACCCGGTCGCAGGAGGCGAGCGTGCAGGTGCTCAGCGGGGACGCGCGGCGTGCCGTCTTCGCCCCGCTCCACGACGGCGCGCTGCGCAGCGAGGCCGTCGTGCGGCGCATGGGCAGCGCCATCGCGCTGGGCCTGCTCGGCGACGGCGAGCAGCTCCCGGCCGAGACCGACCTGGCCACGATGCTCAACGTCTCCACCATGACGCTGCGCGAGGCGCTGGCCGAGCTGCGCGGCCTGGGGCTGGTGGAGACCCGCCGGGGGCGGGGCGGGGGCAGCTTCGTCCGCGCCCGCGACGACGTCCTCGGGGAGCTGGCCGACGCGCGGCTGGCGGAGCTCGGCACGGCGGACCTGCGCGAGCTCGGCGACGTGCACTCGGCCATCGCCTCGGCCGCGGCGCGGCTGGCGGCGTCCCGTGCGTCGGCGGCCGAGGTCGCCCGGCTGCGCGACCTCGTCGACCGGCTCGCGTCGGCCGACACGGTCACCGCCCAGCGCCGCATCGAGGGGCGCTTCTACGTCGAGCTCGCCGCCTGCGCGCAGTCGGTGCGCCTGACCATGCAGGAGATGGACCTCCACCTGGAGCTCGGGCAGCTGCCCTGGCCCCCGGCGCACGTGCCCGAGCTGCTCGGCGTGATCGTCGCCGGCCACCGGGCGGTGGTGGACGCGATCGCGTCCCGGGACGCGGCCCTGGCGCGGGTGCTCGCCGAGGAACACGTCGCGCGCCGGACGGCCTGGTCGATCGAGCTGCGGATGCGCGCACGGGCCGCCGGCGGGGCCCCGGCCGAGCGGCGCGAGGTCTCGTGACCGCGCGGGGCGGGGCCTCCCGGCGCGTGGCCGCGGCGCTCGGCGAGGTCGTCGAGCGGGGCTTCGCGACGGTCGCCTCCGTGCACGCGGGGCTGCGTCCCGGGGCCGGCGAGGCCGCCGATGCGGGACGGCCCCTGCTGGACGACGGCGTCCGGGAGCTGCTGCTGGAGCCGGGCCAGCTGGCCGTCGGGCTCGGGCTGGTCCTCGCCCCGCGGCCCGAGCGGGGGTGGCCCCTCCGGCTGGAGTGGTGGCAGGTGGACCCGGGCGAGGACCGGCTGCGCCGGCTGGAACCCGACCTGCGGCCGACGAGCCTGGGCTACTACGACTACACGACCGCCGAGTGGTACGACGTCCCGCGCCGGACCGGCGGGCGGCACGTCGTCGGCCCGTACGTCGACGTGCACGGCACCGGCCGCTACGTGCTCACCCTGACCGAGCCCGTCCTGGCCGCCGGGGAGTTCGTCGGCGTCGCCGGGGTCGACGTGTCGGTGCACCGCTTCGAGCGGCACCTGCTGGACCGGCTCGGCGGCCCGCCGGTCCCCTTCGTCGTGCTCGACCCCAGCGGGCGCGTGGTGGTGTCCACCACGCCGCGCCGGCTCGTCGGCGAACTCGTGGTGGAGGCGGGGACGGAGCCGGGGGCGGTGACGGCGGCGGCGGGGACGGCGACGGCGGCGGGGATGGCGACGGCGGCGGGGATGGCCGGACCGGTCACCGAGGTCGACGGCACGCCCTGGCGGCTGGTGCTCGTCGACGAGGGCTCCGCGCTCACCGCCTGACCGCCGTGGCCGGACGTCCGGCCGGCACCCCGCGGCATCCGGGGCCCGGGCGTCGCCGGGCGGCGCCGTGGTCCTGTGGTGCCGCAGTCCGGTCCCGTGGGGACGGAGGGGCGCTGGGGCGCCGGGGTGGGCGTCGTCGGGCGGCGTCCGATGAGCCTTGTCCTGTGACCTCTGGCTCTATAGGTTTCCGGCGTTCCTGTGGCCCACGGCACATCGGTCCCCGACGAGCCGGCAGCGCACCCCGAGGAGATCCCCGTGACCCCATCCGGAGCCCACGACGGGCGGACCGACGACGACGCACAGCTGGCGGCCCTGGGCTACACCGGTCAGTTCCACCGCAGCATGGGCCTGTGGGCGAACATGGCCCTCGGGTTCACGTACCTGTCGCCCCTGGTCGGCGTGTACTCGCTGTTCGCCTACAGCCTCTCCATCGGCGGGCCACCGGCGATCTGGTGGATCGTGATCGTGGGCATCGGCCAGCTGCTGGTGTCGCTGGTGTTCGGCGAGGTGGTCTCCCAGTACCCGCTGGCCGGCGGCATCTACCCGTGGACCCGGCGACTGTGGAACCGGCGCATGGCCTGGATCGTCTCCTGGGTCTACATCTGGGCGATCATCGTGACCGTCACGTCGGTCGCCGAGTTCGGCGGCGGCTTCGTCGCCGCGCTGCTCGACATCGAGGCCACCCCGGGTGTCGCCCTCGGCACCGCCGTCGGGCTGCTGGTCGTCGCCTTCGTCGTGAACTACTCCGGCACCCGGAGCCTGGCGCGCATCGCCAAGATCGGCCTGGCCGCCGAGCTGATCGGGGTCATCGCCCTCGGGCTGTACCTGCTGCTCTTCCAGCGCGAGCAGCCCCTCTCGATCTTCTTCGACACCCTGGGCGCCGGGGGTGGCGACGGCTACCTCGGCACCTTCCTGGCGGCCGCGCTGTCCGGCCTGTTCCTCTTCTACGGCTTCGAGGCCTGCGGCGACGTCGCCGAGGAGGTCGCCGACCCTGCCCGCCGGATCCCGCGCGCCATGGTGCTCACCATCCTGGTCGGCGGGGTCTCGGGCCTGGTCTCCTACGCCGGCTACGTGCTGGCGGCGCCCGACGCGCAGCTCCAGGCGATCATGGCCGGCGAGGACACCGACCCGATCCCGACCATCCTCGACGCCACGCTGGGCACGGTGGGCGCCAAGGTCTTCCTCGTCGTCACCGTCGTCGCGTTCATCTCCTGCGTGCTCTCGCTGCAGGCCGCGGGGAGCCGCCTCCTGTACGCCTTCGCCCGGGACCGGATGCTGCCCGCGAGCGGCTGGCTGTCCCACCTCTCGACGCGGCACGCCGTCCCCACGAACGCGCTGCTCGTGGTGTGCGTCGTCCCGATCCTGATCTGCCTGTTCGTCTACCTCCAGCCGGACACCCTCGCCCGGGTCACCGCCTTCGCGATCCTCGGGATCTACGTCGCGTTCCAGTCCGTGGTGCTGGCGGCGCTGCGCCAGCGGCTCAAGGGCTGGCGCCCGGCGGGGCTGTGGAACCTGGGCTCGGCCGGCCTGGTGGTCAACGTCCTGGCCCTGGCCTACGGCATCTCCGCGATCGTCCTGCTCGTCAAGCCGGCGCCGGGGACGGAGACCTTCCTCGACCGGTGGATCGTGCTCCTGGGCCTCGTCGTGGTCGGCGGCTCGGGCCTGCTCTACCTGTTCCTCGCCCGGCCCGACCGCCACTCCGCCGACGTCCCCGAGGGTGACGCCCGCGAGGTCGCGGCGCAGCTCCGCCAGATCCGAGAGGGCGCCCGCGCCCAGATCACCGAGGAGATCCGATGAGGTTCAGCTACGCGATGCTGCCCGACTACCCGCTCGAGGAGTCGCTGCGGGCGATCAGGCTGGCCGACGAGCTCGGCTTCCACGCGGTCTACGCGGCCGACGAGACGTGGCACAAGGACCTGTGGCTGCTGTTCGCCGCCGCGGCCGCGCAGACCTCCCGGGTCCGCATGGGGCCCAGCGTCTCGGCGGTCACGCTGCGCGAGCCCACGCTCATCGCCCAGGCCGCGGCCACGCTCGACGAGCTGACCGGCGGCCGGGCGGAGGTCGTGCTCTCCAGCGGCAACTTCGGGCTGCTCGCGCAGTACAAGACGGACTGGACGACGACCAGGCCGCTGTCCCGGGTGGTCGAGGGTGTCAAGGTCATCCGCACGTTCCTGGACGACGGCGCCATCACGATGGACGGCGAGTTCTTCTCCTATGACGGGCTGTTCACCTTCGCCCGGCCGGTGCAGGACCGGCTGCCGGTGAAGATGGGCGCGATGCGCGGGCCGAGGTCGTTCCAGGCGGCGGCCGAGCACTCCGACGGCTGCCACCACGCCCTCAGCTACACCCGCGCGGCCTACGACTACGCCGCCGAGAACCTGCGGCTGGGTGCGGAGCGGGCCGGCAAGGACTGGACGACGCTGGACTTCGGGGCCTGGGTCGTCCTGTCCGTCGGCCGGGACTCGGCGGCGGCGAAGGACGCCGCCCGCAGCATGGTGGGCATCTACGCCTCCTCGATGCCCGCCGAGCAGCTGGAGCGCAACGGCGTCGACCCCGCGGACCTGGAGCCGGTCATCGACGCGATCGGCGGCGGCGACCTCGCCCGGGGCATCGAGCTCACCACCCCCGAGCTCGCCGAGAAGCTCTCCTTCGCCGGCACCCCGGAGGAGGTGACGGCGAAGATCAAGGAGATCGAGCCCGCCGGGGTCAACCACCTCATCGCCGCGATCACCGACGCCTCGCTGGTCAAGGCGTTCACCGGCCGCGAGGTGCCCGGGGTGGCGACGGTGGAGGAGCAGCTGCAGCTCATCCACGACGAGGTCATGCCCGCCTTCGCCTGACGGGTCCGGCCGGTGCCGGGCATGGGAGGCCTTCCCCACGTCTGCCGGGGCCGGACGTGGGGATCGCCTCCCATGCCTCGGCGGGGCCGGGCGGGGCGCGCGCGGGGACCGGCACCGGCCGCCCGCGGTGGGCCGTCAGCGCAGGCGGCGCACCGGCACGACCATCGGCGTGCCCGCCACCGGGTCGGGCACGACCCGCGCCTCCAGCTCGAAGACCTCGGCCATCAGCTGCTCGGTGAGCACCTCCGCCGGGGTCCCCGAGGCCACCAGCACACCGTCGCGCATCGCGACCAGCCGGTGGGCGTAGCGCGCCGCGAGGTTCAGGTCGTGCAGGACGACGGCGATCGTGCGGCCCCGCTCGGCGTGCAGGCGGGCCACCAGCTCCAGGACGTCGATCTGGTGGGCCAGGTCGAGGTAGGTAGTCGGCTCGTCGAGCAGCAGCAGGTCGGTGCCCTGCGCCAGCGCCATCGAGATCCACGCCCGCTGCCGCTGCCCGCCCGACAGCGCCTCCACCGGCCGGTCGGCCAGCTCGGTCATGTCGGTCCAGGCCAGCGCCTCGGCGACGGCCTCCTCGTCGTCCCGGCTCCACTGGCGCAGCCAGCTCTGGTGCGGGTGCCGGCCGCGGGCGACGAGGTCGGCGACGGTCAGCCCGTCGGGGGCGATCGGCGTCTGAGGCAGCAGCCCGAGCACGCGCGCCACGTCGCGGGTCGGGGTGCGGGCGATCGCGCGGCCGTCGAGCACCACCTGCCCCGAGGTGGGCCGCAGCAGCCGCCCGAGGGCCTTGAGCAGCGTGGACTTGCCGCATCCGTTGGGCCCGACGATCGCGGTGAACGACCCGTCGGTCAGGGCGAGGTCGACGTCGTGGACGACGACCCGCTCGTCGTAGGCCAGCCGGACCGACTCCGCGGCGAGGCGGACCGGTCCGTCCGGCACGGGGGTGGCCGCGGCGCCGGTCGACTGCGGGGCGAGGTGGGTGGTCACAGCGTCGATCGCCGCCTTCCGCGGAGGAGGAGCCAGATCAGGTAGGGAGCGCCGACGACGGCGGTGAGGATCCCCACGGGCAGCGCCGCCGGCAGCACGGTGCGGGTGAGCAGGTCGGCGGAGACGACCAGCAGCGCGCCGACCAGGCCCGAGGCCAGCAGCGGCGGCCGCGACCCGCCGGTGAGCCGGACGGCGATCTGCGGCACGACCAGCGCGACGAAGGCGATCGGTCCGGCCGCGGAGACCGCGACGGCCACCAGCACGACGGCGATCAGCACGACGGCGGCCTGCGCCACCGGCAGGCGGACGCCGAGCCCGCGCACGGTGTCGTCGCTGAACTGCAGCACCGCCAGCGCCCGGGACGCGGCCAGGGCCAGCGGGAGGGCGACCAGCAGGGCCAGGGCGAGCGGTACCGCGTGGTCCCAGGTGCGGCCGTTGAGCGAGCCGGTGATCCAGACGTAGGCGGCCGAGGCGTCGAAGATCCGGGCGCGGGTGAGCAGGTACTCGACGACGGCGCTGCCCAGCGACCAGAGCGCGATGCCGACCAGGACCAGGCGGAACCCCTCGATGCCCGACCGCCACGTGAGCACGAACAGCAGCAGACCGGCCACCAGCGCCCCCAGCAGCGCCGCGACCGGGATGCCCAGGCCGCCGAGGAGCTCGCCGGCCGTCGTCGTCCCGCTGAGCACGATCGCCGCGACGGCGCCGACGGAGGCGCCCTGGGTGATGCCGAGGACGTCGGGGGAGGCCAGCGGGTTGCGGGCGAAGGTCTGGAACAGCGCCCCGGACACGCCCAGCGCGAGCCCGACCAGCAGGCCGACGACGACCCGGGGCGCGCGCAGTTCCAGCACGATGAACTCCGAGCTGCCCTCGCCCAGACCGACGAGGGTGCGCAGCACCTCGCCGACCGGGATCGGGTAGTCGCCGCGGCCGAGGCTGACGGCGCCCACCGCGAGGAGGGCGACCGCGGCCACCGCCGGGACCAGGACCTGCCGCCAGTGCAGCCGGGCCGAGGCGGGGCCCAGCCGCACGACCGTCGTCCCGCGGCGGGCGGGTGCGGCCGGCGGGTGTTCGCGGGTGGCGGTCACGGCCCGGCCAGCCGGCGCCGGCGGATCAGGGCGATGAAGAACGGCGCGCCGACGAAGGCCAGCACGATGCCGACCTGCACCTCGCCGGGGCGGGCGAGCACCCGGCCGACGACGTCCGCGGTGAGCAGCAGGACCGCGCCCAGCAGCGCCGAGCACGGCACCAGCCAGCGGTGCCGGGGGCCGGTGAACGCGCGCACGACGTGCGGCACGACCAGCCCGACGAAGGAGATCGGCCCGCAGGCGGCGGTGGCGGCGCCGCAGAGCAGCGTGACGCCGGCCAGGCCGGTCAGCCGGGCCAGCCACACCCGCTGCCCGAGGCCGCGGGCGACGTCCTCGCCGAGGCCGAGCAGGTCCAGGGCCGGCGCGTTGGCCAGCGCGAGCACGAGGCCGGCCGCGATGAAGGGGGCGACCTGGGCGGCGACGCCGGCGTCCCGGCCGGCGAGCGAGCCGACCACCCAGAACCGGTAGCCGTCGAGGGTCTCCTGGTCGCTGACCAGGATCGCCTGGACCAGCGCGAACAGCAGGGCGCTGACGGCGGCGCCAGCGAGGGCGAGCGTCACCGGGGTGGCGCCGCCGCGGCCGGCCGCGCCGAGGGCGAACACCACGACGCTGCCGACGAGCGCGCCCGCGAAGGAGAACCACACGTAGCCCGACGGTGCGGTCACGCCCAGCAGCCAGATGGAGAGGACGACGGCGAACGAGGCGCCCGCGGTGACGCCCAGCAGCCCGGGGTCGCCCAGCGGGTTGCGGGTGTGGCCCTGGGTGAGCGCGCCGGCCGCGCCGAGCGCCAGCCCGGCGAGGACGCCGAGGAGTGTGCGGGGGATCCGCAGCTCCCGGACGATCACGGCCTCCTCGGTGTCGAGGCCGGGGGTCGTGAGCGCGTCCCACACGGCGCCGAGGCCGATCGGCCGCGACCCGACGGCGATGCTGGCCGCGACGGCGGCGACCAGCAGGACGAGGAGGACCAGCAGCGTCGTGGCGCGCCCGCCGGCCCCGCGCAGCAGCCCGCGCCGCCGCTCGGCGACCGCCGTGGCCGCGGGGGCCGGGGCGTCGGTCACGGCGCGCACGGCGACTCCCGGTGGACGGACGGCATAGGGAAGGCTCACCTTACTCATGCCGGTGCGGCCGTGGCACCTCGCCGTCCGCTGAGGGGCGGATAGGATCTCGCGCGCTGCGCGGCCGCCCGCCGATCGAACCGCGGCGGAGAGGCGGTCGTCGTGTCCTTCCGATCCGGGGTGGTGCCCACCGCGGCGCTCGGCCGCCCGCCCGAGGGCACCGCCGTCGACAAGGGGCTCAAGCCCGGCACGGTGGGCCTGCTGTCGTCGATCGTGATCGGCACGGCGTCGACGGCGCCCGCCTACAGCCTGGCGGCCACGCTGGGGTTCGTCGTCATCGCCGTCGGCGTCAAGGCCCCGGCGATCATGCTGCTGGCGTTCGTCCCGATGTACTTCATCGCGGTCGCCTACGCCGAGCTCAACAAGCGCGAGCCCGACTGCGGGACGACGTTCACCTGGGCCGCCCGGGCGTTCGGGCCGCGCACCGGCTGGCTCGGCGGGTGGGGGCTCATCGCCGCCGACGTGATCGTCATGGCGAACCTGGCGCAGATCGCCGGGTCCTACGGCTACCAGCTGGTCGGCCTGGACTCCCTCGCCGAGGACACCTTCTGGACCACGGTCGCCGGCGTCGTGTGGATCGCCGTCATGACCTGGGTCTGCTACATCGGGCTCGAGGTGTCCAAGCGCCTGCAGTACGTGCTGCTCAGCGTCGAGGTCGTCGTCCTCGTGGCGTTCGCCGTCTACGCCCTGGTGCGCGTGTACTCCGGGGACGCCCCGGACGGGTCGCTGCGGCCGTCGCTGTCGTGGCTGTGGCCGTCGGGTCTGTCCTGGTCGGCGCTGACCGAGGCACTGCTCCTGGCGATCTTCATCTACTGGGGCTGGGACACCGCCGTCGCGATCAACGAGGAGACCCGCGACCCCGGCCGCACGCCGGGCCGCGCGGCGATCATCTCGACGCTGCTGCTGCTCGGCACCTACGCCGTCGTCTCGGTCGCCACGGTCGCCTTCGCGGGCGTCGGGACGACGGGGATCGGGCTCGGCAACGAGGACAACGCCGAGGACGTGTTCAACGCGATCGGCCCCGCGGTGTTCGGCGACGACCTCGGCGGGCGCGTCTTCGAGGCCCTGCTGATCATCTCGGTGCTCACGTCGGCGTCCGCGTCGACGCAGACCACCATCCTGCCGACCGCCCGCGCGACCCTGTCGATGGGCGCGTACCGGGCGCTCCCGGCGGCGTTCGCGCGCATCCACCCGCGGTACCTCAGCCCGTCGGTGTCGACCATCGCCATGGGCGCGGCGTCGATCGTCTTCTACGTGGGCCTGACGATCGTCAGCGACAACGTCCTGCAGGACTCGATCACCGCCGTCGGCGTGCTGATCGCCTTCTACTACGGCATGACCGGGTTCGCGTGCGCCTGGGAGTTCCGGCGGGACCTGCACACCGCCCGCGACGTCGTCATGCGCTTCGTCATCCCGCTGCTGGGCGGTGTCCTGCTGCTGGCGGTGTTCGTCCTCGCCTGTATCGAGTACGCCGACCCCGAGTACGGGGAGACGGTCATCTTCGGCGTCGGCGGGGTGTTCGTGGTGGGCATCGGGACGCTGCTGCTGGGCGTCGTCCTGATGGGGGTCTACAACCTGATCGCCCCCGCCTACTTCCGCGGCGAGACGCTGCGGGAGCGGCCCGGTGACCTGCTGCTGGAACCCGCCGCCGAGGGGGCGGGGCTGCGGCTGCCGGACTCCCGCGAGGAGACGGTGATCGCCCCGGACCTGTCGAACCTGCCGGAGGGGCGCGAGCCCTACGAGCGCTGACGCCGTGCGGGTGGCCATCCGGGTGCGGCCGGGCGCGGGACGGACGGCGGTCGGCGGCGCGCACGACGGAGCGCTGGTCGTGCGGGTGGGCGCCCCGGCGGTCGACGGCCGGGCGACGGAGGCCGCCCTCGTCGCCGTCGCCGAGGCGCTCGGGCTGCGGCGCCGGGAGGTCGCGCTGGTGACGGGCGCGACGAGCCGGACGAAGGTCGTCGAGGTCCCGGACGGCTGCGCGGAGGCGGTGGCGGGGCTGCTGGACGCCTGAGCGCCGAGGTTGCGCGGGCCGTCCGTGGTGGCGGTCATGAACGCTCGGTCAAGCCCCTCCTGGCATCCGTGGACAGCGGTCTTACCTGGGGATTCGTGCTGCAGCAGAACGCCTGGGCCGGTATTCTTCGTACATGTGTTCGGATGACGTGGAAGGTGATCCCGGGCGGTGGCACGGGCTGCCGGACGGGGTGCTTCTGGCCGAGGTGGCCGCGCTGGTCGCCCAGTCCCACCGGCTGGCCGCACGGCTGACCGCCGCGGTGCGCGCCGCCGACGCGCGGGGGTCGTGCGAGCGCGACGGGCTGCCCACCATGGCCGCCTGGCTGCGCACCCACACCGGCCTGCGGCACGACAGCGCCGCCGCGCTGGTGCGCCGCGGCCGCGCCCTGGAGTCACTGCCGGCCACCGCGGCGGCGTTCGCCGCCGGCACGATCGGGGTGGACCAGGTGACCGCGATCGCCCCGATCGCCGCACCGGCCGCGCTGGCCGCCGCCGCCGACGCCGGCGTGGACGTCGGGGAGGTGGAGGCGGCGCTGGCCGCCATCGCCGCCGGGCAGCCGCACATCGTGCTCACCCAGGTCGTCGCCGGCTACCGGACCCGGCTGGACCCCGACGGGCCCGAACCCGACCCGGTGATCGGGCGCAGCCTGTGCCTGCTCACCCACCCCGACGGCACCGTCACCGTCCGCGGCGAACTGGACGCCGTCGGCGGGGAGAAGGTCAAGGCGGTGCTCGAACCGATCGCCGCGGTCTCCCGCACCGCCGGCGACGACCGCACCCCCGCCCAGCTCCGCGCCGACGCGCTGGTGCAGGCCGCCGACCTGCTGCTGGCCGCCGGCTCGGTGCCGGTGCAGCGCACCCGCCGCCCCGGCATCGCCGCCCTGCTCCCACTCGCCGACCTGGTCGATCCCGCGGCCGGCACGACCGCCGCCACCATGGGGTTCGGGGCCACCATCTCCGCCGCCCGCGCCCGCTGGCTGGCCTGCGACTCCACCGTCGCCCGCATCGTCATGGGCCCGCACGGGCAACCCATCGACCGCGGCCGGGACGTCCGCATCGTGCCCGCCGCACTCCGGCACCTGCTGGACCTGCGCGACAAGGGCTGCGTGTTCGCCGGCTGCGATGCCCCCGCCCACTGGTGCGAAGCCCACCACGTCATCCACTGGGCCTTCGGCGGCGAGACCACCCTGGACAACACCGCACTGCTGTGCGAACGCCACCACGGCAAGGTCCACTCCGGATTCACCATCGAACGCGACACCGACGGCGTCTGGCACACCTACCGCCCCGACGGCACCGAGATCCACCCCCGCCACGACCACCTCGCACCCACCGGCCACCCGGCGCCCGACGCCGATCCCGGCGAGGCCCCGGAGCCTGGCCAGGTCCCCGACCTCCACGACGGCCCAGGCCGCGAGACCGCCCCGGCTCAGCATCAGGGATCCGATCCCGACGCCCTGCCGGCCCATGACCTCCGCGAACCCGCTGATCGGATCGGGCGGACGCCGACCCTCGTCCCCGTCTGACCCGCCCCTCGGGCCGAGCCCACCCCTCGGGCCGAGCCGCCACCAGGGCCACAGGCCGCCGACGACCCCCACGGACACCGTCCGCGGGGGCAGTGGGCGTGCCGGCGGGTCGAGCTGGGTGGTTGGCGCTCAGTCCAGTCCGCTGATGTCGTCGGGGACATCGACCGCGTGCTGGCGCAGCGCCTCCAGCGGCACGATCTCCAGGGCCCGGGCGTTGGTCGCGGCCAGCACCACGCCCGCGGCGGCGCCGGCCTGGAACGCCTGCAGCCACCGCGCGGCCACCACGCACCACCGGTCGCCGGGGACGAGCCCAGGGAACCCGTACTCCGGCCGCGGGGTGCTGAGGTCGTTGCCCAGTTCCCGCTGCAGGGCGAGGAAGTCGGCGGAGACGACGGCGCAGACCGTGTGCCGGCCGAGGTCGTCGGGTCCGCTGCGGCAGCACCCGTCCCGGTAGAAGCCGGTCATCGGGTCGGTGCCGCACGGCTCGAGCGGCCCCCCGAGCACGTTGCGCTCGGTCTCCGGCGCGCTCACCGCCGCTGCCGCCGGCTGCCGCCGTGCCAGTCCTCCTCGCGGCCCACCTCGCCGGCGACCACACCGAAGGACGGCAGCTGTGGCCGCTCCCGCAGGCTCCGCTTGAGCTCCGCGAACCCCGGGAAGGAGGCCAGCGCGACGACGTGGTCCCACAGCTCGACGGCCTCCTCCTCGCCCGGCAGCCGGCTGATCACCGGCCCGAAGAAGGCCGTGCCGCCCGGGGGGCGGAAGTGGAGGATCGGCGTCCCCACGTCCTTGCCGGTCAGCGCGAGGGCTTCGTCGGTCTCGGCCTGCACGACCGCGTCCCGGCTCGCGTCATCGAGGGCGTCCGCCAGGTGGGCGGGGAGCCCGAGGTCGTCGAGAACGGGACGGACGAACTCCGCCGAGCCGCGTGTGCCGGCGGCAGGCGACCGGCCGTTCGGTGCGCCGAAGATGCGCGTGCCCAGCGCCCGGTACAGCTGGTCGACCTCGTCCGGACCGTGCTCGTCGCGGACGCGCGCGGCCAGCCGCAGCAGGCGCAACCCGTCGGTGTGCCCGGCCTCGTAGTCGGGCGGGAACTGGGCCGCGTAGTCCACGGCGGCGTTGAGCAGTCGCAGCGAGATGAAGCGCCATTCCACGCGGTACTCGCGGCGCCGGGCGACGAGGCGGACCCACTCGCTGGTCATCCAGGCGAACGGGCACACCGGGTCGAAGTAGAACCGCAGATCGGCGTCTGCCACGGCTGCAACCTAACGGCGGACGGGATCGGGCGCCGGTCGCCGACGGCCGGACCCGGGTGGGCCCGGCCGTCGGTCAACGGGTCAGCCCGCCGTGCGCCGGCCGCCCATCAGCGCACCCGCCCCCGCCAGCAGGCAGAGCACCGCCAGCAGCGCCCACGTCCCCGTGTCGCTGCCGGTGTAGGCGAGCTCGCCCGCGCCGGCCGTGCTGGACGACGCCGCCCCGGACGCGGGCACGGCGGTCACCGGGCTGCCGGCTGTCGGGCCGTAGGAGTGCCAGGCCGGCCCCTGCGGACCCTGCGGACCCTGCGGACCCTGCGGACCCTGCGGACCCTGCGGACCCTGCGGACCCTGCGGACCCTGCGGACCCTGCGGACCCTGCGGACCCTGCGGACCCTGGGGGCCTTCCGGACCCTCCGGGATGTCGGGACCGCCGGGCGTCGAGCCTCCGCAGGTGGCGGAACCCGAGCCGAGGAGGCCGATGCCCGTGCCGCAGACGGTCACCGGCAGGTCGACGTCGACCACCGGGCCGCCCGTGCCGGGACCACCGGTGCCGGGACCGCCCGTGCCGGGACCGCCCGTGCCCGGACCACCGGTGCCGGGACCGCTCGCTGGCGCGCCGCACGTGCCCGCCGCATCTCCGAGGAGGCCGATGCCGTTGCCGCAGACGGTGACGGGCAGGTCGACGTCCAGCAAGCCGCCGGATGCGTCGCCACCCACGGTGCCAGTGCCAGGGGCGTTGCCGCCGCCCGCACCGGTGCCGGTGCCAGGGGCGTTGCCGCCCGTGCCGGGAGCCGCGGCGGGGGTGCAGCCGCCGGCGGCGTCGCCGAGGAGGCCGATGCCGTTGCCGCAGACGGTGACAGGCAGGTCGACGTCGAGCAGGCCGCCGCCCCCGGCGTTGCCGCCGTGGCCGTTACCGTGGCCGTTCCCGCTGGCGCCCGGGCCGTTGCCGCCCGCGCCCGGGCCGTTGCCGGTGGCCGGTGCCGGCGTGCAGTCGCCGGCGGCGTCGCCGAGAAGGCCGATGCCGTTGCCGCAGACGGTGACGGGCAGGTCGACGTCGAGCAGGCCGCCGCTCCCGGCGTTGCCGCCGTTGCCGTTGCCGTGGCCGTTCCCGCTGGCGCCCGGGCCGTTCCCGCTGGCGCCCGGGCCGTTGCCGGTGGCCGGTGCCGGCGTGCAGCCGCCGGCGGCGTCGCCCAGGAGGCCGATGCCGTTGCCGCAGACGGTGACGGGCACGGCGATCCCGAGCGGGTCCCCGTCCACGGCCGGCGGTGGGGGCGTGGTGCCGGACGCGGTCGCGCCGCCAGCCACGCCGATGGCATTGCCGGCGACGGTGACGGGGACGACGACGTCCGCGGGCGGCCCTGCCGTCGGCGCGGCCGCGGGCGGCTGCGCGGCCGCCCCACCGAGCACCCCGACGGCGTTCCCGCCGACGCTCACCGGCACCGACACGGACAGCGGCCCCAGGTCGACGCCCACGTCGGCGGACACCGCGGGCAGGGAGCCGCCCGCGACGGGCGCGTCGCCCAGGACGGCGAGCGCGTTGTCGGTCACGGTGACCGGCACCGTGACGTCGAGGGTGTCGTCCGCGGACGCGACCCCCGTCCCGACGGCCCACAGGCCGCCGGTGAACACCGCGGCCTGCAGGCCGCGACGGATCCAGGTGTGCATGGCTGTACCTCTCCGGATGAGTGGGTCCCCGGTCCCGGTGGGACGGCGGGGGAATGGCGCATCGCCGGCACGGACGGCCGGCGGCGCCGCACTCAGTCGGGAGAGGTGGCGGGGTCCTCGGGAGTGCCGCAGGACGGCGGGGTGCCCTCGGTGGGCACGCCGCGGAGCAGGCCGGAGTCGCCGGGCGACCCGGCCGCGGGCAGGGCGGCGGGCAGCAGGTCCGTGCCCGCGCCACCCGCGGCGGACGACGGTCCGGTGCCCGACGGCGGCAACGCCGAGGGGCCGGCGGGCAGGAACGGGGCGGCCGGCCCGTCGGGGGAGGAGGCGCCACCCGCGGCGGCACCCGCCGCGACGGCGCTCACCCGCGCGCTGACGGCGTGCCGGCCGGGCGCTTCCTCGGTGTCCCAGGTGCCGGCGACCGCGAGCCCCGATGCCCCGTCACCCGCACCGGCGGGCGTGGCAGCACCGGGCGCGTCAGCAGCCGACGGCGACGGCGGCGCAGCGGGCGCGGGCGGCATCGCCGGGCCGGCGCCCAGCAGCGGCCCGACGACGGCGTCGAGCACGGCGTCCACCCGGTCGACCACCGAGCCGAGCGGCGTGCGCTCCAGGAGCCCGAGCAGCGGGGTGACCACGTCGTCGACGACTGCGGTCAGGACCGGCGGCAGCGCCGGCGGCAGCACGGCTGCGGCGGCGTCGACCACGGGCGTCAACACGGGCGCGGCGGCGTCCACGACTGGGGTGAGCACGGGCGCGGCGGCCTCGACGACTGGGGTGAGCACGGGCGCGGCGGCGTCCACCAGCGGGGCGACCACGGGCGGGAGGACCGGTGCCGGCGCCCCGCCGGAGGGCGGCGCGTCGGCTCCCGGGGGGCGGACGACGGCGGGCAGCACCTCGTGCACCACGGACGGGAACGCATCCCCAACGGCCGCCGTGAGCTCCCCGACCGAGGCGACGGCGCCGCCGAGCGGGTCGGGCGCGGGCAGCTCGTCGGCCGACGCGGTCGCGGTGAGCTGTCCGGCCAGCCAGAGTCCGGCGCCGAGCCCGCCGACAGCGAGAGCGCGCCCCAGGACGCGACGGAGCCCGGCGGCTCCGTGCTCGCGTCCGGCCATGCCCGCCCCCAGCGCTCGGCGCCGAGTCCTCGACTCAGCGTTGTCGACTCGTAGCCGAGCGTGACCCCGATCGCCGGGCGAGCGCCAACCGGAACGGGTCGCCCGTTGGGGTGGATCCCGGGACGGACCGGTCACACCCGGTCACGCGGGCGAGTCCGATGTGTCACGTGAAACGCATGGGGTCGCGGTGGCAGGCTGCGGGTGTGAGCGACCACGCCCCTGACGTCCTCTGGCGGCCCACCCCCGACTCCATCCGGGCCACGCGGCTGGCCGACTTCGCCGGCCACGTGACCCGGCGGCGGGGCGTCGACCTCGGCGACCCGCTGGACTACGACCGGCTCTGGCGCTGGTCGGTGGAGCACCTCGACCAGTTCTGGGCCGACATCGCCGACTGGAGCGGCGTGCTGCCCGGCGTCCCCGACGACCGCGTGCTGACCCGGCGCGAGATGCCCGGCGCGGAGTGGTTCCCCGGGACGACGGTCAACTACGCCGAGCTGGCGCTGCGGCACGACGGCGGCGACGCCCCCGCCCTGATCGCCGTGACCGAGCAGGTGCTGTCCGGGGACGCCGAGCCGGTCGAGGTCTCGTGGACGCAGCTGCGCCGGCAGGTCGGCGCCTTCGCAGAGACGCTGCGCCGGCTCGGGGTGCGCCGCGGCGACCGGGTGGCCGGCTACCTGCCCAACGTCCCCGAGGCCGTCGTCGCCTTCCTCGGTGCCGCCTCGATCGGTGCCGTGTGGTCCTCCTGCGCGCCCGACTTCGGCACCCGCAGCGTGCTGGACCGCTTCGCCCAGATCGAGCCGACGGTGCTCGTCGCCGTCGACGGCTACCGCTTCAACGGCCGCCCGCACGACCGGCGCGAGGTGGTCGCCGAGCTCCGCGCCGCGCTGCCGACCGTCCGCGCGACGATCGCCGTCCCCCGGCTGTTCCCCGACGAGCTGCCCGCGAGCGGCCCCGGCGAGGTGCTGGCCTGGGCCGACGCCGTCGCCGACGAGCAGGAGCCGCGATTCGAGCCGCTGCCCTTCGACGCCCCGCTGTGGATCGTCTACTCCTCGGGCACGACGGGCCTGCCGAAGGGCATCGTGCACGGGCACGGCGGCGTCACCCTCGAGCAGCACAAGCAGCTGGCCCTGCACGGCGACGTCCGCCCCGGGGACCGCTTCTACTGGTACGCCTCCACCGCCTGGATCATGTGGAACATCGCCACCTCGGCGCTGCTGGTCGGAGCCACGGTCGTCGTGCACGACGGCGCCCCGGCGTACCCGTCGGTCGACGCCCAGTTCGCGCTCGCCGAGCGCATCGGCGTCACCTACCTCGGCACCAGCGCCGGCTACCTGACCGCCTGCCAGAAGGCCGGCATCCGTCCCGGCGAGGCGCACGACCTGTCCCGCGTGCGCACCCTCGGCTCGACCGGCTCACCGCTGCCGTCCGCCGCCTTCCGCTGGGTGTACGAGGCGGTCGGCCGCGACCTCCTCCTCGGGTCGCTGTCGGGCGGCACCGACGTCGCCACCGGGTTCGTCGGCAGCTCCCTGCTCCTGCCGGTCACCGTCGGCGAGCTGCAGCGGCCGATGCTGGGCGTGGCCGCCGCGGCCTGGGACGAGGACGGCCACCCGGTCGTCGGCGCGCTGGGGGAACTGGTCATCACCGAGCCCATGCCCTCGATGCCCCTGTACTTCTGGGCCGACCCCGACGGCACCCGCTACCGGGAGTCCTACTTCGAGCCGTGGCCGGGCGTCTGGCGCCACGGCGACTGGCTGGAGATCACCGAGCGCGGCACCTGCCTCATCACCGGCCGGTCGGACTCGACGCTGAACCGGGGCGGCGTCCGCATGGGGACGGCGGACATCTACGCCGCCGTCGAGGCGATCCCGGAGATCGCCGACTGCGTGGTGCTGGGCGTCGAGCAGCCCGACGGCGGCTACTGGATGCCGCTGTTCGTGCAGCTGGCCCCCGGCGCCGAGCTCACCGACGACCTGGTCGCCCGGATCCGCGGCGCGATCCGCACCCAGGCCAGCCCCCGGCACGTGCCCGACGAGGTCATCGCCGTCCCCGCGGTGCCGCACACCCGCACCGGCAAGCGGCTGGAGGTGCCGCTCAAGCGGCTGTTCCAGGGCGTCGACCCGCAGAAGGCGGTCAACACCGGCACGGTCGACGACCCGGCCGCCGTCGAGCACTACATCGCGCTGGCCCGGGAGCGCGCCACCCGCTGAGCACGCCGGGGCTGCTGCCCCGGCGGCTGCAACCCCGGCCGCGGCAGCGGTGCCGCGGGCGGGGGCGCGCGCGGGATGCGGCCGTGGGGTCGAGCGGCCACAGTGCAGGCACGACCGCCGAGTGCGAGCAGGAGCCAGCGACGATGACGTCGAGCGGGACCGCCAGCCCGAACCCCGAGCCGCTCGCGGCGCGCCCGCCGGACCTGCTCCCGCCGTGGCACACCCCCGAGCGCGAGGCCCTGCAGCTGCAGGCCCGGCGCTTCGCGATGGAGGAGGTCCTGCCGGTCGCCGACGAGCTGGACCCGAGGAAGGGCCTCATCCCGGCCTCGCTGCTCCAGCGGATCGCCGACCTCGGCTGGTTCGGCATCACCGTGCCCGCCGAGCACGGCGGCCTGGGCCTGGGCGTCTTCGAGTACTGCATGGTGTCCGAGGAGCTGGCCCGCGCCTGGATGAGCACCGCCAGCATCCTCGCCCGCGCGCAGGGCCTCGGGACGACGCTGCCCGACGCCGACCGCCGCCGGGACCTGCTCCGCCGCAGCGCGCGCGGCGAGTGGATCGGGGCCATCGCCCTGTCCGAGCCCGACGCCGGCTCCGACCTCGCCGGCATCTCCACCCGCGCGGTGCTCGACGGCGACGAGTGGGTGGTCACCGGCCGCAAGCGCTGGTGCGGCAACGCCGAGGCCGCGGACTTCATCCAGGTCCTGGTCCGCGAGCGCGACCCCGAGGAGGGCGAGCCGCGCTCCCGGGGCCTGCGCACCCTCCTGCTGGAGAAGGAGCGCGGCGCCTTCCCCCCGGGCCTCACCGGCTCCCCGATCGACAAGGTCGGCTACCACGGCTTCCTCACCTGGGACCTGACCTTCGACGGCGTCCGCATCCCGGCGGGCAACGTGCTGGACGACGCCAACGCCGCCGAGGGCGAGGTGGAGGACCGCGCCCGGGCCGGGATGCGCAAGGCCAAGGAGTTCCTCGACACCGCCCGCGTCCACACCGCCGCCCGCGCCGTCGGCCTGGCCCGCGCGGCGCTCGAGGACTCCGTCGTCTACCTGCAGGAGCGCGAGCAGTTCGGCCACCCCATCGCCGACTTCCAGGCGCTGCGCTTCGCCGTCGCCGAGATGGCCTCGCAGGTCGAGCAGAGCCGCGCCTTCTACCGGCAGGTGGCGCACCTGCTCGACCACGGCGTCCCCTGCGACCGGGAGGCCGCGATGGTGAAGCTGGAGGCGACCGAGATGGCCGTCCGCGTCACCAACCAGGCGATGCAGCTGCACGGCGGCAACGGCTACACCACCGAGCGCCAGGTCGAGCGGCACTGGCGCGACGCCCGCCTGACCACGATCTTCGAGGGCACCAGCGAGATCCAGAAGCGGATCATCAGCGACCGGATGCTGCCCCGCTCGCCCCTCGCGTGACCGCGCGGCCGGCCGGGCCGGTCGGCGCAGGAGTTCGGCCGGGGTGACGCCGGCGGATCCCCGCTGCTCACCGGGTGGACACGTCCGGTGCCGACCCTGGCCCCGTGACCAGAGCCCTCAGCCCCGCCGTGCCCGGCGCGGGCGCCCCGCCGGTCGCCGGCCTGCGGGTGGCCGTCGTCGCCGAGACCTTCCGGCCGGCGGTCAACGGCGTGGTCAACTCCGTCGTCCGGGTCGCCGACCACCTCGCCGTCCGCGGTCACGGCCCGGTGGTCCTGGCGCCCAGCGGCGAGAGCTACACCAGCGCCTGCGGGGCGCCGATCGAGGTCGAGCGGGTGCCGGCCATGACGCTGCCCGGCTACCGCGGGCTCGCCGTCGCCCGGCCCGGGCTCGACCTCGCCGACACCCTCCGCCGGCTGCGGCCCGACGTCGTCCACCTGGCCTCGCCGGCGCTGCTCGGCGCCGCGGCCGGCCGCGCGGCCCGCGAGCTGGGCATCCCGGTCGTCGCCGTCTTCCAGACCGACCTGGCGGCCTTCGCCCGCCGCTACCGGCTGCCCGGAGGGCCCGCGCTGGCCGACCGGCTGGTCCGCCGGGTGCACGGGACGGCGGACCTGACGCTGGCGCCGTCCTCGGCGACCGCCGCCGTCCTGCGCAGCCGCGGCGTCGCGGAGCTGGCCCTGTGGGCCCGCGGC
The DNA here is from genome assembly GCF_054050555.1 of Blastococcus sp. SYSU D00695. NCBI lineage: Bacteria > Bacillati > Actinomycetota > Actinomycetes > Geodermatophilales > Geodermatophilaceae > Blastococcus > Blastococcus sp. SYSU D00695. Next base: position 7,832 of record NZ_JBJGZP010000031.1, on the reverse strand, counting down.
GTCGACGGCCGCCAGTTCGACCCGCGCCGCCGGGACCCCGACCTGCGCGCCACGCTCGCCCCCGCGGGCGAGCTGCTGGTCGGCGTCGTCGCCCGGCTGGCCGTGGAGAAGCGGCTGCACCTGCTGGCCGACGTCGCCCGGCTGCCCGGCGTGCGGCTGGTCATCGCCGGGGACGGTCCGTGCCGGCGGCGGCTGGAGCGGGCGCTGCCCGGGGCGGTGTTCACCGGCCAGCGGACGGGGGAGGACCTCGGCCGGCTCGTGGCCTCCCTCGACCTGTTCGTCCATCCCGGCCGCGACGAGACGTTCTGCCAGGCCGTGCAGGAGGCGCTGGCCGCCGGCGTGCCCGCGGTGGTGGCCGCTGCGGGAGGGCCGCTCGACCTCGTGCGGCACGGGCGCAACGGGTGGCTGTGGAGCGGCGACGACCCGCGGGTGCTGGCCGCGATCGTCGCCGGCCTGCGCGACGACCGGCTGGCGCTGCGGGCGGCCGCGGCCCGCGCGCGCCGCTCCGTCGTCCACCGGACCTGGGCGGCGGTCGGCGACGAGCTCATCGGGCACTACGCGCGGGTGCTGGCCGGCGGGGCGCGGACGGGTGCCCGGCCGGCGGCCTGAGCCCGGACGACGTTGCGGGCCCGGGACGCGCAGGCCAGGCTCGGGGCCGTCGTCCCCCCGGCCCCCAGGAGCCCCGCCGTGCCCCCCACCTCCCGGTCCTCCTCCGGCGACGCGCTGACCGCCGCGCTGCGTGCCGCCCGCCTCGACCTCCCGGAGGAGCGCCGGGCACTGGTCGGCGCCATGGCGGAGGGCATCCAGGCGCTGGTCGCCCGGCTCGACGACGTGCCGCTGGGGGAGACGCCACCGGCCGCATCCTTCGACGCGCGCCGGCGGTCCTGACCGTGGAGCCGTACCGGCTGCCGGTCGCCGCGGCGGCCGCCGAGATCGCGGCCCGCCGGCTGTCCCCGGTCGAACTGGTCGACTCGGTGCTGGCGCGCCTCGAGGCCACCGAGCCGGCCCTCACCGCCTACGCCTGTGTGACGGCCGACTCGGCCCGCGAGACCGCCCGGCACGCCGAGCAGGAGATCGCCGCCGGCCGGTACCTCGGCCCCCTGCACGGCATCCCGCTGGGCATCAAGGACCTGTTCGACAGCGCCGGCGTCCCCGCGACCAGCAGCTCCCGGGTGCGGGCGGGCCGCGTCCCGGACACCGACGCCGTCGCCGTCGCGAGGCTGCGCGCCGCCGGCATGGTCCCGGTCGGCAAGACCCACACCCACGAGTTCGCCTACGGGACGATCACGCCCACCACCCGCAACCCGTGGGACACCGGCCGCATCCCGGGCGGCTCCAGCGGCGGGTCCGCGGCCGCGGTCGCCGCCGGGTCCTGCATGGTCGGCCTGGGCAGCGACACCGCCGGGTCCATCCGCATCCCGGCGGCGCTGTGCGGCACCGTCGGCCTGAAGCCGACCTACGGCCGCGTCTCCCGCCGCGGCGTCACCCCGCTGTCGTGGTCGCTGGACCACGTCGGCCCGCTGGCGCGCAACGTCGTCGACTGCGCCTGGGTGCTCGACGCGATCGCCGGCCACGACCCCCTCGACCCGGCCACGGTCGACGTGCCGGTCCCGCGGCACGCCGCCGACCTGGACCGCGGCGTCGCCGGGCTGCGGATCGGGGTGCTCGCCGACGGCGGCGCCGGCCGCCTGCACGACGACGTCGCGGCGGCCGTGCGCGCGGCGGCCGGCGTGCTGGAGGCGCAGGGCGCCCGCCTGCGCGAGGTCACGCTCCCCCGCGCCGACCAGGTGCTCCCAGCCGCGTGGGCGATCCTCATGCCCGAGGCCAGCGCCTACCACCGGGAGACGCTGCGGACCAGCGCCGACCTCTACACCGACGACGTCCGGCTGCTGCTGGAGGTGGGGCAGCTGGTCCCGGCCACCGACCACGTCACCGCGCTGCGGGTCCGGACGCTCGTCCAGCGGGACTGGGCGGCCCTGTTCGACGACGTCGACGTCGTGCTGACCCCGGCGGCGCCCGTGCCCGCGCCCGAGGTCGGGGCCCACGTCGTCAGCTGGCCCGACGGCGCCACCGAGGACGTGACCTCCGCGCTGGTGCGGCTCACCCTGCCGGGCGACCTCACCGGGCTGCCGGTGCTGGCGCTGCCCGTCGGCGTCGACGCCGCGGGGCTGCCGCTGGGCATGCAGCTGACCGGGCGCCCCTTCGACGAGGCCACCGTGCTGCGCGTGGGGGCGGCCTACGAGGCCGCGTCGGGCACCGTCGGCCGGATCGCGCCCGTCGGCTGACGGTCACCCGGGCCGCAGGACCCGCGCCTCCCACGCGCGCAGCTGCGGCCCGGGGTCGCGCAGGTTCCCCAGCACCAGCTCGGCGCCGACCGCCTCGGGCAGCAGCCCCGCCAGGTCGTACGGCGTCGCCGACAGGTTGCAGACGACGAGCAGCGTCTCCCCGCGCAGGGAGCGGGTGAACGCGTACACGTCGTCGTGGTCGGGCAGCAGCATGTGGAAGTCCCCGACGGCGACCACGGGCAGCTCGTGCCGCAGCGCGATCAGCCGCTTGTGGTGGCTGAACACCGAGTCCGGGTCGTCGCGCTGCGCGGCGGCGTTCCACTCGACGTGGTCGGGGTTGACCGTGATCCACGGCGTCCCGGTGGTGAACCCGGCGTTCGGCGAGGCGTCCCACTGCACGGGGGTGCGGGCGTTGTCCCGGCTCATGCGGCGCAGGGCGGCCAGGACGGCGGCGGCGTCGGCGCCGGCGGAGACCGCGTGCACGTGGTGGTTGAGCGACTCGACGTCCCGGAAGTCCTCCAGCGAGGCGAACGGGGCGTTGGCCATCCCCAGCTCCTCGCCCTGGTAGACGTACGGCGTCCCCCGGTGCAGGTGCAGCAGCGTGGCCAGGCAGGTCGCCGAGTCGCGCCGGTGGCGCGGGGAGTCGTCGCCGAAACGGGAGACCGCCCGCGGCTGGTCGTGGTTGTCCCAGTAGAGGGAGTTCCAGCCGACGTCGGCCAGGCCGGCCTGCCAGCGGCCGAACGAGGCCTTGAGGTCGCGCATGCGCAGCGGGTGCACGTCCCACTTCGACGTCCCGTGGTCCAGGCCGACGTGCTCGAACTGGAACACCATGTCCACCTCGGCCCGCGCCGGGTCGGTGAACAGCCGCGCCTGCTCGACGGTCACGCCCGGCATCTCGCCGACGGTCAGGAACCCGCCCTCCCGCCCGGCGAACACCTCGCGGTGCATCTCCTGCAGGAACTCGTGGACCCGGGGCCCGCACAGGTAGGACGCCGACCCGTCCCCCCACGCCGAGCCCGGCAGCGGCGGCCCGTCGCGCAGCGACCCGTCCGGCGCGACGTCCTTGCTGATCATGTTGATCACGTCCATGCGGAAGCCGTCGACCCCGCGGTCGAGCCACCACCGCATCATCGCGTACACCGCCTGCCTGACCTGCGGGTTCTCCCAGTTCAGGTCGGGCTGGCGGCGGTCGAACAGGTGCAGCCAGTACTCGCCGGACGCCTCGTCGAGCTCCCACACCGGACCCGAGAAGAACGACTGCCAGTTCGTGGGCTCCGCACCCGGCTCCCCGGCGCGCATGCCCGCCCGCGGCGGCCGCCACCAGTACCAGTCCCGCTTCGATGACGTGCGGCTCGCCCTGCTCTCGGTGAACCACGGGTGCTGGTCGCTGGTGTGGTTGACCACCAGGTCCATCACCAGCCGGATGCCGCGGTCGTGCAGCTCGGCGACCAGCCGGTCGAACGTCGCGAGGTCGCCGAACAGCGGGTCGATGCCCTGGTAGTCGCTGATGTCGTAGCCGTTGTCGGCCTGCGGCGAGGGGTACACCGGCGAGAGCCAGAGGACGTCGACGCCCAGGTCGACCAGGTGGTCCAGCCGCTGCAGGACGCCGCCGAGGTCGCCGACGCCGTCGCCGTCGGAGTCCATGAACGAGCGCGGGTAGACCTGGTAGACGACGGCGCTGGTCCACCAGGGCGGCGAGGTCGGGTCCACGCCCCCAGCCCAGCACGAGCGGACGCGGCCTGCACCCCGCCGCCGTCCGCCCGGACGGGACGCGCACGTTCCGGGGGTCACCTCGGGAAAGTCGCGCGACGCCGGTCACACCCGTGGTGCACGATGACCTGCATCCCCCACCTCACGAGGAGGCCCCCGCTCGTGCTCAGGCTGCCGCGCGCGCTCGCGCCCCTGCGCTCGGGCGGGTACCGGCTGCTGGCCCTGTCGCTCGCGCTGTCGCTGTTCAGCCAGGGCCTGTGGGCGATCGCGCTGGTGTGGCAGGTCGTCGAGCTGGGCGCCGGCCCCGCCGTCCTCGGCGTGGTCGCGGGCGCCAGCGCCGTGGGCATGCTGGCCAGCACGCTCATCGGCGGCGCGCTGGCCGACCGGGTCCCGCAGCGGCGGATCCTGGTGGCGGTCGGCGTCGTGGACGCGGTCAGCACGGGCGCGGTCGCGCTGCTCTCCCTGGTGGGCGGGCTGGCCACCTGGCACCTGGGCGTGGTGTCCGCGCTCACCGGCATCGCGATGGGGCTGTACTACCCGGCGTACTCCGCGCTGGTGCCCTCGCTGGTCCCCGCGCACGAGCTGCTGGCGGCCAACGGCCTGGAGGGGATGGTCCGCCCGCTGCTGGCCCAGGCGGCCGGCCCGGCCGCCGCCGGCTTCCTGGTCGCGGCCACCTCCCCGGGGGTGGCGCTGGCGGCGACGGCGGTGTCCGCGGCGCTGGCCGCCGTCACCGCGCGGGCCCTGCCGGCGCTCCCGGTGCGCCGCGAGCGGGGGGAGACCGGGCTGCTGGCCGACGTCCGCGAGGGCTTCGGCTACATGGCGCGGACGCCGTGGCTGCTGTCCACCCTGCTGTTCGCGGCCGGGCTGGTGCTGGTGTTCATCGGGCCGTTCGAGGTGCTCGTGCCCTACGTGGTCACCGACGCCGGCGGGGGCGCCGCGCAGCACGCGTGGGTCCTGGCCGCGTTCGGCGTCGGCGGCGCGCTGGGCTCCGTCGCCGTCGCCTCCCTGCGGCTGCCCCGGCGCTACCTGACCGTGATGATCGGTCTGTGGGGCGTGGGGTGCATGCCCATGGTGGTCTTCGGCTTCTCCCCGTCGCTGTGGTTCATGGTCCCCGCCGGCGCGGTCATGGGCGCGACCTTCCAGGCCGGCACCGTCATCTGGGGCACCCTGCTGCAGCGGCGGGTGCCGCCGGCCCTGCTCGGGCGGGTCTCCAGCCTGGACTTCTTCACGTCGATGAGCCTCATGCCGCTGTCCATGGCGCTCGCGGGCACCGTCAGCGAGGCCATCGGCCTGACGGCCACCTTCCTGCTCGCCGGGCTCGCGCCGCCGGTCATGGCGGCGGTCGCGCTGCTGGCCGCCCGGCTGCGCGCCGACGAGCTGGCGCACCCGCTGGACCACGTGCCCGTCCCGGCGGCGCAGGTGGCCGGGGAGCCGGCCCGGGCCGGCGCTGCTTGGATGGACGCCGGTGCCGGGACCTCCCCGGTGCAGGAGGGAGAACCGTGGCGGAGCTGACCCGACCGGACGTCGACCCACCCACCGGGCCGGCCCCGGCCGACCTGGTGATCGAGGACATCACCGTCGGCGACGGGCCCGAGGCGACCCCGGGCAGCCTGGTGAGCGCGCACTACGTGGGCGTCACCCACGACGGCGGCGAGACCTTCGACGCGTCCTGGGACCGCGGCGACCCGCTGGAGTTCCGCCTGGGCGTCGGCATGGTCATCCAGGGCTGGGACGAGGGCATCGCGGGCATGCGCGTGGGCGGCCGCCGGCGGCTGACCATCCCCGCGCACAAGGCCTACGGCGACCGCGGCGCCGGCGGCGTCATCAAGCCCGGCGCCACGCTGGTGTTCGTGGTGGACCTCGTCGGCGTCCGCTGACGGCCCACCGCTGATCCGGCACCGCCGGGGGCGACACGCGTCGCCCCCGGCGGTGCATGACCCGGGCCCGTCCCGGGCACTGCCCGCGCCGTGACGGAACCGGCGCCCACCCCCGAGCACGCCCTCCTGCGCGCGGCCCAGGCGGAGGGCGACCCCGGCGGGAGCCGGCCGGGCGGGCCGGGCGGCTCGGACGCGGGCGGCTCGGACGCGGGCGGCCCGGACGCGGGCGGCCCGGACGCGGGCGGCCCGGACTCGGGCGGGGAGTCCACCGCCACGGTCGTCGTCGCGGGCCTGGCCAACCTCGGGATCGCCGTCGCCAAGCTCGTGGGCGGCCTGATCAGCCACTCCTCGGCGATGCTGTCGGAGGCGGCGCACTCGCTGGCCGACACGATCACCGAGGTGCTGCTGTTCGTCGCGCTGAAGCGGGGTGACCGCGCCCCGGACGAGCGGCACCCCGTCGGGTACGGGCGGGAGACCTACTTCTGGGCGCTGCTGGCCTGCCTGGCCACCTTCACCCTCGGCGCCGGCTTCTCCTTCTACCAGGGCGTCGAGACGATCCTCGAGGGCGAGGAGCAGGGCGACCCCCTGGTCGCCTACGTCGTCCTGGCCGTCTCCTTCGTCCTCGAGGGCGCGTCGTGGCTCAAGGCCGTCCGGCAGGTCCGCGCCGAGGCACGCCGGGAGGGGACCACCGCGCGCCGCTACCTCGCCGAGACCAGCGACACCGCCGTCAAGGCGGTCACCTTCGAGGACAGCGCCGCGCTCGTCGGCCTGGTGCTCGCCGCACTCGGCCTGCTCCTGGAGCAGGTCACCGGCGACCCGGTGTGGGACGGCGTCGCCGCCATCCTCATCGGGGTGCTGCTCCTCGTCGTCGCCGCGGCGCTCGCCCGGGCCAACGTGTCGCTGCTGATCGGCCAGTCGGTGCCGCAGCGGGTCCAGGACGGGCTCCGGGCCGAGATCGAGGCGCTGCCGCAGGTGAGCGCCGTCCCGGTGCTCCTCACGTCGGTGATCGGGCCGGGCCAGCTGATCGTGTCCGCCAAGGTCGACTTCGAGGACTCCGCGACGGTCGCCGACGTCGAGCGGGCCTCCGACGAGGCCGAGCGGCGGCTGGTGTCCCGGCACGGCGGCGTCCGCTACGTCTTCCTCGACCCCACCCCCGGCGACGGCCGGGCCCGGGCCCGGGCGCACGGGCCGGAATGACCGCAGGCCGGCCGCGGTTGCGTCGTCCGTGCGCGTAGAGGTGTGGAGCGACGTCGTCTGTCCCTGGTGCTACATCGGCAAGCGGCGGCTGGAGACCGCCCTGGAGCGGTTCCCGCACCGCGACCAGGTCGAGGTCGTGTGGCGGTCGTTCCAGCTGGACCCGAGCGTCCCCGAGGGGGAGACCCACTCGACGCTGCCCGCGCTCGCCGCCAAGTACGGCCGCAGCGTCGAGGAGATGCGGGCCACGATGCGCCACGTCGAGGAGACCGCCGCCGGCGAGGGCCTGCGCTACGAGCTGGCCGACGGCGTCAGCGGCAACACGCTGCTCGCGCACGAGGTGCTGCACCTGGCCGCTGAGCACGGGCTGCAGGCCGAGGCGAAGGAGCGCCTGCTGCACGCGTACTTCGAGGAGGGCCGATCGGTCTTCGACGTCGACGCGCTGGTGCCGCTGGCCGTCGAGGTGGGCCTGGACGAGGCCGACGTGCGCGCCGCGCTGACCGACCACCGCCACCGGCCGGCCGTCGAGGAGGACATCGCCACCGCCCGGGCGCTCGGGGCCACCGGGGTGCCGTTCTTCGTCGTCGACCGCCGCTACGGCGCAGCCGGCGCGCAGCCGGCCGAGCTGCTGCTGCAGGTGCTCGAGAAGGCGTGGGCCGACGCCCACCCGCTGGTCACCGTCCCCGCCGCCGAGGGCTGCGCGGACGGCACCTGCGCGGTCTGATCCCCGCCGACCACCCGCCCCCCGCCCCGCCGCCGTCCCCCC
>NZ_JBJGZP010000030.1:0-42698 GCF_054050555.1 Blastococcus sp. SYSU D00695 | reverse complement strand
CCCCCCCCCCCCCCCCCCCCCCCCCCCCCCCCCCCCCCCCCCCCCCCCCCCCCCCCCCCCCCCCCCCCCCCCCCCCCCCCCCCCCCCCCCCCCCCCCCCCCCCCCCCCCCCCCCCCCCCCCCCGCGGCGGGGTCGAGGACGACGGAGAACAGGGCGCGCGGGTCCTGCAGCGTCGCCGGGGGCCGGGCCGCCGCGCGCGGGACGACGCGGTCCCACCGGGCCGGACGCCGGTGCGGCAGCAGCTCCCGGCCCTCGAACAGGTAGTCCCCCACGACCTCGCCGAGCAGCAGCCCGGCGCCGCGCTCGACCGGCAGCGCGACCGGGTCCCCGGGCCGGATCTCGTCGAGGAACGTCGACAGCTGGCGCAGGTCCTTCGACGGGCGCCGGCCCGACAGCTCCCTGGCCAGTGCGCGCAGCTCGGCCGGGGCCAGGCCGGTCGCGTCGACGTCGATCCCCGACTGGGTGCCCAGCCCGACGACGCCGGCGGCGAGGCAGGCGCCGAGCTCGTTGTGGTTGCGCGGGCGCACCACCCACACCCGCACGCCCTCCGGTCCCGCGGACGGCGGCAGGTCGTCGGGCTCGGGCCACAGGTACGGCAGGTCGTCGGGCTCGGTGCCGAAGCGTTCGGTGAACTGCGGCCGGTAGAACTGCGGGTCCTTGGCCAGCAGGTTGGACCGGTGCGACAGGTGCAGCGCCGGGTCGCCCAGCCACGAGGGCAGCAGGCCCGCGGCGGCCAGTTCCTCCTGCGAGGCGTCGACGACGTCGGGCGCGAACTCCCCGATCAGCGTGTACGTGCTGTCGGCGAAGCCGCGCTCCTGCCAGACCCGCACCATCGCCAGGCCGTAGGCGACCAGCGCCGGGGTGCGCCCCCGCCACATGCGGACGACGGGGTGGGACACCCAGCCGTAGTCGGGGAGCTCGAGCGCGCGGAGCACCTGGAGGGTCTCCACCCGCTGCTTGCCCAGCCGCGGGGAGTCCAGCAGCCGCGCGCTCTCGGCGAAGTCGGCCACCGGCAGGAAGGTCTGCATCGCCCCCGATCCTCGCCGAGACCGGCCCCGACCGCCCGCTCAGTCGCCGGCGTCGAGCTCCCGCAGCGCGGTCTCCCAGCGGTCGCGGCGGGCGTCGTCGTCCTGCTCCCACCAGGCGGTGCCCCGCTCCCCCAGCCCCGTCTTGGCCAGCTGCACCCGGGCGCGGGCGGCGGCCAGGGCAGTGGCGTCGTCGGCCCGGCCGGCCGCCCGAACCCCGGACCGGGCGACGCCGAGGTGGTGCAGCAGGCGGGCGCGGACGTCGTCGGGCAGCGCGGGGTCGGCGGCGCGCCAGCGGCGGCCGTCGACGACGATCCAGCGGCCGTCGCCGGTGCGCTCGACGTCGCGGCTCACGCGAGACGCGCGACCAGCTCGGGCAGCACCGTGCCGAGCGGGGCGTCGACCTTGACGTCGACCTTCGCGTCGCCGCGGGTCTCCCCCAGGTTGACCACGCCGACGGGGATGCCCAGCTCGGCGGCGCGCAGCACGAACCGGTAGCCGCTCATGACGGTCAGCGAGGAGCCGAGCACCAGCAGGCCCCCGGAGTCCTCCAGCAGGGCGAAGCAGTGCGCGACGCGGTCGCGGGGCACCGTCTCGCCGAAGAAGACGACGTCGGGCTTGAGCGGCCCGCCGCCGCAGGCCAGGCAGTCGACCATGACGAACCCGTCGAGCACCTCGTCGGGCAGCTCGGCGTCGCCGTCGGGGTTCACCTCGTCGGCGCGCGGCCCGAAGTGCGGGTTGGCGGCGCGCAGCCGCTCGTCGAGCAGCGCGCGGGAGGCGACGTCGCCGCACTGCAGGCAGATCGTGCGGTCCAGGCCGCCGTGCAGTTCGACGACGTCGCGGGCGCCGGCCGCCTGGTGCAGTCCGTCGACGTTCTGCGTGACCACACCGCTGAGCAGGCCGGCCGCCTGCAGGTCGGCGACCGCGCGGTGCCCGGCGTTGGGCCGGGCCCGGCGCATCTGCCGCCAGCCGACGAAGCTGCGCGCCCAGTACCGGTGCCGGCCGCGGGGGTCGCGGCGGAAGGTCTGCCAGGTCATCGGCGTGTGCCGGCGCAGCGAGCCGCTGGCCCCGCGGTAGTCCGGGATCCCGGAGTCGGTGGACAGCCCGGCGCCGGAGAGCACGAGCACGTCGCCGTCGGCGACCAGGTCGGCCAGCTCCGCCAGCCCGGGGACGGCGGTGGCGGCGGGCGGGGCGGAGGTCACCGGCCCATGGTCCCCCGCGGCGGCCGCCCCCGCCGGGCCCGGGCGAGCGGGGCGCGGGTCAGGCCCCGGCGGCCAGCTCCCGCTCGAACCGGACGAGCAGGTCGAGGTACACCCGGCGCAGCCCCTTCGGCGCGAAGGTGCGCTCGAAGAAGCCGCCGATCCCGGACGCGCCGTCCCACGTCGTCCGCACCCGGACGGTCGTGGTGCCCGCGTCCGCGGGGTGGACCGTCCACGTGGTGACCATGGAGGAGCGGGTGTCGCGCTCGACGAGGGTGTCGGCGTCGGGCTGCTCCACCTCCACGACCTGGTCGCGGACCCGCTTGGAGGTCGCGGCGAAGCGCCAGGCGACGCGGGTGCCCGCGCCCTGGCCGCCGGCCTCGACCCGGTAGTCCGAGAACTGCTCGGGCAGCGCCCGGCGGCGGGTCCCGGCGTAGTCGGCGAGCCCTGTCCGCACCTGCTCGGCAGGCGCACGGACGACGTGTTCGGCGGTGGCGACGACCTGTCCCATGACGACCATCCTGCCGCCGCCCCTCCCCGGTCCCGCCGACGGGCCTACGCGCCGTCCTCCTCGCGGTTGAGGTATCCGCACCGGAAGCGCGCCCCGGCCATCGCCTCGGTGAATCGCGCCTCCCAGGCCGGGTCGTCGACGGCGAACTGGTCGAAGGCGCGCTCCTCGAGGACGACCGGCAGCCCGTCGAGACCGGTGCAGGAGCGGCGCAGCAGCACGCGGGCCCGGCCGTCGACCTCGTCGTGGGCCGGCGTCCAGCGCGCAGCGGCGACCGCGGCGGCCATCTCGGCCCGGCGGCGCGGCGGCAGCACCGGCCGCCCGCCCGGCACCGAGAGCCGGCGTTCGGGCGCGACGGCCCAGACGATCACCGCGGCGAGCAGGGCGAGGAGGCCCAGCACCGCCAGCAGGCCCATCATGACCCGACGGTAGTGCGCCTCGCCGCCCCCGCGCCGATCCGCGGGACGCCGTCCCCGATACCCTCTCGGCCGTACGCCCCACCCGGCGCAGGCGCCGACGAGCCCCCGTAGCTCAGGGGATAGAGCATCGGTTTCCTAAACCGTGTGTCGCAGGTTCGAATCCTGCCGGGGGCACTCCTATATCTGTGCTGTTGCGCCTGATGCTTGACCACGGGGCTTCGGGTGAGTCGCGACAGTGTTGCGGTTGATGGTTGACAGCTGTTTCGGCTGATCCTTGACGCTCCTTCGATGAGGGAGTTGAGCGTGGCGGAGCAGCGCTATCTGGCGGTGCTGGCGGTGATCGCCGAGGGCCATCCGGTGAGCTCGGTGGCCCAGCAGTGGGGTGTGTCGCGGCAGACGGTCCATGCCTGGTTGGCCCGGTATGAGGACGGTGGGCTCGAGGCGTTGGCCGATTGCTCGCACCGGCCGAGGTCGTGTCTGCACCAGATGCCGGCGGGAGTGGAGGCGGCGGTGCTGAAGTTGCGGCGTCAGCACCGGGCGTGGGGTCCGCGGCGGATCGTGGTGGAACTGGCCCGGCGGCAGGTGGTGCCGGTGCCGAGTGAGGCCGGGATCTATCGGGCGCTGAAGCGGGCCGGGTTGATTGAGCCCGGCGCGCGACGGCGGCGCAAGGAAGCGTGGAAGCGCTGGGAGCGCGGTGCGCCGATGGAGTTGTGGCAGATGGACGTCGTGGGCGGCATCGGGCTGGCCGATGGCACCTCGGTCAAGGCGCTGACCGGCGTCGATGACCACTCGCGGTTCTGCGTGAGCGCGGTGCTGATGCCACGGGAACGCACCCGGGCGGTCTGCGACGGATTGGCCGCGGCGCTGCGCAGGCATGGCGTGCCGCAGCAGATCCTCACCGACAACGGCAAGGTGTTCACCGGCCGGTCCGGCCATCCCTCGACCGAGGTGTTGTTCGACCGGATCTGCCGGGAGAACGGCATCGAGCACCTGCTCACCGCGCCGCGATCACCGACCACCACCGGCAAGATCGAGCGGTTTCACCGCAGCTTGCGGGCCGAGTGTCTGACCGGGCAGCTGTTCAGCTCCCTGCGCACCGCCCAGGCCGCGGTCGACGAGTGGGTGGAGTTCTACAACGTGTCCCGGCCGCATCAGTCCCTGGACATGGAGACTCCGGCGAAGCGCTTCGTGGCCGGACCGGCCGCCGCCGTGCTGCCTGCGCAGCCCGACCGCGGCGGTGATGACTGGGTGTCTCGCCGGGTGGCCGGCAACGGGGTGGTCTGCGTGGCCTGGCAGCAGGTCAGCGTGGGCAAGCACCACGCCGGCGCCCGCTGCGACGTGCACGTCACCAACCAGCTCCTGCAGTTCTGGATCGGCAGCGATCTGACCAAGACCGTCGCCCGCACCAGCCGAGGGGAGGTCCGCAAGAAGCGGGCATCGATCCAACGAACGACGTCCTGAGCGTCGCGGATCAACCGACGCAACTCCGTCAAGCATCAACCGAAGCTGGACAGGGGCAGTCATATATCCGCTGGTCAGCGACCCGTCAGGCGGTCCGGCCAATGGTCCGTACTTCGGCGCGGAGCTCTCTGGTCCGCACCTGGTCCGCACGAACCGCCTCCAGCCGGCCCGCGACCGCGTCCAGCTCGTCCTCAAGAGGTGGCTGTACCGGTCCAGCGTCATCGCCTCCGAGGCGTGCCGGAGCATCGCCTGGACCGACTTGATCGTCGCGCCCGAGCTGATTGCCAGGGATGCCTCCGTGTGCCTCACCTCGTGGGGGACGAGCCCCTCCAGGCCCGCCGCTGTCGCCGCCGCGTCCAACGCGCCCCGCCGGAAGTTCCGCACCCGGAGCGGGGTGCCCGTCCGGCTGGCGAACACGAAGGCGTCCGGCCCCTTGCCCGCCAGCATCTCGGCGAGGTCGGCCCGCAGGAACCGAGGGACGACGACCGTCCGCCGCTGGTGCGTCTTCGGCGGGCCGAACACCTGTCGGCCGTCGACCTCGGTCACGGCCTCGGCGACCGTGATCCGCCCCCGGAGGAGGTCGACCCGGCGGACCCGCAGCCCGGCCGCCTCGCCCCACCGGAGGCCCGTGTACGCCAGGAAGAGGACGAGGGTCCGGTGCTGGCCGCACTCGTCGGCGAGGCCGGCGACCTGCTCGTGCGAGAGGTAGCGCCGTTCGGTCGTCGGGAACCTCGGGAGGTCGACCTCAGCGGCCGGGCTACGGCTCAGCCGCCCGTCCCGCACCGCGAGGTCGAGGAGGCTCGACAAGACCCCAGACGCCTGCCGCGCCCGGCTGGCCGAGAGGCCGCCGACGTCCTGGGCCGTCAGCTCGGTGACCCACGCCCCGACGTCGGAGTGCGTGACCCGGTCGACCGGCACCCGCTCCCACCTCGGGAGCACCTGGGTACGGAGAAGAGACGGGGTTCGCGCTGGTCGAGCGGTACCCGCGCGCTACCTCAGCGACGAGGAAGCCGCCGAGCAGCTCGCGTCTGACCGCTCGGTGTCAGTTCGGTACGGAGGCGCAAACCCGGCCGGAGTCAACTGGCCCTCATGACGGGGGTCGGGACGCTCGAGAAGCGGGAGAGTGGAGCGGCTCCAATAGTCGTCCCCCGTGGCCCGCTTGCGAGCGTCCTGATGCTGAAGACCCGGGAGGTGTCACTGTTCCTAGCTCGACAGGTCGCGGATCACAGTTCGCCGCCTTGCGGCCCGACGAAAAGGCTTGATGGGGTGCCCATCGCAATCCGTCACACCAGAACCACTGTCAGCTTTGTCGGAAAGAGCCGGGCCGTCGCCTCCCCACGCTAGGGGCCCACCTCGATAGGGTGTCGCACCAGACGGCGGGCCCCTCTCGGGCCCGAACGACCGTAGGGTGTAACGAGTATCGGCCGGAAGGTGGCGGGTTGGCTCTCGACTTCGGAACTCACGCGGACGTGGTGTTCGATCGAGCCCCGTTGCAGGTTGTCCTCTGCCAGATCAAGTTTCCGCCCATCTACTCATTGATGGGCGAGGCTGGAATCGCGGGCTTCCAGGAGGCTATCCGCCACTTGTATCCCAAGACGAACAAGTCTGTGGACGCGCAATTCCAGGTGTCCGATCAGCAGATGAGTGTAATGCAGAGCGCTCCCACGTTTCAGTTCCAATCCGAGGATGAGCTTTGGACAGTAAGTCTGTCTGTAGATTTCATCGCTCTCGAAACGCCAAAATATAGTCACTTCGGCGAATTCAATGAGAGGTTGGAGCGCATTCTTGCGGCGTTGGCCAGGACGGTGCGCCCTGCTGCCACGACCCGCATCGGGCTGCGCAAAGCCAACAGGCTCCTGCATCCAAACGTTAGCCGGCCGGCTGATTGGACGGGGCTGCTGAGACCGGAACTTCTAGGGGTCGTTGCCGCTCAAGAATTGCCCACACCGGTGCAGTTCGCCTTCTCGGAGCTTCGTTTTCAGGACGAGGACAACTTCATGGTGGTGAGGCACGGCCTTGATCCCGCTGCCGAACAAGCCTACGTAGTGGATGTTGACTACTTCACTGAGCGGCCTTACAGCCTGGACGAGGCGGAATCAGCTCATAGCCTGCTTCGACACTACTCGGATGGAATAACAAGCTTCTTCCACTGGTGCCTTGAGCCCAGAATGTATGACTACCTAAAGCCGCATCCCCGAACGGAAGAGTCGTCGTGACGCAGAGTCTGGTGACACGCATTCCCCATGGGTCAGTCCAGCCTTTCCAGGAGGAGATGACCGCCGGGTCGGAGCCCCAGCCTGACCTCGCGGACCTCCTCGGCCAGCGAACGAGCATTGAAGGACCGACCTCGTCCGGCGAAGGCGTAGTCCGCTACCTGAAAGCGCAAGCCAAGGTAGACGAGGCGAGCCGCGGACGAGCTGTTGATTTGAGAGTTCTCATGGCCCGCTTGGAGGGCGTTCCCTTCGATCAGGCTTCCGCCATGCTTCGGACTTCCCCGGGAAAGCTCGCCAGATGGCTACAAGGTGTCGAAACGGTTCCTGCGAAGAAGAGCGAAGCTATTCGGGATCTGAATAGGATCGTCCTGGACCTAGGGCGAGTGCTCGACCCAGTTGCGTTTTCTCGCTGGTTCAACGCCCCCAACCCGAAGCTTGGAGGGTTGACCCCCTACGAGAAGGTCAAGCGGCGGGAGACGACGGACGTGCTCAAGGCGGTTGCCGCATACCTTGAACCAACCTTTGGCTGACAGGTCAAGTGCAGATTCAGTCGGGGGCTGACTGGCTGCCGCAAGGCCGCTATCAGTTCTATCGGTATCTCGATAGTGGAGCTGGCTATGACCCGGACTCACCATACGCGACGAGTGGTGGACGCTTCGATGATGGCGTGCGTGAAACCATCTATCTGGCATCCACCCCTGAGGGTGCGGTAGCCGAGTATCTGAGGCGTCATCCCGAGCTATTCGAGATGCAGGACGCGCTTCGCATCAATGTGCACGAGGTCCGTGTTCGCATTGAGGAGCGATGCCTTGATGTGAGGTCAGAGGACAAGGCTGCCAGAGCGGGGGTCGACCTCCCGCGACTTCTCTCGAATCATCCGCACGAGCACGAGCGCTACGCTTACTCCCGGGACGTCGCGGCGTCACCCGGAATTGGAATCGGGATTGCGTACCCGTCGGCGGCACATGCTGCGCCAGCGTGGTGTCTGGTCCTCTTCGGTCAAGCGGGGGCGGGTTGGGTGAGTGAGGGCTTCGAGCGGGTACCTCGTCCCTGGGTCGACCCCAAGGACGTCACCACTATCCCTGCTTAAGAACTTCGCCTGGCTCGACGCTCCCTCAGGTCTCGTTGGGAATCGGCCGATCGTTGTCGGCGTGCGGTGACCCATGCCGGGTCGTCGGGCGGTAGGTATTTCCCGTCCCGACGCCACTGTCCGATTCCGTCCTTCACCCCATCCAAGTACTCGCCAAGCATGAAAGCATGTTCGGTCATGTCCGGCGGCCTATTGGGGGAACCAGCTGCGGAGTTGAGCGGCACGTTGGCCCATCCGAAGATCTCTCGACCCAGCTTCGTAGGCAAGGGGGCCAGGGTCGTACCGGTAAGCAGTTGCCCTGTACGAGTTATCTTCCGGGCGACCTCTTTTGCGCCCTCAAGTGCTTGACTGTCAGGGTCGGGATTGTTCATTTGCGCGCCTACGAACGCGTCGAGCTCATAGAGTCGGCCGAGTAGCTCCTCCGCCGCCGCGTCGCGTCGCGTCGCTATGTCCCTATTGCGCTCCCTGCGCTCTCCTGCGAGGAACAGGAGGTAGGCGACCAAGCCAGCGACCACTGCTGAAGTTAGACCCAGCGTTGTATCCATCCAGAACTCGTCGTCCCACCAGGCCCGGTCGTTAGGTCCCCAGCCCGTCCGCGCCGTTGCCATGATCACGGAGCGAGCCTAAGGCGGCCACGTCCTCACGGCTCGGGGCCGGGATGGGGTGCCCTATTTCTACGGACAGTGACCCGCGTATCGGCAGCTGACGTGGCTCGTCGTCCGGCTGGCCGCCCGTTGGTCCGCGTCTGGTCCGCAGACCGGCCCGCAACAGTCAGCAAGTGCATGCACCGCTCGGCGCGAACCCGCAGCTCAGACGCCTAGGCCCTTCCGCCGACGCTGGTCAGCGGAAGGGCCGTAACGGTTTCCTAAACCGTGTGTCGCAGGTTCGAATCCTGCCGGGGGCACCTCGCAGGACGTGGACGAGCCCCGGCCCGGCGGCTCAGGTGACCGCGCCGTACAGCAGGCGGGTTCCCAGGAGTGCCGCGAGCGCGGCCCAGAACAGCAGCAGCGCCGCCACCTCGCGCCGGCACCACACCGCCAGCGCGAGGCCGAGCACCGGCAGGGAGATCCCGACGACGCCGGACACCTCCACCTTCGTCAGCGCCACCCGGACCTGCTCCGCGGTGGGCGCCTCGCCGGAGGGGGGCCACGACGTGGTCAGCGCGACGTACAGCGTCGCGCCCCAGGCGACGACCCACACCAGCGTCCCGACGTCGAGCACCGGCCGGACCCGGGCCCAGCGGGCGTCCCTGCGCGACCGCGCGGCCTGCGCCTGGCGAGCACTCGGTGGCATCCGCTCCGCCCTCGTCCCGGCGCGCCGCTGGACCGGCGCCCTCGACAGCCTGCACCGGCGGGCCGGCCGCTCCGAGCACCCGCTGCGCGGACTCGCCACCCCCGTCTAGGATCCAAGTCGCATCCATACAGGGGGGCGAGATGCAGACGGTCAGCGAGAACGCGGCGCAGCGCGCGCACCGGGTCATCCGTGACGGCATCGTCGACGGCACCCACCCCGGCGGCTCGATGCTCAGCGAGAACACCCTGGCCGCCGCCCTCGGCCTCAGCCGCACCCCGGTCCGCGCCGCACTCCTGCGGCTGGCGGAGGAGGGGTGGGTGACCATCTACCCCAAGCGCGGGGCGCTGGTCCGGGCGTTCACCGCCCAGGACGGCCAGGAGCTCGCCGCCGCCCGGCACCTGCTGGAGACCGGCGGGATGCGCACCGCGTCCCCGGCCGCGCTCGCCGCGACGTGCGCCCGCCTCGACGCCCTGATCGAGGCCCAGGACGACGCCCTCCACGGGCAGGACCGCGACCGGTTCGTCGAGCTCTGCACGGCCTTCCACCGAGGCTTCGTCGAGGCCGGCGGCAACGGCCTGCTGCTCGAGTTCGCCGACCGGCTGCAGAACCGCCAGGCGATGATGCTGCACCTGAGCCTGGGCGCCATCGACGCCCATGCCGCCCAGCTCGTCGACGAGCACCGGGAGCTGGTCGCGGCCGCCCGCAGCGGCGACCTGGACCGCTTCGCCGCCCTGCTGCACGCCCACATGAGCGACGAGCCCACGCCCCGCTTCGGGCTGGCCTGACCGTGACCCCGTCCGTCGAGGAGAACGCCCGATGACCACCGCCGACACCGCCGCGCTGCAGCGCCGCACCCTGCGCGTGCTGCTCGCCTCCCAGGTGCTCGCCGGCGCCGGCCTGGCCGCCGGGGTCACCGTCGGCGCCCTGCTGGCCGAGGACATGCTCGGCTCCACCGGCCTGTCCGGACTCCCCGCCGCGCTGCTGACCCTGGGCTCCGCCGCGGCCGCCGTCGGCGTCGGGCGGCTCTCCCAGCGGTCCGGACGGCGCCCCGGCCTGGCCGCCGGCTACCTCGTCGGCGCGCTCGGCGGGGCCGGCGTCGTCCTCGCCGCGGCGATCGACAGCGTGCCGCTGCTGCTCGCCTCCCTCCTGCTCTACGGCTCGGGGACGGCGACGAACCTGCAGGCCCGCTACGCCGGCGCCGACCTGGCCGCTCCGGAGCACCGCGGCCGCGCCGTGAGCACCGTGCTGGTCGCCACCACACTCGGCGCCGTCGCCGGCCCGAACCTGGTCGAGCCCATGGGGTCCGTGGCCGCCTCCCTCGGCATCCCCGAGCTCGCCGGGCCCTTCCTCCTGGCCACCCTCGCCTACCTGCTCGCCGGCGTCGTGGTCAGCACGGCGCTCCGGCCGGACCCGCTGCTCACCGCCCGGGCGCTGGCCGACGAGGCCGCCCGGGCCGCCACCGCCGCCGGCACCGCCGTCCCCACCGAGCGGACCGACACGACCCTGCTGCGGCTGGGCGCGACCGCCATGATCGTCACCCAGCTCGTCATGGTGGCGCTGATGACGATGACGCCGGTGCACATGCGCGAGCACGGCCACGGCCTGGGCGCCGCCGGGCTGGTCATCTCCCTGCACATCGCGGCGATGTTCCTGCCGTCCCCGCTCACCGGGCGGCTCGTCGACCGGTACGGCCGGCGCCCGCTCATCGCCGCCGCCGGCACCACGCTGCTCGCCGCCGGCCTGCTCGCCGCCACCGCCCCCGCGGACTCGGTGGTCCTGCTGGCGATCGCGCTCGTCCTGCTCGGCCTGGGCTGGAACCTCGGCCTCGTCGCCGGCACCGCGCTGCTCACCGACGCCGTCCCCCTGCGGCGCCGCGCCCGCACCCAGGGCACCGTCGACCTCGGCGTGGCCCTGGCCGGCGCCACCGGCGGGCTCGGCAGCGGCTTCGTCGTCGCCGCCACCAGCTTCGCCGCCCTCGGGCTGGCCGGCGGCCTGGTCGCCGTCGCGCTGGTGCCCGCGCTGCTCGTCAGCCGCCCGCGGACGTCGGCCGGCCCGGTGGCCGCGCAGGACGCGGCGTGACGGTCGACGTCGTCGTCGCCGGCGCGGGCATCGCCGGCCTGACCGCCGCCCACGCCCTGACGACGGCGGGGCTGACCGTCACCGTCCTGGAGGCCCGCGACCGTGTCGGCGGCCGGCTGCTGAGCGTCCCGGCCGGCGACGGCGCGATCGACCTCGGCGCCACCTGGTCCTGGCCCGACGAGCCGCTGGTGCACGCGCTCGCCGCCGACCTCGGCGTCGGCACGTTCCCGCAGGCGCTCGACGGCGACGCGCTGTTCGAGCCCGACCTCCGCGGGCCGCAGCGGCTGGCCGGCAACCCGCTCGACGTGCCGTCGACCCGCTTCGCCGCCGGTGCGCAGGCCCTGGCCCGCGGGCTCGCCGACCGCCTCCCGCCGGGCACGCTCCGGCTGGGCGCGCCCGTGCGGGCCGTCCACCTGCACGAGGACGCCGTCGTGGTCGAGGCCGGCGGGGCGGCGGTCACCGCGGGGCACGTCGTCCTCGCCCTCCCGCCGGCCCTCGCCGTCGACACCCTCGCGTTCACCCCGCCGCTGCCGGCACCGGTCGCCGCGCTCGCCGCCGGGACCGCGGTCTGGATGGGCGGCACGGTGAAGGCGGTCGCCGTCCACGACCGGCCGTTCTGGCGGGACGCCGGCCTGTCCGGGTCGGCGATGAGCCACGTCGGGCCGTTCGGCGAGCTGCACGACCACAGCGCGCCCGGCGGTCCGCACGCGGTCTTCGGGTTCGCCCTCGCCGACCGGTTCCGGGGCACGCGGGACGAGCAGGTCGCCGCCGCCTTCACCGAGCAGCTCGTGCGCCTGTTCGGCCCGGCCGCGGCCCGTCCCCGGGCCGTGCACGTCACCGACTGGAGCCGCGAGCGCCACACCAGCCCGGCGGCGCCCGACCCGCGGGCGTCCACCGCCGCCTACGGCCACCCGCTGTTCGGCGAGGCCGTCGGCGGGCGGCTGCACTGGGCGTCGACCGAGACCGCTGCCCGCTCCGCCGGCCACGTCGAGGGCGCCGTCCACGCCGGTGCCCGGGCCGCCCGCGCCATCACCGCGCTCACCGGGGCCACCCCCGGCGACGACCACCAGGAGACACCGTGCCCGACCTGACCGGACTGCTGCGCGAGTACGACCGCGCCCGCGCCTACACCGACCTGCTGTGGCGCGACCTCACGCCCGACGAGGTGACCTGGCGGCCGCACGAGGAGTCCAGCGCCATCGGCTGGCACCTCGGCCACCAGGCGCACGTCGCGCACTTCATGATCCGCAACCTGACCGCGGCCGAGCCCAGCCCCGACCCGGAGCTGGACGGCCTGATGGACTCCGCCAACCCCGAGCGCTTCCGCGGCGCCCTGCCGACCGTGGCGCGGCTCGCGCTGTTCCGCGAGACCGTCGCCGAGCGGGTGCACGCCCGGATCGGGGCCATCGCGGCGGGCCGGACCGGGGCGCCGTCGCAGATGGCGGTCGTGGCGACGCACCTGCTGACCGCGCTGGTCAACCACGAGTACCAGCACGACCAGTGGATCGGCGAGGTCCGCGCGCAGGACCTCGGCCACGCGCTGCCGCCGGACCCCGAGGCCGACGGGCTGGCGCGCGTCGACGGCTACCTCTGCCTGACGCCCCTCAGCTGACGGGTCCGGGCCGCCAGGGCTCGTCCTGGTGGGCGAGCCACACCAGCTCGGGGTCCAGCGCCCGGATCAGGCGCTGCCCCTCGGTGGTCGGCTCGTCGAGCTCGCCGGACCAGACCGCCGCGTCGCCGGCGATGACGACCGGCCGCCCGCCGGTCTCGACGACGACGACCTGCGTGCCCGGCGTGTGGCCCGGCGCCGGGACCAGCCGCACCCCGGGCAGCAGCTCGTGCTCGCCGTCGACCGGGACGTAGCGCACGCCGGGCGCGTCGACCCACTCGCGGATCGTGTAGCCGTCCTGGCTGCGCGCGTCCGCCAGCTCGCGGCGCTGCACGTACACCGGCCGGCCCGCGAACAGGTGGTTGCCGCCGCAGTGGTCGGCGTGCAGGTGGGTGTTCACCACGGCGTCGACCCCGTCGAGGTCGAACCCCTGCCGGTCCAGCGGTGACAGGCGCGGGTCCATGTCGGCCATCGCGGGGTGCAGCTCGGTGAGGCCGGTGTCGACCAGCACACGGCCGCCCGGGTGGTCGACGACGTGGACGAGGACCGGCAGCCGCTCCTCCACCGCGAGCAGGTCGCCGACGCGGATCGGCGTGACCGTCACGGCGCTCACCGGACGGTCGCGGGGGTCGGGGTGCGGGTCATGCGGTCCTCCTCGGGGCCCGGCGCCCGGGTCGGCGCCGCCGCCAGGTCCGACCACCCCGCGCCCCACGACTCATCGCTCGCGCCGGGCGACCCACACCTGCCGCTCCGTGCGCACGCCCAGGTCGGCCCGCCGGCGGACGCTGCCGGGCCCCGCGGGGTCCACCAGCCGGTCGAGGGCGGCGAGGTCCTCCGGCGACAGGGCGTCCGCCACGGCCGGCCGCAACCGGCCCAGGCCGGCGAGGGCGTACTCGCCCACGGCGTCCCGGGCGGGGGCCGGGAGGTCGGCGGCGGCGAGGTCGACGGCGATCGTGCGGGAGTCGACGACGGCGAGCCCGGCCGCGGTCAGCGCCGGGCCCCAGTCGGCCCCCCGGTGCGGCAGGTGCCCGGCGGTGCGGCGGTCGGTGACGGCGTGGCAGCGCTCCTCCAGCCCGGGCCGGTCCTCCGGCGCGTCCGCGGGCAGGAAGCGCGGGAACCCGGCGAGCTCGACGACCGCGAGCAGTCCGCCGGGGCGCAGCAGGCCGTGCACCCGGGCCAGCACCCCGCCCGGGTCGGTCATGTGGTGCATCGACGCCGACGCCCAGACGAGGTCGGGCTCGCCGAGGTCGGGCCAGCGGCCGGCGTCGAGGTCGGCCCGGACGGTGCGCACCCGCGCCTGCACCCCGCGCTCCCCCGCCCTCTCCTGCAGGCGGTGCAGGTGCTCCTCGGCGGCGTCGACCGCGGTCACCTCGGCGTCCGGGAACCGGTCGAGCAGCGCGAACGTGCCGGCTCCGGTCCCGCAGCCGAGGTCCACGACCTGCCGCGGCGGCGCCACCAGCGGCAGGGACCGCACGATGCCGGCGGTCACCTCGCCCAGCACCTCGGCGTCGAGGTCGAGGACGCGCAGCTGCAGTCCGGGGTCGTCGTGGGTGTGGCGGTGGGCATCGGGACCGGACGCGTGCTGGGAGGCCATGCGGCCACGCTGGGCACTCCTTGCCGTCATGGCACACTTCCTTGCCTGACCAGCAAATCTCGGCGACACCGGAACGCGCCCGCCCGGCCGCTCGTTGGTGCGATGGGGTGCGGCGCACCCCGCCCCTCCGCTCCGAAGAGAGACATGAGTCCCAGTCACAGACCCCAGGCCGCGCACCTCGACCCCGGACGGGGGGTGCGCGGCCGGTGACCGAAGTGCTGACCCTCCTGCTGGGGGTGCTCGTGGTCGTCGCGATCACGGGCGTCACCGGCTACTTCGTGGCCCAGGAGTTCGCCTACATGGCGGTCGACCGGGCCACGCTCGCCGCCGGCGCCGAGGCCGGTGACCCCGCCGCCCGCCGGGCGCTGGCGGTCACCCGCCGCACGTCCTTCATGCTCTCGGGCGCCCAGCTCGGGATCACCGTCACGGGGCTGCTCGTCGGCTACGTCGCCGAGCCGCTGATCGGCCGGTCCCTCGGCGCGCTGCTCGGCGGCGCGGGCGTGCCGAGCGGGGTGGGCATCGCCGTCGGTGCGGTGCTCGCGCTGCTGCTGTCCACGCTGGTGCAGATGCTCTTCGGCGAGCTGTTCCCGAAGAACCTGGCCATCGCCCGGCCGGAGCCGGTCGCCCGCCGGCTCGCCACCTCCACCACCCTGTACCTGTCCGCCTTCGGCTGGCTGGTCCGCGTGTTCGACGCCGCGTCGAACCTGCTCCTGCGGGCCCTGCGGATCGAGCCGGTGCACGACGTCGAGCACGCCGCCACCGCCCGCGACCTCGAGCACATCGTCGAGGAGTCCCGGCACAGCGGCGACCTGCCCGCCGAGCTGTCGCTGCTGGTCGACCGCATCCTCGACTTCCCCGACCGGCGGGTCGGGCACGCGATGATCCCCCGCCCCCGGGTGGACACGGTCGCCCCCACCGAGACCCTCGGCGCGCTGCGCGCCCGGATGGCCACCGGCCACTCCCGCTACCCCGTGCTCGACCCCGCCACCGGCGACGTGACCGGGGTGGTGCACCTGCCCGACCTGCTGACGACGACGGCGCCCGACACCGCACCGGTGACCGCGATCGCCCGCGACAGCGTCGTCGTCTCCACGTTCACCCCGCTGCCCGACGCGCTGCGGGCGCTGACCGGCAGCGGTGACCGGCTCGCCTGCGTGATCGACGAGTACGGCGGCTTCGCCGGGGTGCTCACCGTCGAGGACCTCGCCGAGGAGCTGGTCGGCGAGATCACCGACGAGCACGACGAGGCCGGCCCGGCGCCCGTCCCGGTCGGGGCGGACGGCGGCTGGGAGGTGCCCGGCGACGTCCCCGTGGACGAGCTCGAGCGCCTCCTCGCCGTCGACCTGCCGCGGGGCGGCTACGAGACGGTCGCCGGCCTGGTCATCACCGCCGCCGGCACGCTGCCCGGACCCGGCAGCACGCTCACCGTGGAGCTGCCGCCGGACCCGGCGGACCTGCTGCACGCCGGCGACCCGCAGCCGCGGTTGCTGCGCGTGACCGTCCTCGCCGTCGACCGGCACGTGCCGTCGCGGCTGCGGCTGGAGCTGCCCGACCGTGCCGCCGCCCTCCCGGAGGAACCCCGATGAGCGACCCGTGGGTGGTGCTCGCCGCCACCGTCGCCGTCGTCGCCCTGTCGGCGTTCTTCGTCGCCGTGGAGTTCGCGGCACTGGCCGCCAAGCGGCACCGGCTGGAGGAGGCCGCGTCGGGCAGCCGCTCCGGCCGGGCGGCGCTGCGCAACTCCGCGGAGCTGACGGTGCTGCTGGCCGGCTCCCAGCTGGGCATCACCGCGGCCACGCTGGCGCTGGGGGCCATCAGCAAGCCCGCGGTCCACCACTGGCTGACCCCGCTGTTCGAGGCGTGGGGGCTGCCGCCGGTCGCCGCCGACGTCACCGGCTTCGTCCTCGCGCTGCTGGTGGTCACCTTCGTGCACCTGGTGGTCGGCGAGATGGCGCCGAAGTCGTGGGCCATCGCCCACCCGGAGCGGTCGGCCACGCTGCTCGCCGTCCCCATGCGCGGCTTCATGGCGCTGTTCCGGCCGCTGCTGCGGGTGCTCAACGCGGCCGCGAACGCGCTGCTGCGCCGGTGCGGCGTGGAACCGGCCGACGAGCTGGCCGTCGGGCACAGCCCCGCCGCGCTGCGCCAGCTCGTGCAGCACTCCGCGGACGTCGGCGCCTTGGACGCCGGCTCCTCCGCGCAGATCAGCCGCGCCCTGGAGCTGGAGCGCACGACCGTCCGGGAGCTGGTGGCCGCCGGCGCCGAGCTCGCCGCGGTCGCACCGGACGCCACCGTCGGCGCCGTCCGCGACGTCACCCGGCGCACCGGGCACCTGCGCGTCCTGGTCGGCGAGCCGGGCCGCCCGACCGGTGTCGTGCATGTGCGCGACACCCTCGCCTCGGGGCGCGAGGCGCCGGCCGCCCCGTTCACCCGGCCGGTGGCCACCCTCGACGCCGGCACCACCGTGCACGCGGCGCTCACGGCGATGCGGGAGAACCGCACCCACCTGGCGGTCGTCACCGACGGCGAGGCGGTGCTCGGCGTCGTCACCCTCTCCGACGTGCTGCGCCGGCTGTTCCCGGAGCCGGCCGCCGCCTGACCCGGGGCGCAGACGACGGTGCGGCGGCCCCCCGAGGGGGACCGCCGCACCGTCGGGCCGTTCGGCCGGGTCAGCGCACCGCGCGGTGGCGCGAGCCGGCGACCGTCTCCGCGACGCCGATGAGCAGGACCGCGGCGACGACCGCGACGACGAAACCGAGGACGTTGAGCTCCCAGATGTCGCCCGTGCCGAGCGCGTTCGCGACGACACCCCCGATCACCGAACCGACCACTCCCAGCAGGAGAGTGGCCAGGATGCCCAGGTGCTGCCTGCCCGGGGTGATGAGGCGGGCGAGTGCACCGATGACGAGGCCGGCGACGAGGAATCCGATCATGAAGTGGCAGTACCTGGGTGGTCCGAGGGCCAAACGGTCCGCGGGACGCGGCGCTGCTCACACCGCGGTCCACGGCGGTGGCTCACCACTCCGGGTGAGGACCAGGCGCTCACCACTGGAGAGCCGTGCCCGACCGGCCGATGACGCAGGCATGGAGAGGCAGCAGCCGTTGGGCTCCCGGCGCGGTTCCCTGCTGCCCCTGTCCCTGACGATCGCGCTGACCGCGCTCTACGCCACCGGGCTGTGGAACCGCCCGCTCGACCCGGCCTGGGACCGGACGTACGACGTCGTCCTCTACAACCTGCCCTACCTCGCCGCGGCTGTCGCGTGCGTCGCGGCCGCCCGTCGGGTCCGCAGCGAACAGGCCGCGTGGCTCGGGCTCGCGCTGGCGCTGACGGCGGGCGCGCTGGGCAACGCACTGCGCGTGCTCTCCTCGGGCCTGGAGGGGAACGGGCCGGCATCCGGGCTGGCCAACGCGGTGTCACTGGCCGGCTACCTGACGATGTACGTCCCGGTCTTCGTGCTCATCCGCACCCGGGTCCCGCGGTTCCACCCGAGCATGTGGCTCGACGGCATCATCGGTGGACTCGGGAGCCTCGCCGTCGGCGTCGCCTTCGTCCTCGGGCCCTACCTGTACCCGGGCCCCGGCGACCCCGACGTGGCGCCGATCGACCTGGTGGCACCCACCACCACGGTGCTCCTGATCGCCGTGGTGATGGCGGTCGGCTCGATCCTCGGGGTCCGCCTCGACCGCACCTTCGTGCTGCTCGGCCTGGGCCTCCTCGGCATCTGCGCCTCCGAGATCGCCCTGTTCGCCCTGAAGGTCCAGGGCCGCTACGTCGACGGCGGCCCGCTGGAGCTGGGCTGGCTCGTGTGCATCGTCCTGGCCGCCGCGGCCGCCACGTTCACCCGCGAGCGCAGGATCGTCCCCGAGCGCAACAGCAGCTCCCGGCTGGGCTGGCGCCTGCTCGCCGTGCCGCTGATCTGCATCATCGCCAGCCTCGTCGTCCTCGGCGCCGGCTGGACCCACCCGATCCCGCCGGTCGCCGCCTGGCTCGCCATCGCCTGCGTGCTCGCCGGCATCGGCCGGATGGGCGTGACCTTCCACGAGGTCCGCGGCTTCAACGAGGTCAAGCTGGAGTCGCGCACCGACGAGCTGACCGGCCTGCCCAACCGCCGCGCCCTCATCGAGGAGGCTCAGCGGATCGTCACCGTCGCCCGCCCGGACCGGCCGGCCGCCTTCCTGCTGCTGGACCTCGACGGCTTCAAGGAGGTCAACGACAGCCTCGGGCACTCCGCCGGCGACGAGCTGCTGCGCCTGGTCGGCCCGCGGCTGGCCGGGTCCCTGCGCTCCGACGACGTGCTGGCCCGGCTCGGCGGCGACGAGTTCGCCGTCCTGCTGCCCCGCACCGGCGCCCAGGAGGCGCAGGCCCTCGCCGAGCGGCTGCGGGAGCTGCTGCTGGAGCCCTTCACGGTCGAGGGCGTCCGGCTGCACGTCGGTGTCAGCATCGGTGTCTCCACCACGCCGGTCCCGGCGAGCACCGTGGAGGAGCTGCTGCACTGCGCCGACGTCGCCATGTACAGCGCGAAGACCGCCCGCGAGGGCGTGCACCTCTACGTCCCCGACCCGGTCACCGGCACCGCCGGCAGCGACCGGTTGCGGACCATGGAGGAGCTGCGGACGGCACTGGAGACCGACGAGCTCGTCGTCTACCTGCAGCCGCAGCTGGGCCTGCACGACGGCGGGGTGGTGGGTGCCGAGGCGCTCGTCCGGTGGAACCACCCCACCCGCGGGCTGCTCTCCCCCGCCCACCTGCTGCCCGCGGCGGAGCAGGCCGGGCTCCTGCGGCCGCTGACCGACCGGGTCCTCGAGCTGGCCCTGGCTGCCACGGCCCACTGGTGGGCCGAGCGGCGGGTGCCGGTCTCGGTGAACCTGTCGGCGGCCAACGTCACCGACCTCGACCTGCCCGAGAAGGTCGAGGCCGCGCTGCGGCGGCACGGCCTCCCCATGGAGGCCCTCACGCTGGAGCTGGTCGAGGACACCCTCATGGCCGACCCGGAGCGCGGCCGCACCGTGCTGGCCGACCTGCGCCGGCTCGGCGTCCGGACGTCGATCGACGACTACGGCACCGGGTACAGCTCGCTGGCCTACCTGCGGCACCTGCCCGCCGACGAGCTGAAGCTCGACCGCACCCTGACCGCCGACGTGGACCGGGACCCGCGTGCGGCGGCCATCGTCCAGCACACCGTCGCCCTGGCCCACGAGCTCGGCCTCACACTCGTGGCCGAGGGCGTCGAGACCCTGGCGACCAGCGCGACGCTGGCCCGGCTCGGCTGCGACGTCGCCCAGGGCTACGCGATCGCCCGCCCCATGCCGGTCGGCGACTTCCTCGCCTGGCTGGCCGCCGCCGACACCGGCCTCATCGGCACGACCCTGATCCCTGACCTGCGGGTGGGCATCGGACCGTCCCGCTGAGCCGCCGAGACGGACGTCTCCGTTCCGCTGGGGCGACACGCCGGACCCGGTGGACGGCCGCACCTGGACGCTTGACCAGGATGGAGGGGTGACACCGCTTTCCTCCCCCGCCGACCTCGCCCGTCCCCGCCCGGTCCCGGGCTCCTCCGCGACCACGGACGACTGGCACGACCTCGCCCCCGAGATCCTGCGGCAGCGACTGGTCGTCGAGGGCGTCCCGGGCGCCCCCGTGGACGACGAGCAGATCCGGCGCTACCTCTCCGGGCTCTCGCGGGAGGTCGAGATGGTGCAACTCCTCGAGCCGGTCACCCACCGCTCCGACCTCTACGGCTGGGCCGGGTGGATCCACTGGGAGACCTCCGGCGCGCACTTCTACGCCTGGGAGCAGCCCCGCCTGTTCTTCTCCGTGGACATCTACACCTGCAAGGCCTTCGACCCCGACGCCGCCGTGGCCTTCACCCGAGACTTCCTCGCCGCCCGCACGATCGTCGCCAGGTCGTTCTGATGGCGCTGCGACTGCTGGTGGCCCACACCCCGGCCGAGCGGGACGCGGCGCGGCGTGTCGAGGGCCGGGTCTTCCTCGAGGCATTCGGCAACACCCCCGAGATCATGGAAGCCGAGTACGGCGACCACGAGGACCGCTCGCGCTTCGTCACCGTCATCGACGACGCGGACGGCTCGGCACTGGGGACCGCCCGGCTGATCCTCCCGGACGACGCCGGCACGATGAAGACGCTCGTCGACATCGCCACCGGCCCCTGGGGGCTGTCGGCGGCTGACGCGCTGGCAGCAGCGGACCTGACCGGACGACGGGTCTGGGACGTGGCCACGCTCGCCGTGGACCCCCGCTTCCGGGCGGGGAGCGCGGGAGCCGAGGTCAGCCTCGCCCTGTGCCACGGCATCTGGCGATTCACGCGCAACTGTGCTGTCGACGGGCTCGTGACGATCCTCGACGACACCGTCCTGACCCTGGTCCAGGCGATGGGCCTGGCCTGGTTCCCGATGGCCGGCGCCACCTCCCACCCCTACCTCGGGTCCCCCGCCAGCACCCCCTGCGTGTTCGTGCACGCGACGGCGGAGCAGCACATGCGCGCCACGCAGCCCGATCTCATGCCCGCACTGGACGACGGCGTGTTCGCCTCGATCACCGTCGACCCGGCCGACTTCTCCCCCGACCGCGGCGCCCTGCTCTCCGAGCCCGACCCGCTGCCGCGCAGCCCCGCACCGCCCCGCCGCGACACCACCGGCTGGCGGCCGCCGACGGAGCGGCGGGCCGCGGCGCGGACCGCGACACCGGCCGCCGGCGACTGAGCGCCGCTCAGCCCGCGACGTCGTAGGTCAGGTGCACCGCGGTCGCCGACACCCGCACCTCGCGCTGGACCAACCGGTGCCGGCCGGCCGCGGCGAACAGCGGCGTCCCCGCGCCGAGCAGCTCCGGTGCCAGGTGCAGCCGGAGCCGGTCGAGCAGCCCGACGGCCAGGCAGCTGCCCACCAGCGCGCCGCCGCCCATCACGTACACGTCGCGCCCACCCGCGGCCGCGCGAGCCGCCCCGACGGCGGCCGCGGGCCCGTCCGGCACGAAGGTGACGTCGTGCGTGCCGGCCAGCCGGACGTGCGCCGGCCGGGACGAGGTGACGACGACGAACGGCGGCCGGCGGTCGAACCGGGCGCCGTAGCCGAGCCCGTCGCGCCAGCCGTCCGGCCCGTCGACGGCGTCGAACGTCCGCCGCCCCATGACGACGGCGCCGGCCTCGACCGCGACGCTCTCCAGCTCGGCGGCGTCGACCGGGTCGTCGCTGGCCAGCGCCCACCGGTGCAGCGCCTCGACGCCGTCCCCCTCGCCGGCGACGAACCCGTCGACCGACACGGTCATGTCCCCGATCACTCTGCTCATGGGGGACATGACCGGCGGAGCGGCCGGGACCGAGCGGTCAGACGTCGCGGCGGGTGAGCACCAGCGCGGTCAGGCCCCACACCATCGCCGTCCAGAACACGGTCCACAGCAGGTAGGGCGCGGCCAGCGGCGCCTCGCTGAGGAACGGGAAGCCCGAGCCCTCGGCGCCGATCGTGGCCAGCGCCGACGGGTCCTGGAAGGCGTGCATCGCGCCGCGCCACAGCCCGTCGGTGGGCAGCAGCGCCCGCGACACGGTGCCGACCCGCTCGACCCCCTCGTTGCCGAGCACCTGGCCGACGTTGCCCACGATGCCGGCCACCCAGGTGGCGCCGAACAGCCCGACGGCGACCACCCCGGAGGCCATCGGCGACACCACGCTGGACAGCAGCAGGCCCAGGGTGAGCAGCACGACCGTCTGCCCGGCCAGCAGCACCAGCCCGGCCAGCGGGTCCGGCGGCCAGTAGCCGACCGTCCACCGGACGACGGCGAACTGCGCCAGCCCCGCGACCAGCACGTACCCGCTGCCGACGGCGACCAGCCCCAGCCACTTGCCCAGCAGCGCCGCCGACCGCCGCACCGGGCGCGCCAGCAGCGACAGCGCCATCCCCGACTCGATCTCACCGGCGACGGTCGGGCCGGCGAGGAACGCGGTGCCCAGCGCCGCGATCAGGCTCAGCCCGAACATCACCAGGTTGACCAGCTGGGAGGCGATCAGCCGGGCCTGGCCGGAGGTCAGGTCGCCGAAGTCGGTGTCCAGGCCGGTGAGCTTGGAGAAGCCCCACCCGGAGAGCACGAGCAGCGCGAGGGTGAGGACGGCCAGCGCCCACAGCACCCGGCGCCGCGCGGCCTCGCGGACGGTGAGCCGCGCGATCGTGAGGACGCCGGTCACCGGGCGCCCTCCCCGTGCCCGGCCCGCAGGATGCCGAGCAGCCGCTCCTCCAGGCTGATCCGCGCCGGCTCGACCGCGTGCACGCCGACGCCCAGCGCCACCAGGTCGGCCACCAGCGCGGGGACCGCGGCGCCGTCGTCGTCGGGCGGCAGCACGACCGTGAACCGCTCCTCGCCGCGCGGGGCCGCCTCGCCGGAGACCTCCCCGGCCGCCGCCAGCCGCGCCCAGGCGCGGCCGTCGACCCCGGTCAGGTGCAGCCGAACCTCCCGGCGGCCCAGCAGCTCGGCCAGCGTGCCCGCGGCGGCCACCCGCCCGGCGTCGAGGATCACCACCCGGTCGCAGACCCGCTCCACCTCGCCGATGAGGTGGGAGTTGAGGAGCACGGCCACGCCGCGCTCCCGCAGCGACAGCACCAGGTCGCGGACGTCGACCCGGCCGATCGGGTCGAGCGCGCTCGTCGGCTCGTCCAGGACGACCAGCTCGGGGGCGCCGACCAGCGCGACGGCCAGGCCGAGCCGCTGCTGCATGCCCTTGGAGAAGCCGCCGACGCGGTCGGCAGCCCGCCCGTCGAGGCCGACGGTGGCCAGCCGCTCGCGGCCCTCCGCCTCGCCCAGGGGGACGCGGGCCAGCCGGGCGTGCAGCGCGAGGACCTCCGCGGCGGTCAGCCACGGCTGGTAGCGGAACAGCTCGGGCAGGTAGCCGACCCGCGCCCGCGACCTCGGGTCGGTGCCGGGGCGGCCCAGCAGCATGACCTCGCCGGCGTCGGGCCGGACCAGCCCCAGCAGCATCTTGATGACGCTGGTCTTGCCCGCGCCGTTGGGGCCGAGCAGCCCGACCACCTCGCCGCGGCCGACGGTGAGGGAGACGCCGTCGACCGCCGTGCGGCGCCGGTAGCGCTTGCGCAGCCCCGAGCACCAGACGGCGGGCGACTCCGGCAGCTCCGCCAGCAGCTGGGCGGCGCTGCGCGGGTCGCCCGCCGCCGCCGTCAGCGCAACCCCCGGGCGACGGCGAGCACCTCGTCGGTGCTGAGCGCGCCGGCCACGCCGGTGACGACGCCGTCGTCGACCCACACCACCGCGGCCACGGCACCGTCGCGGGAGGCCAGCACGGTGGCCGTGGCGCCGTCCACGTCGGCCGTCGAGCTGGTCACCATGTCGGCCGGCACCGGCAGCGGCAGCGTCGTCCCGTCGGCGGCGAAGGTCTGCAGCTGCTCGGCGACCTCGGCGGGCAGGCCGGGCAGCGACAGCAGGTAGTCGCGCACCGTGGTGAAGGGGACGCCGTCGGACTCCGCGGTCGGGGCCACGGCCCGGCCGACCGCCAGCACCGGGATCCCCGAGCGCTGGGTCCAGACGGCGGCCACGGCGGGCCCGGCCTGCAGCCGCACCCGGCTGCCGTCCAGGCCCGGCGGCGGGACGGGGAGCTCCTCGCCGGAGGCGGCCGCCGTGGCCGCGGCGTCGGCGGCGGAGAAGGTGAAGACGGCGCTGACCGGGTCGACCACCAGGTGGGTGGGGTCCCCGTCGACCCCGGTCGGCAGGTCGGCCACCTCGGGCACGGTCAGACCGGTCCGCTGCTCCGCCGTCGCGGCGTCGGGCACCTCGACCGGCTCGGGCCGCCCGCTGGTCTCGAGGTCGCCGAAGTCCGACAGGTCGGGCAGCGCCACCAGGTCGGTGCGGTCGAACGGGACGGCCTGCACCTGCTCGGTGCGGAACACCGGCAGCCAGTCGTTGGCCGCCGCGACCCCCGCGCCCGACAGCACGACGGCGGCGCCGAGCGCGGCGACGGCGGGCCGGCGCAGCGCCGTCCCCCACCGGCGGCGGGCCCGCGCCGGCGCCCGGCCGGCCGGGGTGGCGGCGGCCAGCCGCGCCCAGGCGGCCGGCACGTCGGGTGCCGGGGCGGCGGCACCGAGCGCGGCGGCGGCGACCCGGGCGTCGGCCCGCGCCTCCTCCAGCCCGGCGAGGCAGGGGGCACAGCCGGCGACGTGCGCGCGGTCGGCGTCGGCGACCCCCGCCGGCTCGTCGACCAGGCGGCGCAGCACGCCCTCACTCGGATGACGCATCGCGGTCCAGCTCCTTCCGCAGTCGGGACTCGGCGCGTCGCACGGTGGTGCCGACGCTGCCGGGGGACAGATCGAGGGCGGCCGCCACCTCGTCGTAGGTGAGGCCGCTGTGCCGCAGGACCAGGACGAGCGCCGCGCGGCGGGGCAGCCGGGCGAGCGCGGCACGCACCCGCCGGTGCTCCTCGCGGGAGACGACGGCGTCGGCGACGTCGGCGACCTCGGCCGGCTGCTGCCGGCCGGCGGCGTCCTCCCGGGCGCTGCGCCGGCGGCCGGAGCGGATCAGGTTGAGCGCGGTGTGCGCGGCGGCCACGCTCAGCCAGCCGCCCGCCTCCCCCGCGGGGACCGCGGAGCGGCCGAACGCGAGGAACACCTCCTGGGCGACGTCCTCGGCCTCGTCGCGGGAGCCGAGCACCCGGGTGGCGACGGCGACGACCCGCGGGTAGTCGCGGCGGAAGACGGCCTCCAGGTCGGGCCGGACGCCCCCGGCGCGCTCTCTCACCCGTCCCCTCGGCGCCGCGACGGGGACGCCGTCGACCGCCCACCGAGCGTGCTGCACCAGGTCCACGTCCACTGAGCACCGCCGGGACCGCGGATGTGACACGACACCGGGCGAGGATGCCCCGGCGCGGCGTCGGCCCGCCCGGACGCGGCGTCGCGCGCGCCGCACCACCCCGACGATGTGAGGTCTGTCACTCACTCCGGTGACGGGCGCCACGCCCGTCCGCGAAACCGGGACTTCCTGAGGTCCTGAGGCGTTACCGTTCTGATACGTACGGTGTGCCCCGGCAACGGCGCCGGAGGACGGCGGAAGGGTGGGCTCAGCACGATGGAGACGACTGTGGTCGACGTCCCCGACCGGGGACGGTTCGAGGTCCGGCTCGGCGAGCGCGTCGTGGGGCTGGCGAGCTACCACGTCGACGGCGGCGTCATGACGCTGCCGCACACCGAGGTCGACCCCGGCGTGGGCGGCCGCGGCATCGGGAAGGCCCTGGTCGCCGGTGTCCTCGACGCCGCGCGCGAGCGCGGCCTGCACGTCCTCCCCTACTGCTCGTTCATCCGGCACTACATCCAGCAGCACCCGGACTACCTCGACCTCGTCCGGGACGAGGACCGCCCGCACTTCGGCCTGGCCACCGCCGAGGCCTGAGCCGCCCGGGCCGAGGAGCCCGTTCCCGCGATCCGATCGCGCACCACCGAGATCGGGGACATAACGTGGCGCGGGTGCCCCCCAGCGTCCTGTGGTTCCGCCGTGACCTGCGGCTGGGCGACCACCCGGCCCTGCTCGCCGCCCTCGCGGCCGCCGGGGAGGGCGGCGGTGTCCTGCCGCTGTTCGTCGTCGACCGGCGGCTGTGGGGGCCGTCGGGGGCGCCGCGGCGCGAGTACCTGCGGCGCTGCCTGGCCGACCTGCGGGAGTCCACCGG
Organism: Blastococcus sp. SYSU D00695; assembly: GCF_054050555.1. Classification (NCBI taxonomy): domain Bacteria; kingdom Bacillati; phylum Actinomycetota; class Actinomycetes; order Geodermatophilales; family Geodermatophilaceae; genus Blastococcus; species Blastococcus sp. SYSU D00695. The sequence goes on along the minus strand of NZ_JBJGZP010000030.1, from coordinate 16,545 downwards.
CGGGGCGCTGGTCGTCCGCTCCGGCGACCCGGCCGAGGTGGTCCCGGCCGTGGCCCGCGAGGTGGGCGCCGCGACCGTGCACGTGTCCGCCGACACCGGGCCCTACGGCCGCCGGCGCGACGTCGCCGTCGAGCGCGCCCTGGGGGACGTCGCGCTCGTCCGCACGGGGTCCCCGTACGCCGTCGGCCCCGGGCTGGTGACCAAGCGCGACGGCACCCCCTTCCAGGTCTTCTCCCCCTTCGCCCGCGCCTGGCGCGAGCACGGCTGGCCGGCCCCGGCGGCCCGGCCGGACGACGTCGCCTGGTGCCGCGGCCCCGCATCGGAGGACCTGCCCCCGGCCCAGGACCTCGGCGGCACGCACCTGCCGCCGGCCGGCGAGGCCGCCGCGCACGAGGCCTGGGACCGCTTCCGCGAGCTGCGCCTGTCCGGCTACGCCGAGGGGCGCAACCTGCCGGCCGGGGACGGCACCAGCCGGCTGTCCCCGCACCTGAAGTACGGCACCATCCACCCCCGCACGCTGCTGGCCGACCTCGCGGCCGAGGAGCAGACCGAGGCGGTGCGCCGCTACACCGACGAGCTGGCCTGGCGGGAGTTCTACGCCGACGTGCTCTGGCACCGGCCGGAGACGGCGCGCGAGTACCTGCGACCGGAGCTGCAGGCCCTGGGCTACGACTCCGGCCCGCACGCCGAGGAGCTCGTCCGCGCGTGGGAGGCCGGCCGCACCGGCTTCCCGATCGTCGACGCCGGCATGCGGCAGCTGCTGGGCGAGGCGTACGTGCACAACCGGGTGCGGATGATCGTCGCCTCGTTCCTGGTCAAGGACCTGCACCAGGAGTGGACGCGGGGCGCCCGGTACTTCATGCGGCACCTGGTCGACGGCGACCTGGCCAGCAACAACCACGGCTGGCAGTGGGTCGCCGGCACCGGCACCGACGCCTCGCCGTACTACCGGGTCTTCAACCCGGTCACGCAGGGGAAGAAGTTCGACCCGGACGGGGAGTACGTGAAGCGCTGGGTGCCGGAGCTGCGGGACCTCGACGCTCGCCACGTGCACGAGCCGTGGACGGCGCCCGGCGGCGTGCCCGCCGGCTACCCGCAGCCGGTCGTCGACCACGCCCACGAGCGGCGGGTGGCCCTGGAGCGGTTCGAGCGGGTGCGTCGTGCCTGAGGGCCACACCCTGTTCCGGCTGGCCCGCGAGCAGCAGGAGGCCTTCGCCGGCCGGCCGGTGCACGTGACCAGCCCGCAGGGCCGGTTCGCCGCCGGCGCCGAGCTGCTCGACGGCCGGGTGCTGGAGGAGGTGACCTCCCACGGCAAGCACCTGTTCGCCTGCTTCGGCGCCGACACCCTGCACGTGCACCTGGGCCTGTACGGGACCTACACCAGCGGCACGGGCACCCCTCCCCCGCCGCGCGGCGCGCTGCGGATGCGCTGGGAGGGTCCCGGCGCCGACGGGCAGGGCGTCTGGACCGACCTGCGCGGCGCCACCGCCTGCGAGGTGCTGACCGCACCGGAGGTCGACCGGATCCTGGAACGGCTGGGCCCCGACCCGCTGCGCGCCCGCAGCCGGGACGGCGCCGCGGCCCACCGGCGGGTCGCCGGCAGCCGCACCGCCGTCGGCGCGCTGCTCATGGATCAGTCGGTGCTGGCGGGCGTCGGCAACGTGTACCGCGCCGAGATCCTCTTCCGGCACCGGATCTCGCCGTTCCGCCCGGGGCGCGCGGTCGGCGCCGAGGAGTGGTCGCTGCTGTGGGCGGACCTGGTCACGCTCATGCGGTCCGGCGTCCGGCTGGGGCGGATCGTCACCACCCGCCCGGAGGACCGCACCCGGCGGCGCGGGGCCGTCACCCGGGCGGACGCGCACTACGTCTACCGCCGCACCGGGCTGCCCTGCCGGGTCTGCGGCACCGAGGTGGCGACCCGGGAGATGGTGGGCCGCAACCTCTACTGGTGCCCGGCCTGCCAGGCGGCGTGAGCGGCTAGACCTCGCCCTTGGTGCCGGCCGGCACGGGGGTGAGCACCTGCACCTCGGGCGGTCCGGCCACCTTGCCGGCCAGCCGCGCCCCGAGGGCGGCGAGCGCCGGCGCCGTCCCGTGCGCCCGCAGCGCCTCGGGGCTCGCCCACTTCTCCACCATCACCAGCACCCCGTCGGCCTCGTGCAGCGCGTACAGCTCGCAGCCGGGCTCCTCGTGGACGGCGGGCAGCGCCTCGAGGACGGCCTCCCGGACGGCGTCCAGGTGCTCGGGCAGGGGACGGATGTGGGCGACCACGACGACGGACACGCGCGGGTTCCTCCTCGACGGCTGCGCCCGCCGGGCGGGCCGCGGTGGTGGCGCATCCCGTCCGGGCGGGTCAGGATGCCGATCATGACGGACGCCGAGGAGACTGCCATCACACCCGCCGCCCGTCGCCTCCGGGTGGCGATCGTCGGAGCCGGCCCCGCGGGCATCTACGCGGCCGAGGCCCTGACCCGGCAGACCGACGTCCCGGTGTCGGTCGACCTCATCGACCGGCTGCCCACGCCGTTCGGGCTGGTCCGGCACGGCATCGCCCCCGACCACCTGCGGATGCGCGCGATCCGCTCGACGCTGCTCCACGTCCTCGACCACGAGCACGTCCGGTTCGTGGGCAACGTCGAGATCGGCACCGACCTGGACCTGCACGAGCTGCGCGACTCCGTCGACGCCGTCGTCTACACCTACGGCGCCTCCCGCGACCGGGCGCTGGCGATCGAGGGCGAGGACCTGCCCGGCAGCATCGCCGCCACCGACCTCGTCGGCTGGTACTGCGGGCACCCCGACGCCGACCGGGCCCGGATCGAGGCCGCGCTCACCGGTGTGCGTTCCGCCGTGGTGGTCGGGGTCGGGAACGTGGCCCTGGACGTGGCGCGGGTGCTGGTCCGCACCGCCGCGGAGCTGGAGCCCACCGACATGCCGCAGCACGTCATCGAGGCCCTCACCGCGGCCCCGGTGGAGTCGGTGACCGTGCTGGGCCGGCGCGGCCCGGCGCAGGCCAGCTTCACCACCAAGGAGCTCGACGAGCTCGCCGACCTCGCGCACGCGACCGTGCTGGTCGACCCGGCGGACCTGCCCGACGAGGGCGAGCCGGCGCCGGCCGACCGGCTGAAGGCGCGCAACGTGAAGGTGCTGCGCGAGTACGCCGGCAACGCCGCCGAGCCCGGCCGCCCGACGCTCGCCCTGCGGTTCTTCGCCCGCCCGGTGCGCATCCTCGGCGGGGACCGCGTCACCGGGGTCGAGGTGGAGCGGACCACCGTCGACGCCGAGGGCCGCGCGACCGGCACCGGGGAGTTCACGGTCCTGCCGGCCGACCTGGTGGTGCGCTCGGTCGGCTACCGCGGGCTACCGCTGCCCGGCCTGCCGTTGGACACCGCCACGAACACGGTGCCCAACGAGGCGGGGCGGGTGCTGCGCGACGGCGCACCGTCCACCGGCGAGTACGTGGCCGGCTGGATCAAGCGCGGCCCGACGGGCGTCGTCGGTACCAACAAGCACGACGCCCGCGAGACGGTGGCGACGCTGCTGGCCGACGTGCGCGACGGGCTGGTCCCCCTGGGGGGCGACGAGGACGACCTGGTGCGCACCCTGCGGGCCAAGGGCGCCGAGCCGGTGCTGCTGTCCGACTGGAAGGCCATCGACGCCGCCGAGGTCGCCCTCGGCGCCACCCGCGGCCGGGAGCGCACGACGCTGCACGAGCGCGACGCGCTGCTCGCCGCCGCCCGCGCCGCCGCCGCCGCGAGGGACTGACGCGCTCAGCGCCGGGTGACCGCCTCGATCAGCTCCCGCGCCGCCTCCTCGGTGCCCGCGGCGGCGAAGCGGATCTTCGTCTCGGTGTCCGGCTCCAGCCGCAGCGGCGCCCCGTCGGCGGTCAGCGCGACCCCGCCGGCCGCCGCGAGCACGGCCAGGCCGCCGGCGACGTCGTGCACGTGGGTGCCGGAGCGGTCCAGGTCGTGCCAGGCGGCGGCGGAGCCGTCGGCGACCAGGCACACCTCCACCGCGGTGCAGCCGGTGACCCGGATCCGGCGGGCCGTGGTGGGCACGCCGACGTGCCGGCCACCGGGCGCGCTGGGGACGACGACGGTCGTGCCGGCGCGCGGGCCGATCGGGACGTCGTCGCGGCGGGCCCCGGAACCGACCGACCCCGACCAGCGGCGCCCCGAGGACAGGTCGACCACCACCCCGGCGACGGCGTGCCCCTCGTGCACCAGCCCCGCGGAGAACGCCCACGGCGGCAGCCCCGCGCGGAAGTTGCCGGTCCCGTCGAGCGGGTCGAGCACGATCCACGGCTCGCCCGGCTCGACCGCGACGTCGAGCCGCTCCTCGCTCAGCACGGGCACCTCCAGGGCGGCGAGCACGCCGACCGCGGCGGTGTGCGCGGCCTCGTCGGCGGCCAGGGCGGGGCTGCCGTCGGCCTTGACCCGGTCCTCGCCCGTGCCGCGGGCGAGCGCGACCGCCGTCTCCACGCGGGTGGCGGCCAGCGCCGCGGCGGCGAGGAACCGGTCGACCAGCGGCTCCCCGCGGCCAGGCTGCGCGACCGGCCGCACCCCGCGGCCCCCGGGCCGGTCGCGGACGCGGTCGCAGCCCCAGCCCACCGCCGTGGCGCCCACCGCCGGGTGGTCGGGGCCCATGCCGGCGGCGGCCAGCACCACCGCCTCCGGTGTCCCCTCGACCGTCCACTGCCGGCGCAGCAGCACGGCCTGGCCCGGGCCACCCGCGAGCACCCGGTAGGCCGGGTCGCTGACCGCCGGCGCCAGCGCGGCCGGGGCGAGCCCCAGGTCCGCGGCCGCGCGCTGCAGCACCTCCCCACCGGTGGCCGCGACGGCGACGCCCTCGGCTGCTGCTCCCCTGCTGCCCACGAGCACCGACCCTGCCCCGTCGGCGCCCGGACCGCAGGGCGGCGCGCGGTGGCGGGCCCGGTCCCGGCCTGCGCACAGTGCAGCGTGCCGACGAACCCGCGGGCCGACCTCGACGACGTCGACGTCGTCTTCCTGGTCCACCGCGAGCCCCCGCCGCTGCTGGCCCGCCACCACGCCGCGGTCGCGGCCGACACCGGGCCGGGCTGGCGCGGCGGTGCGCTGCTCGTGGAGAACGCCGCGACCCCGGCGACGTCGGCGGCCGCCCGCGCCGCCCTGCGCGCGGGGTACCCGGCGGCGACCCGCCGGGTTCTGGCCTCCCCGCGCAACCTCGGCTTCGCGCGGGCCATGGACCTCGCGCTGGACGCCTGCCGCGGCCGCTACGTCGCCCTGGTCAACTCGGACGGGGAGCCGGAGCCGGGCATGCTCCGCCGGCTCGCGGCGGCCCTGGACGCCGAGCCCCGGGCGGTGTGGGCCGCGCCGGCCGTGCACGGCCCCGGGGAGGACGACGACCCGCCGGGCCCGCCGCGGCCGGTGGACGAGCTCGGCGGCACCGCGGTGCTGGTGCGCCGAGCGGAGTTCCTCGCCGCGGGCGGCTTCGACCCCGCCTACTTCTTCTACAACGAGGACCGCGACGCCTCCCGCCGGCTGCGCGCGGCCGGGCACCTGCTGCTGCGCGTCCCCGACGCCCGCTTCCGGCACGGCAAGGGCGGCCGCACCGCCCGCGGCGTCCTGCTCCGCGAGTGGCACTACGCGCGGACCGTGCAGGCCCTGGTCCCCCAGCACGCGACCCGCCCCGTGCCCGAGACCCTCGCCCTCCTCGCCGGCCGGCCGCGCGCGCTGCTCGCCCACCTGCGCGAGGGCGACCTGCCCGGCGCGGCCGGGCTCGCACTGGCGCTGCCGGAGCTGCCGCGCGGGCTGGTGCTGGCGGCCCGGCGCCGGCACCGGCCGTGGGACGGCGCCCGGCTGGCCCGGTGGCTGGACGGCGCCCGGCTGCCGGTGACCGCGCTCTAGCCGGAGTTGCGCAGCGCGGTGGCGATGCCGTTGATCGTCAGCTGGATGTTGCGCCGGACCAGCTCGTCGTCGTCGCCGTCCCGCCGCCGGCGCAGCATCTCCACCTGCAGGTGGTGCAGCGGCTCCAGGTAGGGGAAGCGGTTGCGGATCGAGCGGGCCAGCGACGGGTTGTCGGCGAGCAGCGCGTCGTCGCCGGTGACCGCCAGCAGCATCCGGCAGGTGCGGGCGTGCTCGGCGGTGACCTGGTCCCACACCCGGGCGCGCAGCTCCTCGTCGGGCACGAGCTGCGCGTAGCGGGCGGCCAGCCCGAGGTCGGTCTTGGCCAGCACCATGCCCATGTTGGACAGCACGGTGCGGAAGAACGGCCACCGGCGGTGCAGGTCGCGCAGCCGCTGCAGCCGGCCCTCGTCGCCGTCGACCCACTCCTCCAGCGCGGCGCCGGTGCCGTACCAGCCCGGCAGCATGATCCGCGCCTGCGACCAGCTGAACACCCACGGGATCGCCCGCAGGTCGCCGATCGAGTCCCCGGCCCTGCGCGAGGGCGGCCGGCTGCCGATGTTCAGCTCCGCCAGCTCGCGGATCGGGGTGGCCGCGCGGAACCACTCCACGAAGCCCGGCGTCTCGTGCACCAGCCCGGAGTAGGCGCGGCGGGCGCGGCCGGCCAGGTCGTCGAGCAGGGCGTAGGCGTCCTCGGCGTCGTCCCCGAGCCCCTCGACGTCGAGCAGGCTGGCCTCCAGCGTGGCGGCGACCATGGCCTCGAGGTTGCGCCGCGCCAGGTCCGGGTCGGCGTACTTGGCCGCGATGACCTCGCCCTGCTCGGTGATGCGCAGCGAGCCGGCGACCGCCCCGGGGGGTTGCGCCCGGATCGCCTCGTAGCTGGGGCCACCGCCCCGGCCGACGGTGCCGCCGCGGCCGTGGAACAGCCGCAGCCGCACGCCCCCGGCGCGGGCGACCTCGACCAGCTCGAGCTCGGCCCGGTAGAGCGCCCAGTTGGCGGCGAGGTAGCCGCCGTCCTTGTTGCTGTCGGAGTAGCCGAGCATGACCTCCTGCAGGTCCCCGCGGCCGGCGACCAGCGCCCGGTACAGCGGCTGGGCCAGCATCGCGGCCGTCGTCGCGCCGGCCCGCTGCAGGTCGTCGATCGTCTCGAACAGCGGGGAGATGCCGACCGGGCAGGACGGCCGGCCGGCGGCGTCCAGCTGCAGCAGGCCGACCTCCTTCAGCAGGACGGCGACCTCCAGCACGTCGCTGACCGACCCGCACATGCTGATCACGTAGTTCGGGATGGCCTGCGGGCCCAGCAGCGCGACCTGGTCGGCGGCCGCCCGCAGCAGGTCCAGCTCGCCGCGGGCCAGCTCGGACAGCGCGGCGTCCGGCCGCACGAGGGGCCGGCGCAGCCGCAGCTCCCCGGCCAGCAGCTCCACCCGCGCGGCCTCGTCGAGCGCGGCGTAGTCGTCGCAGACACCGGCCCACGACAGCAGCTCGGCCAGCACCTCCTCGTGCACCGCGGAGTTCTGCCGCATGTCCAGGCCGCACAGGTGGAAGCCGAACACCTCGACGGCCTCGCGCAGGCGGGCCAGCCGGTCGTCGGCCAGGGCGCCGGCCCCGTGGCTGCGTAGCGAGGCGTCGACCACGGCGAGGTCGGCGAGCAGCTCGGCCGGGCCGGCGTACGGCTCCCCGTCCCTCCCGGCCGCGGTCCCACCGACGCCCCCGCCGCCGGGGACGTCGTCGTCCGGGGCCGCGCCGCCCGGGACCTCGCCCAGCACGCGCCGCGCCGTGGCCGCCAGCCGGGCGTGCACGCCGATCAGCGCCCGGCGGTAGGGCTCGTCGGCGCGGAACGGCGAGTCGTCGCCGGCGGCGTCGGCCAGCGCGTACAGCTCGGGCGTCGGCGCGACGAGCCGGTCGGACATCGACAGCTCCACGCGCAGCGCGACCAGCTCGGCCAGGTGGTGGCCCAGCGCGGTCGCCGCCTGGCGGGTGGTCGCCCGGCGGACGGCGTCGGCGCGGACGTTCGGGTTGCCGTCGCGGTCGCCGCCGATCCAGGAGCCGGGCTGCAGCATCGGCCGGTCCAGCAGCTCGGCGTCGGGCCAGCGGGCCCGCAGCGCCCGGCGCAGCTCCGCGTTGATCGCCGGGACGACCTCGAACAGCGACAGCTCGTAGTAGCGCAGCGCCTCGTCGATCTCGTCGGTCAGCCGCAGCCGGGACAGCCGCAGCAGCGCGGTCTGCCAGAGGGTGAGCACCGAGCGCCACAGCCGGCCCGCCCACTCCGGGTCCGCGCCGAGGTCCTCGGTGGAGCGGTCCCGGAGGCGGATCAGCTCGGTGACCTGCCGCTGCACCTGCGTGATCGTCTTGCGGCGCACCTCGGTCGGGTGCGCGGTGACCACGGGGACGACGAGCGCCCCGGCCAGCGCGCCGGCCACCGCGCCGGCATCGAGGTGCGCGTCGTCGAGCAGGGCGAAGGTGGCCGCCAGGCTGCCCGGCTGCGGCGGGGAGCCGCTGCGCCGGTGGAACCGCCGGCGCCGCTCGTGGTGGACGTCCTCGGCGAGGTTGGCCAGCAGCGAGAAGTGGCTGAACGCGCGGATGACGTGGTTGGCCGACCGCACGTCCAGCCCGCCCAGCTGCCCGGCGAGCTCGGCCCGGTCGACGTCGGAGCGGCGCACCCCGAACGCGGCCACCCGGGTGCGCTCGACGAGGTCGAGCACCTCCGCGCCGGACTGCTCGGCGATCACCTCGCCGAGCACCCGCCCCAGCAGCCGGATGTCCTCGCGGAGCGGGGCGTCGGTGCCGGCCTCCTCCTCCCGACCGTGCTGACGGAGGTCGGCGACGTCCACGGTGGCTTCGGACATGGCGGGAGTATGCCGCCGTCCGTGTGACGCGCGGGTGTCGTGGGGAGGACCGTCGCGTGCAGCGCCTGACCGCCACGCCCGCCGCCCCGTCCCCCGCCGCGCACGGGGAGGGCCCGCGGTGGGACGCCGCCCGCGGCGAGCTGCTGTGGGTGGACATCCCGGCCGGTCTGCTGCGGCGGGCGACGGTTCCCGCCGGCGGCGACGTCACCGAGGTGGCGGCGCACCGGGGCGGGGACACCGTGGGCGCCGTCACCCCGGCCGCGGCCGGCGGCTGGCTGCTGGCCGCCGGCGGCGGGTTCACCCACGTCGCGGAGGATGGCACCGCCCGGGTGCTGCTCGACCTGGCCGGCGAGGGCGGCGAGGCGTCCGGGGGCACCCGGATGAACGACGCCGCCTGCGACCCGGCCGGCCGCTTCCTGGCCGGCACGATGGCGTTCGACCAGCGGCCCGGCGCCGGCGCGCTCTACTGCCTGGACCTCGACGGCACGGTGCGCACCCTGCTCGACGGGCTGACGGTGTCCAACGGGCTGGGCTGGTCACCGGACGGCGGCACCTTCTACCTGGCCGACTCCGGGCCGGGGGTGGTGTGGTCCTGCGCGTACGACGTCGCCGCCGGCACGCTCGGCCCGCGCCGAGTCCTGCTGGAGTCCACCGGCGACGACGGTGTGGCCGACGGCCTGACCGTCGACGACGCCGGCTGCCTCTGGACGGCGCTGTGGGGCGGCGGCCAGGTGCGCCGCTGGTCACCGGACGGCGAGCTGCTCGCGGTCGTGGAGGTCCCGGTCGCGCGCACCTCGGCCTGCTGCTTCGCCGGCCCCGGCCGCGACCTGCTCGTGGTGACGACCTCCACCGAGGGGATGAGCGACGCCGAGCGGGCGGAGGAGCCGGACGCCGGCCGGCTGTTCACCGCCCGCCCCGGGGTGACCGGTCCCGCGGCGTCGTCCTACCGCGGCCCGCTCGCCGGCCTCCGCCAGCTCCCCTGACCTCCAGGCATGGGAGGCCATCCCCACGTCACAGCCGCCCGGACGTGGGGATCGCTTCCCATGCCGCGAGGGGGCGTCCCCGCTAGTCCTGGAGGTAGCGCAGGGCCGCCGTCGCCAGCTCGTCGCCGGCCGCGGCGCCCAGGCCGAACTGCTCGGCGGCGCCCTCGTGGTCCCCGCGGCCGACCAGCAGGACGCCGAGGTTGTGGTGGCAGCGGACGTCACCGGCCGCGATCCCGCTGCGGTAGGCCTCCTCGGCGGCCTCGTCGTCCCCGAGCTCGTCGCAGTACAGGTTGCCCAGCGGCAGCCACGCCTCGGCCTCGCCGCGCTTGGCGCCCACCTCCAGCTGGAAGCGGGCCTCGACCCCGCGGCCGGTCTCGCGCAGCAGGTCGGCGAGGTCCGCGCGGGCCGGCGGGAACAGGTGGGCACCGGCCCGCAGGGCCTCCTCCAGGCCGACGTCCTGCGTGCGGCACCACTCCCGGCAGGCGAGCACGGCCGCGGCGTGGGCGTCCCCGGCGTCGGCCGCGCCGCGCCAGGCGGCCAGCGCGCCGGCCTCGTCACCCATGTCGTCCAGGACGCGCCCCAGCGTCCGCCAGGCCTGCGCCTCCCCGCCGGCGAGCGCGGCCTCGTAGGCGACGCTCGCCTCGGACCACCGCTCCTGCGCAGCCAGGGTGTTGCCGAGGGCGAACGACGCCACCGCGTCACCGAGGGCCGCGGCCCGGCGGAAGCACTCCTCGGCCTCCGGCAGCCGCCCAGCGCCCACGAGGTCACGGCCGAGGGCGATGAGCGCGGGGGCGTCGGCGGCCGGCAGCAGCCGGAGGCGCTCGTCGAGGTCCTCGGTCATGCCGCCATCGTGCGGTGCGCCGGCGCGGCGTGGCGTCCTCCGAGGTGGTGACCTGACCCGATCGTGTCTCCCCCGCGGGTGGCGGGGAACTCAGCCGCCGAAGGCCTCCCGCCAGGCCGGCATCAGGTCGCGCTGCGCCCACTCCAGGTAGGGCGCCTGCGCGTCCCCGCCGATCTGCACCAGCGCGAGGTGGGTGAACCCGGCGTCGGCGTACTCCTGCGCGGCCTGGATGACGGCGTCGACGTCGGAGCCGCACGGGATGGCGCCGGCCACGTCGTCGGGCCGGACGAACTGGCTGGCGGCGTCGAACGCCGGCGGGCCGGGCAGCTCCGCGTTGACCTTCCAGCCCAGGCCGAACCAGCGGAACAGCCGGTGCGCCCGCTCGACCGCGGCGTCGCGGTCGGTGTCGTAGCTGATCGGCATCTGCGCGACCCGCGGCTTGCCGACCCCGCCGGCGTCGTCGAACCACTCGCCGAGCTCGGTCCGCGGCTCGGTGGCCACCATCGCGTCGCCGAGCTCACCGGCGATGCCGCAGGACTGCTGGCCGGAGACGGCCACCCCGATCGGCACCCGCTTCTCCGGGAGGTCCCACAGCCTCGCGGACTCGACGTCGAAGTGCTCGCCGCGGAAGTTGGTGTGCCCGTCGCCGTCGAACAGCTCGCGGATGATCTGCAGGGCCTCGACGAGCATCTCGTGCCGGACGTCGGCCGGCGGCCAGCCCGCCCCGACGACGTGCTCGTTGAGGTTCTCCCCCGCGCCGATGCCGAGGGTGAACCGGCCGCCGGACAGGATCTGCAGCGTCGCGGCCTGCTGGGCGACCACGACCGGGTGGTACCGCAGGATCGGGCAGGTCACGTAGGTCATCAGCGGGATGCGGTCGGTGGCCTGGGCGGCGGCGCCGAGGGTCACCCAGGCGTTGGGCGAGTGCCCCATCTCCTCCAGCCACGGGAAGAAGTGGTCGCTGCTGACCGCGAAGTCGAAGCCCGCCTGCTCGGCGCCGACCACGTGGCCCACCAGGTCCCGGGGCCCGGCCTGCTCGGTCATCATCGTGTAGCCCAGCTGCATCGCCATGCGCGGCCGCTACCCGGGGTCGGCGGCGGCCAACCCGGTCGGGCCGGCCCGGCGAGACCGGCCGGTCCGCCGCCCGCTCGGTCGGCGGCACTCTGCGGGCGGTTCCCCGAGGCTGCCGGCGGGATGTCGCCGGCTTCGTCCGGGATCCGCCGGCAGAGTGCGCCCCCGCCCCCGCCCCACCCCGCCCCGCCCCGCCCGGCCCGCTCCCGCCGGTCAGGCGCGCTCGGCGCGCAGCGCCTCCCGCAGCTTGGTCTTGCCGCTGGTCCGCAGCAGCGCCCCGGCGTACACCCGCCCGCCGAGGCGGACGACGAGCGCGACGGCGACCAGCATGAGGACGACGGCGAGGAGCACCTCCCACACCGCGGCCTGCCCGGCCGCCTGCCGCACCGGCATGACCAGCGGCGAGAGGCCGGGCACGAAGGAGGTGACCTGCGCCAGGGTGCTGCCGGGGTCACCGGCGGCCTGGATGCCGACGAAGAACCCGGCGACGAGCACGAGGGTCGTCGGCGTCAGCACGCTGCCCAGGTCCTCCTGCCGGCTGACCAGCGAGGCGGCGACGGCGAACACCGACGCGTAGAAGGCGTAGCCGAGCACGAACCACAGCACCACGGACACGACCGTGCTGATCAGCTCGCCCGGCACGTCGACGACGTCGAAGGCCAGGGCACCGGTCACGCCGATCACCCCGATGACGACGATCTGGGCCAGCCCCAGCACGCCGAGGCCGAGGATCTTGCCGGCCAGCAGCTGCCACGGGCGCATGGTGGCCAGCAGGATCTCCACCACCCGGCTGGACTTCTCCTCCACCACGCCCTGCGCCACGAACTGGCCGAACAGGATCAGCAGGCCGTAGAGGACGCCGATGCCGATGATCGCCACGACCACCCGCTGCCCGTCGCCCTCCCCGCCGTCGAGGGCGGTGACGGAGACCTGCGGGAGGGCGCCGGGGTCCACGCCGGCCTCGGCCAGCGCCCGGCCGAGGGAGACGCCGGCGACCGCGCCGCCGACGACCGACTCCAGCGTCGCGTCGCGGTCCCTGACCAGCAGCTGCGGGTCGGCGCCGGTCCCGCCGACGAGTGCGCCGTCGACGTCCTCGTCGTCCACCGCCTGCCGCGCGGCGGCCTCGTCGTCCAGGGCGACGATCGTGACGTCGACGCCCACCGCCTCGCCCTGCGCCTGGATCGCCGGGCCCAGCTCGGCGGCGTCGCCGACGACGCCGACCCGGCCCTCGTCCTCGCCCGAGCCGACGACGACCTGGAAGGCCATCACCCCGATCAGGACCAGGATGATCACGACCGAGCTGATGATGAAGTTCTTGTCCCGCAGCCGCGTGGAGATCTCCCGGCCGGCGACCAGCCGCACCAGCGCGGCGCTGCCCGGCGGGCGCTGCCTGTCGGTCACGCCGCGACCCCCGCGGCCGCCGGCGCCGGGGCCGGGTCGGCGACCGCCTCCCGGAACAGCTCCACCAGCGTCGGCTCCCGCCAGGCGAAGTGGGTGACCCGGCCCGTGCGCAGGGCCGCGGCCAGGACGGCCTGGTCGTCGGCGCCCGCGGCGAGCTCCAGCAGCGTGTCGCCGCCCTGCTGGGACACCACCCGCACGCCGGGCACCGCGGCGGCCCAGCCCGGCACGGCCTCGGGCGCGACGACCCGCAGCAGCCGGCCCGCCTCCCGGCGGCGCAGCTCCTCGACGGTGCCGCTGGCGACCATCCGGCCGCGGGCGAGGATCCCGACGGAGTCGCACAGCCGCTCGACGAGGTCCAGCTGGTGGCTGGAGAACACCACCGGGACGCCGTCGCGGCACTGCTCGAGCAGCGCCTCGGCCAGCGAGTCGACGCCGACGGGGTCCAGGCCGGAGAACGGCTCGTCGAGGATCAGCACCTCCGGCCGGCTCACCAGCGCGGCCGCCAGCTGCACCCGCTGCTGATTGCCCAGCGACAGCTTCTCGACGGCGTCCTTGCGGCGGCCGCCCAGGCCCAGCCGCTCGGCCCAGTGGTCGGCGGCGCGGGCGGCCGCGGCGGCGTCCATGCCGTGCAGGCGGGCGAAGTAGGTGAGCTGCTCGCCGACGCGCATCTTGGGGTAGAGGCCGCGCTCCTCCGGCATGTAGCCGATGCGCCGGCGGGCGGCCGCGTCGAGCGGGGTCCCGCGCCAGCGCACCTCACCGGCGTCGGGGCGGGCCAGGCCGAGCGCGATGCGCATCGTCGTCGTCTTGCCGGCGCCGTTGGCCCCGCAGAACCCGAACATCGACCCGGGCGCGACGGTGAAGCCGACCCCCTCCAGGACCCGGTTCCCGCCGTAGCTCTTGTAGAGCCCGTCGAACTCCAGCACGGTGCGTACCCCCTCGTCAGCGGTCCGCCGACCGTATCCGCCGCCTCCGACGGGCGCGGGAGCGCCCGGTGGGTTGTCATCGGGTCATGAGCCAGGAGAACCGGCCGGCAGAGCCTCCCCACGACGTCGGGCTCGACGGCCTCCGGGCGGCGGCCGCCGGGTGTCGCGCGTGCGAACTGTGGGAGCCGGCGACGCAGACGGTCTTCGGCGAGGGCCCGGAGACGGCGCGGGTCGTGCTTGTCGGCGAGCAGCCCGGGGACCAGGAGGACCGCCGCGGCGAGCCGTTCGTCGGGCCGGCGGGCCGGCTGCTCGACCGCGCCCTGGAGGCCGCCGGCATCGACCGCCGGGACGCCTACGTGACCAACTCGGTCAAGCACTTCCGGTTCACCCCGACCGGAAAGCGCCGCATCCACCAGACGCCGGGGCCCGAGCACATCCGCGCCTGCCGGCCGTGGCTGGACGCCGAGTTCGAGGTGCTCAAGCCCGAGGTCGTCGTCTGCCTGGGGGCGACGGCGGCGAAGGCCCTGATCTCGCCGTCCTTCCGCATCACGAGGGAGCGGGGGCAGCTGCTGCCGTGGACGCCGCCGGGCACCGCCGACGTCGACCCGGCCGACGACGACGAGGACGCCCCGCACCAGGCGTGGATGCTCGCCACCACGCATCCCTCGGCGGTGCTGCGGACGCCGGAGGACGCCCGCCCGGCCGCCTTCGAAGCGCTCGTGTCCGACCTGCGGGTGGTGGCCGGCGCGCTGGCCTAGTCGTCGTGTCCGGAGAGGTGGGGCCACGGCGTCAGACCCGGGCGGCCCTCGCGGGGGCGGTGGCGTCGGACGGGTCGTCGAGCAGGGCGCGAAGGCGCGGGTGCCGGGCGAGTCGAGCACGAGCGCGGTGCAGCCGCACTCGCGCCGTCCCCGCTGCGATGCCGACGACGCGCGCCGCCTCCGCCGTGCTCAGGTCCTCCCACGTCGTGAGGGTGACCAGTTCCCGGTCGAGGTCGCTGAGCGATTCGAGAGCACACCGCACGGCCTCACCTCGCGCGTCACGCTGTCCGCCGTCTTGGACGAGACGTTCCGGCGCGTCAGCGTCGGGGACTTGGCCCTCGGCGTTCGCCCGCTTCCATGCGAAGCGGTGGTGCTCGGCGAGCAATCGCCGAGCGACGCCGAACAGCCATAGTCGCCGCTCGTCGCCTGGCGGCAGGTCCGCGTGCCTCCGCCAAGCGATGAGGTAGACCTCGGCGAGCAGGTCGGCCGCGTCATGGGGCGCTGCACGGCGAGTCAGGTAGTCCAGGAGCGGCGCGCGAGTGTCGCGGAACAGGGCCTCGAACTCCCCCTGTTCGTCGCTCATCGGGCACCCGCGTAGTCGGGGTCGGTGCTGATGACCGGAAGGACCTCGGGCGAGCACTGGTGACCGATCGCGACCGCGTCGAGGACTCCCTGGCGGTCCCCGGACTGAGCAGCCTGGACCAGCGGGCGCAGCCACCCGTAGTAGGAGCCTCCAGCGCCGGAGTCCACGCCGGTGCTCGGATCCATCGGGTCGGGCTGGCCGTGATCCTCGTTGAACGTCTCGACTGGCTCCCAGGAGACCGCCTCGGCGAGCGTCCTCGCCGCCGCCTCGCGTGCCGCCAGGTCGGCGGAGTTGTCGTACGCCACCCAGGCGTCAGCCCAGGTGCAGATGGCGTTGCTGGCGGTGAAGGAGCGGAGGTGGCTCTCGGTGATGGTCGAGTCGCTGTCCTGGGGGAAGAAGTCCAGCGCGTAGTCGCGCTGCACTTCGTAGCCTGGTGCGAAGGGGATGTCGGCGGTCACTTCTTCGAAGACCTGACGCCGGTCCGTGCCGCCCAGGTCGAGGACCTCACCGGAGCCCCCGGCTCCGACCTCCCAGCCGGTCAGTTCCTCACCGGTCCGCGTCGAGAGGAACGCAGCCGCCGCCGTCCCGGCGCTCGCCACGACGACCGCCAGGGTCACCGACGCCACCTTGGCCGCCCGGCGGCGACGGCGAGCCGTCAACTCGCGGTCGGCGATCAGGGTGAGGCGGCGGTCGTGGACGGCGTCGTCGGAGGTCGCAGCGCCGTCATTGATGGACGCCTGCACCCGTGACCACACGTCGGCGAAGGTGCGCTCCTCCTGTGCGGGGTCCCGCTGGACCGTCGCTGCGCTGCGTAGCAGCGCGTCCAGGTCGTCGTGGACATCGGGGTCTCCCATCGTGCCGCCCTCCGTGTGCCGAGCCCGCGGTGCGCGAGGCCTCACTCACACATGTCGGACCGTTACAGGGCGAAGCCGGCGCTGGCGGTGAAGCCTGCCCAGAAGGGCTCGCCAGGACGTACCCCTCGGCCGTGCTCGTGGCCGACCTGCGGGTGGTGGCCGGCGCGCTGGCCTGAACACGCGCCGGGCGAGGTCCCGCCCTGTTACGGAACCTCTGAGTACTCTTCGCGGGCCCCGCCGGTCACGGCGGGGTGGGGCCCGGCCGGCCCTCGCCACTCTCGGGGGCGGGCGAGCCCGGCCGGGCCCCGCCCGCCGGGGGGGGGGGGCGGGGCGCGCGGGGGGGGCGGGTCAGGCCGAAAGTCGGCCGCCCGTGGGGGCAGGCCGCGCTGATGCAGCCGGGGGGGCT
>NZ_JBJGZP010000029.1:0-42709 GCF_054050555.1 Blastococcus sp. SYSU D00695 | reverse complement strand
TGCGCCGCCCACCGGTCCCGCACCGCACCCGACACCACCCGCGCCCCCGAGGACGGCGACCAGTACACCGCCCCACCCTGGAACGCCTGGAAACACCCACCATCACGCAACCCACACACCGTGTCACTCACCGGATACCCCAACGCCCCGGTCTCCCAGCCCTGGCCCGCCCACCGATCCCGGACGGGTCCGCGGACGACGCGGGCACCGGTGGCCACGGTCGCGTAGATCGACCCGTTGGCGTAGTGGGCGTAGGCGCCCCTGCCGTCGGGCAGGGCGGTGGGCCGCGTCGTGACCGTCCCGAGCGCGGCGCGGGCAGCGGAGTCGGTGTCGTACCGGTCCTGGACCAGGTACGTCGGCGACCCGAGCAGGGCGGTCACCTTCGACCGGATCTCCCCCAGCCGGGCGTAGCCGTACCGGCCGGGGCACGCGGTGGCGCCCACGTCGCGGTGTCCGAAGATCGTCGGCAGCGTGACCGCGGTCCCGCGCGCGTACCGGGCGGTGCCCCCGCCGCCGGACACCAGGGTGGTCGTGCCGTTCGGGTCCACCCCGAACAGGGACAGCTTCCACGCGATGATGGCCGCGACCGAGTCGACGAGCGGCTGGGTGGTGTTCGCGACGTCGTAGTTGCCGAGCATCGACACCCCGAACGTCCCCGTGTTGAACCCGCCGGCGTGGGCGCCGATGACCGTGCTGGCCAGCCCGCCGGAGCGGCCCTCCCAGAGGCGACCGAACTTGTCGACGATGACGTTGTAGCCGATGTCGCCCCAACCGAGCTTCTGCGCGTGGTACGTGTAGATGTTGCGCATGATCTGCGGGACCTGGTCGGCGGTGTAGTCGTTCGAGTCCGCGGTGTGGTGCACGGTCGCGGCCTTGATCGTCTGCGCGTACTCAGGCGCCCACGTGCGGATGCTCTCGTCCGCGCCCCACTGCGCGCGGGAGTAGACGTCCGGCATCGCCATGGCGGCGTCCGCCGTGTCCTGGATGTCGGGCGTGCCCAGGGCGCTGTCCGCCGGGCTGGTCTCGGAGCCGATGAGGTCGAGCTGCACATCCGAGGGCGCGGCCCCGGTCCGGGTCACGACCTCCACCTCGACGCCGGTGCTCGGCCCGGTCCACAGCGGCGCGGTCCCCCCACGGACGTCCTCGCCGCTCGCCCGCTCGGGGTCCGGCCCCGCGTCCTCGGTCCCGACCTCGGTCCAGGTGCCCCAGGTACCGCCCACGTCCTGGACTCGCACCTGCACCCGGACGTCGGTGACCGCGGGGTCGTAGGTCCAGGTGACGCCGACGAGCGAGAACTCGTCGACGTCGGTGCGGCGCACGGTGAGCACCGGAGCCGTGTCGCTCACGCCGGCGACCGGGTCCGTCGTCCCCTCCTGGACCTCGGCAGCCGGGGCCGGCTCCTCGACCGACCCCAGCTCCACCTCCGCACTGGTCGCCTCGACGGGGACCGCTTCGGGCGCGGGCGATGCGTAGACGGGCAGTACCAGGATCGTCCCGGTGAACGCTGCGAAGGCGATGGATCCCGCGAGAAGGCGGCGCACGAAGGGGTCCTCCGGTGGGGCGTCGGTCGGCGTGCCCCCTCGAGGGCACATCTCTCCACCGCCAGCATCGGCAACCGCCCGGTCGTTCTTGAGCCGGAGCGCCGTTCCGCCCGATCGGCGCCGCCCCTGTGGCACCCCCTTCCCCGCGGCTCCCGACCGTCACAGGGGCACGGGACCGCCCGGGGTCGCGAGCGCTGTCAGCTCGCGGCGTCCTGCTCCCGGGTCCGCCCTCTCCACACGGCCAGGACGGCAGCGATGACGAGCAGGGCACCTCCCGCGACCAGCGACGCCGGGAGGATCCGCGCCCCGAGCGGTGCGA
Source organism: Blastococcus sp. SYSU D00695 (assembly GCF_054050555.1). NCBI lineage: Bacteria > Bacillati > Actinomycetota > Actinomycetes > Geodermatophilales > Geodermatophilaceae > Blastococcus > Blastococcus sp. SYSU D00695. The sequence continues at coordinate 40,849 of NZ_JBJGZP010000029.1, read as the reverse complement.
AGGTCAGCTCCAGCGAGCCCTCGGACACCCCGGCCGGGAGGCGCACCTGCACGAGCGCGTCGTCGAACGCGGTGACCTCCACCGGGCGGCCGTCGACGGTCGCGGAGAAGCCGTTCCAGTACGGCGTCCGGAACACCAGGCTGCCGCCCTCGCCCCCCGTCGTCACGGTGTAGCGCTCGAACGGGCCGTCGAGGGTGGCCACTCCGTCGTTCGCCGCCGCGTCCTGGACCGTCACGCCGCCACCGAGAACGGCCGTGACCCGGCCGGGCAGCGGCTGCCGTCGCGTGTACTCCCGGTAGCCCTCCCGTTCGGCCACGAACGTCCAGTTCTGGTCGAAGTAGGCCCCGATCGGGGCCGGTACGGCGCCGTCCACCCCGAGGAGCACCCGGTTGGACGAGAGGAGGTCGACCCACGGCACCTCCACGCCGTCCGGCACCTCGAGCAGTCCAGGCTGATTGGGATCGAGGGCGCTCTGGTAGTTGGCCGTGAGGTGTTGCTGGACCCCACGTGGCCAGACCGCGAGCGAGCCGAAGCCGGGTCGCAGGCCTGCCAGCAGGTTGAGGTTCCCGCCGAGCAGTCCACGCTGCCAGCCGCGGTCACGGGGGTCATCGAAGGCGCCGAAGGCGAACACCGTCAGTGATGTGTCCGTCTCCAGCGAGTTGTCCCGGAACTGCGTCACGGTCGTCCCGACCCCGTATCCGCCGGTGTTGGGCCGATAGACCGGGACCCCTGGCTCGTTCGCCCCGAGCACGATCGCCTCGTAGCGTTCCTGGACGCCGCTCTGCATCCCGAACTGCACCGCGAGAGGCAGGGCGCACACGGCGACGACCGTTGCAGCGGCCGCGAGTCGCAGCCAGATGTCCCTCCGCGGCCCGACGGAGATCCGGGGGCGCAGCAGCACCACGACCGCAACCACTGCGGCGACTCCGAGGCAGAGACCGACCACGTGCCACCGCCAGAACACCGGTGCCCGCATCAACGTGAGGACGAACTGAAGGAGGACAAGTCCAAGCGCCACGGTCACCCGCCTCCGGGTGAGGCGGGGAGCAGCGGTGACTGCGAGCACGGCGAGGAGTGCGAATGCCACAGCAACGGCGGACAGGAGTCGGAAGGGGATGCGGAACACCAGGAAGTAGTGCGGGAGCTGAGTCCACAGGACGGCCGCCACCCAGAGGGCACCGGCCGTGACGACCCCCGGGCCGGCCCAGGCCCGACGCCAGTCCGTGAAGGCCAGCAGGGGTAGTGCGATGACGGCGGTGCTGAAGAGTGGGACGTTGGGGAAGTTCAACAACGTGGTCCCCCCCAACACGATGTCGAGCACGTTCGTGCCGCCACCGGCCGCACCGATGGTCTCCTCTGCGGGGAGACGCCACATCCAGGGCCCGACGTCCACGAGGTTCAACAGGGTGGGCAAACTCGCTGCTGCGCCCGCCGCGAGCGCGACGACCGTGGCCCACGTGCGCCGATCGCGCCACAGGCGGCGTCCGTCTCGGCGCCACCGCTCGTGGACCTGGCACACGAGCAGGACCGGGAGCATCGGCCAGATGTAGGGATTGCCGGCACACAGCACGGCCGCGACGGCGAAGGCGACCCCGACCACTCCGTACCAGCGGCGAGAGCTCAAGGCGGCCCAGAGCCAGACGAGGGCCGCGAGGCTCCACATCGCCGGCGCCCAGGCCGACCCGTACCAGAGGAAGAACCCGGAGGTGGCCGCTCCGACGGCGGTGGCCACCGCGAAGGCCGGACGCACCCGGTGGTTGAGCAAGAGAGCCAGTGCCGAGCAGCCCAGCGCGAGGACCGACAGCCAGCCGTGCACCGTCGCGACGTGCTGGAGGTCCTCCTGGCCGCCCGCCCACAGCATGAAGGGCCAGCGGACCGGGTCGAGGACCCCGTTCTGCATGTCCGCCGTGAGGTTGCCGGCCATCCCCTGGTCGGGGTCGAGCAGGGGCAGCGACCCGTCGCCGAGGCCCCGGCCCAGCCACCAGTACATCGGCATGAACTGGATCTGGGCGTCGTCGAACCAGAAGAAGCGGGGCACGGCCACCCGCAGGCCCGCGAGGAGCAGGAGCTGGACCCCGAGGTAGAGCGGGAAGGCCCACACCCCCGGCCGGGTGGCCGTCCAGGACGAGGGCTCGGCACGGGGGACCGCGCTCGCCCCCTGCCCGCCCGACGAGCGGTCGACGGCGCCGGCCGCCGTGCCGGCGTCGGTCGTCGAGGGGGACAGGCTCATGGGACTCCGTTCCGGGCGCACGCCGCAGGTTCCACGGGCAGGGGACGGCGGTCACGGGCCGCTTCTCGTGCCGGACGCACAGATCATCCGGGACGACGATAACCACCGGCTCGCGGCCGTGTCGGGGACGTGTGACGACTGGGGCCCGAGATCCGTCCCTCCTGGCCGGGCGCCGGGGCCGGGCCCCGGGTGGCGTGACCGGGACGGGTGGGACGGGCGGTGCAGGGCGACGCTCGAGTGCTCCGGGGCCGGTCGGCAGCCCCTCCCGTGGGTCACTTCTCGTTACACTCCGGACACGATGCGGCGGGTCGGCCTGCGGTCGGCTCCCGGCGCAGCCCCTGCTGCGACGACGCAGCGGGAGGCGGCCCACCGCGACCCGTTCCCCAGCGGTCGAGGCACTGCGCCGGCGCACCGCACACCCCAGTGGACGCGTGCCGGGCCCCGGGCCCTGGCGGACGTGAGATGAGGCAGCGTGGCGGCACATCGGAGCACCACCATGGACCGGCCAGGGGGGCCGGAGGACCCGGTGGGTGACGAGACGGTCGCGCTGCCGGTCGTGGACGGCGCCGGCCCAGCCCGTCCCCCGCGGCATCCCGGCTCGGGGTCGGGCGCCTCCGGTGTCCGCGTCGAGATCCAGGCGCTGCGCGCCCTGGCCGTCTCCCTGGTGGTCGTCTACCACGTGGTGCCGTTGCGGCTCCCCGGCGGCTACGTCGGCGTCGACGTCTTCTTCGTCGTGTCCGGGTTCCTCATCACCGGTCACCTGCTGCGCGAGGTCGACCGCTCGGGGCGCATCTCCCTGGCGCGGTTCTGGGCGCGGCGGGCCCGGCGGCTCCTGCCTGCCTCCCTGCTGGTGCTGCTGGCCACCGCCGCCGCCACAGTGCTGTGGGTCCCGCAGACCTACTGGCAGGGCTGGCTCCGCGAGATCGGCGCCTCCGCCCTGTACGTGGAGAACTGGGTCCTGGCCCACGACGCGGTCGACTACCTGGCGCACACCAACGCCGCCTCCCCCGCGCAGCACTACTGGTCGCTGTCGACGGAGGAGCAGTTCTACCTGCTGTGGCCCCTGCTCATCCTCGGCACCGCCGCGGTGACCGCCCGGTTCGGCGCCTCCCGCCGGCGCGCGGTGGCGGGCCTGTTCGTCGTCCTGACCGCCGGGTCCTTCGCGTACTCGCTGTGGACGACGCACACGTCACACCCGGACGCGTACTTCACGACCCCCGCCCGGGCCTGGGAGTTCGGCCTCGGCGGTCTGCTCGCGATCTGGGCCGCCACCCCGCTCGCCGGGCGCGAGCGGCTGCGCACGCTGGTCGGCTGGGCCGGCTTCGGGTCCATCGCCGTGGCCGCCCTGACCTTCACCGAGGCCACGCCGTTCCCGGGGACCGCGGCGCTGCTCCCCGTGCTCGGCACCGTCGCGGTGATCTGGGCCGGCGCCCCTCGCGACGACTGGAGCCCGACCAAGCTGGCCGAGTTCGGCCCCGTCCGGTTCCTCGGGGACATCTCCTACTCGGCCTACCTCTGGCACTGGCCCTTCGTGATCATCCTGCCCTTCGCGCTCGGCCACGAGCTCGGGACGACGTCCAAGATCGCCGTCCTGCTCGGGACCGCCCTCGCGGCGTGGGTCACGAAGGTGTGCGTCGAGGACCCGGTCCGCACGGGCACCCCGCTGGCACGCCGGGGCGCCGGCACGACCTTCGCCGCCACCCTCGTCGCCACCGCGCTGGTGGTCGGCGTCGCCGCTGGCGGGTGGTGGTACGTCAAGGTCCAGGTCGACGAGGCCCGCGCCGCTGCCGCGGCCTTCGCCGCCGGGGGCGACCCGTGCTTCGGCGCCGGGGCGATGGACCCCGAGCGGGGGTGCGAGGACCCCTTCGCAATGACCCCCACCGTGGACACCACGTTCGCCAAGTCCGACCTGTCGGAGGGCATGGGCTGCCTCCAGGGCGGCACGAACACCGAGGTCATCACCTGCCGCTACGGCAGCCCGGACGCCACCGACACCGTGGCGCTGCTCGGCGACTCGCACACCGCGAGCCTCTACGAGGCCGCGCAGGAACTTGCCGACGACCGCGGCTGGGCGGTCGTGACGTACGTGAAGGCCGGCTGCCCGGCGCTGGGCTCCGACCGGATGCTGGGCGTCGACATGCCGCTCGACGAGCCGCGCTCGTGCGAGCTGTGGAGCCAGGAGGCGCTGCGCCTGATCGCCGAGGACGACTCGATCACCCATGTCCTCACCAGCTACCGGTCCGACATCTACAAGTACGTCGACGACGACGGCGACCTGCAGGACGCGATCCCGGCCGACGTGGTGCAGGCGCCGCTGCGCGCCCTGGCCGACGCGGGCAAGCAGGTCCACGTGGTCCGCGCCGTGCCCACGACCAACGGCGTGCGACCGGCCCCCGAGCTCGTGACGCTGGAGATCGGCGCTCCGGACTGCATCGCCACGGCGGGCACGGTCGACGACCCGTGCGCCGGGCCGCGCGACGTGCGGCTGACCCCCGACTGGATCGCCGCCGCCGCGCTCGAGATGGACGACGAGCGGGTCGACGTCATCGATCTGACCGACGCCTTCTGCGACGCGCAGCAGTGCCACTCCCTGATCGGCGGCGCAGTCGTCTACTTCGACGGCAGCCACGTCACGGCGACCTTCTCGCGCACCCTCGGTCAGTTCCTGGCCCGCCAGATCTGACCGCCGGCGCGCAGACGCCCCTGGACCCGCCGGGTCCAGGGGCGTCGTGCCGTGCGGGGTGGTCGTGCCTCGGCGTCGGGGTGGCTCCGGTGGACCGGGACGGCGACCGGGATGCCGCCTCGGCGGCGTCTCTCCCGGGCGCCCCCTCCCTGCGTGGGGATCGGGCGTCGCAGGTCCCCGGGCTCGTCGGGCCGGCGGCACCTCCCCGGCCGGCGGCCGGCGGAGCCCCGGCCCGACCGGCCGGCGTGCCGGCCGGGACGGACGGGCTCGGTCACACCGGCGGCGCGGTCCGGCCGCACCGGAGGGCCGGGCGGCCGGAACGCCGCCCAGGGACGGCCGGGCCGGTCCGGGGGCGGTGCACAGCGGCAGGCGCGACCGCCCGGCCAGCAGCGCGACGGCGGTGCGGACGCCGAGGGCGTCCGGGAGGGCGCCACTCAGGCGTCCTCGGCGTCCCTCCGGCGGGTGACGGCGCCGACGACCGAGGCCACGCCCATCACGACGAGCCCGAGGGCGGTGGCCGGCACGACGAGTCCCGCCCCCGCCGGCGCATACGTGATCTCCAGGCGTCCGTCCTCGACACCGGCCGGCAGCTCGACAGCGAGCGACGCACCCTCGACGGAACCCACCGAGACCGGCCGGCCGTCGAGGGTCGCCTGCATCCCGGGGTAGTAGGGGATGCGGAGCGCCAGTCGCCCTGGGTCGTCGCCGGTCGACACGACGTAGACGTCCATCGGCTTCCCCACGCGGGCGAGGTCGGCGCGCCACCCGCTCGGCGAGACCGTGACGCCGTCGGCTGCCGTGATCCGGCCGGGGAGGTCGTCCTCGCGCCGGTACTCGGTCCAGGGCCCGGTGGTGGTCCCCCGGTCCCAGGTGCCGTCGAAGTGCTGCCGGATCTCGGTCGGGGCGTTGTCGTTCAGCAACACCGTGTCCGACGAGAGCAGGTCGATCCACGGGACGCCGGTGTCCCCCGCCTCGGCGAGCAGGTCCGCGGGATCCGAGCAGGTGGCGCCCTGGTAGCTGCGGCACCAGTGGCGGTTCACCTCGGCGTGCCAGACGGCGAGCGAGCCGAACCCCGGGCGGAAGCCGGCGGCCAGGTTGGCGTTACCCACCATGACGCCGTCACCCCAGCCCCAGTCCGGCTCGAATCGCCAGGTGATGACCGTGGCCGTCGCGTCGACCCGCACCGAGCGATCGGCATAGGCCGCGGTGTCCGTGCCGATCCCGTACCCGTTGTAGAGGGCGCGGAAGGGCTGGCCGCCGGAGTCGGTGGCATCGATCGCGTCGACCCTGTCCTGCACGGAGACCATCAACTGCAGCGAGACCAGAGGGGCCAGCGCCACCACTACCGCGACCGCCACGCCGGCGACCCGGCGCAGGTCCACGCGCCGGTGCCACAGCACGACCGCGGCGAGGCCCGCGGCGGCCAGGACTGTGGCCAGCAGGTGCCACTTCCAGAACACCGGCGCGCGGAAGACGGCCAGCAGGAACTGCGCGAGGACGATCCCACCGGCGACGCGCAGCCGTCCGCGGGTCACGCGGGCCGCGGCGGCGAAGGCGATGAGGGCCAGCGCGGGGAGGAAGACCTCCGCGACGACGACGTAGCGCAACGGGTAGCGGAAGACGACGACCACGGTGGGCAGCTGCGTGGCCACCACCGCCGCCAGGTAGGTCAGGCCCGCGGCGAGGACCCCGGGCACCCGGAGCGCCCGGCGCCAGTCCACCATGGCCAGCATCGGCAGGGCCACGAGCATCGTCGCCATGGCGGGGACCAGCCCGATGTTCCCGCTCCACGCGTTCGTCTGAGCCATCAGCGTCGGCCCGCCGAGGAGGACGTCTGCCAGGTTCGCGACCGCGAAGCCCGCGTTGCCGATGAACGCATCCCCCTCGGGACGACCCATCACGCTCGACAGCTGCAGCGTGCTCAGCAGAGTCGGCACGGCGATGAGGCTGCCTCCGACGGCAGCGATCAGGCGCAGGACGAGCGGCCGGTCGAGGACCCTTCTCCAGGTGCCGATCGCACGCCGCCGTTCCAGGAGGCGAGCGAGGACGAGGACGACGACGAAGAACAGCGCGTAGGGGTTGCCGGAGGTCAGCAGCGCCCAGCTCGACACCCCGATGGCCAGGATCCCCAGCGCTCCGCGACTGCTCAGGCCGAACCAGAACCAGGGCAGCCAGGCGATGCTCCACAGCAGGGGCCACCAGGAACTGCCGTACCACAGGAAGAAGCCACTGGAGGAGATCCCGACGGCACCGGCGACGGCCAGGGGCGCCGGCACCCGGTGCGTCAGGAGCGCGGCGAGCGCGCCGAGCCCCATCCAGGTGACGGTCGCAGCCCCGAAACCGAACGACACGACGAGGAAGTCGTCACTGGTGGCTGCCAGGGCCTGGATGAGCCAGTGCAGCGGGTCCAGCGCGCCGTACTGCATGTCGGCGAGGACGTTGCCCGCCATCCCCTGCTCGGGGTCCAGGATCGGCGGCCGGCCGCCCTGGGCGGTGCGGCCGAGCCACCAGGTCATGGGCAGGAACTGGGCCAGCGAGTCGTCCACGTAGAAGAAGCGTGGCGCGACCCGGGCCACGAACACCAGGATCAGCGCCTGCAGGCCGAGGTAGCCGACGGCTGCCGCCGACCCCCGACGCAGGGCGTCGCCTCGACGCCCGTCCACGGCGTCCCCGACCCCGGGGAGGTCGGTCGCCGGTGTGTCCTCCCGCTCTGCGACAGACACGTCGACCACCGTTCCCGCCTGCTCGTAGGTGTCCGGCGGGGCGGGCAGGCCCCCCAAGGGCCGGACGCCACGCACCGGACCGGCACGGGCGGAGCCCCGATGAGCCGAGTCCGTCACGCCGCAGGACCGTCGCAGTCGACTGTAGCCGCGGAAGGCGGCCCGGCCGGCGATGGAGGCGGCAGGCTGCCCCGTTGGACCCGCAGTCCACAGGCGTCACACGCTCCCGGCCGCGACGACGTCGGGTGAGCGCCGCAGCGACGGGAACCCGTCACCTACCTGAGGAGGCTCCGGGCGATCACCATGCGCTGGATCTGGTTGGTGCCCTCGTAGATCTGGGTGATCTTGGCGTCCCGCATCATCCGCTCGACCGGGAAGTCCTGGGTGTAGCCGGCCCCACCGAACAGCTGGACGGCGTCGGTGGTGACCTTCATGGCGACGTCGGAGGCGAAGGCCTTGGCGGCGGCGCAGAGCCGGCCGAGGTCGGGGTCGACCCGGCCGCCCTCGTGCGCGGCCTCGCCGCGGGCGGCCGCCACGTAGACCAGGTGCCGGGCGGCCTCGATCTGCATGGACATGTCGGCGAGCATGAACTGCACGCCCTGGTTGTCACTCACCACGCGGCCGAACTGCCTGCGCTCGCGGGTGTACGCGACCGCGGCGTCCAGGGCGCCCTGCGCGACGCCCACGGCCTGCGCGCCGATGGTCGGCCGGGTGAAGTCCAGGGTGCGCAGGGCGGTCTTGAACCCGGTCCCCTCGGCTCCGATGATCCGGTCCGCCGGGATCGTGCAGTGGGTGAGGTAGAGCTCGCAGGTGGGCGAGCCCTTGATCCCCATCTTCTTCTCCTTCGGCCCCACCTCGAAGCCGGGGTCGTCGCGGTGCACGACGAAGGCCGAGATGCCGTTGGCCCCCTGCTCCGGGTCGGTGACGGCCATGACCGTGTACCACTCGGAGACGCCGGAGTTGGTGATCCAGGCCTTGGTGCCGTCGAGCACCCAGGTGTCGCCGTCGCGCCGGGCGCGGGTGCGCATGGCCGCGGCGTCGGAGCCGGCCTCGCGCTCGGACAAGCCGTAGCTGATCATCGCCCGGCCGTCGGCGATCGAGGGCAGCACGCGCTGCTTGAGGTCCTCCGACGCCGACAGCAGGATCGGCATCGACCCGAGCTTGTTCACCGCCGGGATCAGCGAGGCGCTGACGTCGACGCGCGCGACCTCCTCGATGACGATGCAGGTCGCCACCGCGTCGGCGCCCTCACCGCCGTAGGTCTCGGGGATGTGGGTGGCGTGGAAGCCGGCCGCCGTCAGCGCCTTCTGCGCCTCGACGGGGTAGCGGGACTCGGCGTCGACCTCGGCCGCGAACGGCGCGATCTCCCGCTCGGCGATCTCGCGGACCGCCGAGCGGATCGCGTCGTGTTCCTCGGTCAACTGGTACAGCCCGGCGCCGCTCACGCCCTGATGCTAGGACGTCCACGCATCTTCGGCCGGAGATGTGCGGTCGCAGGCCTCGACGGCGCGGTGACGTGCGGTGGTGGCGGGTTCCGGCCGCCGAACCGGCCACCACCGCACATCACCTCGACCTGACGCGGCGGCGACCGGTGCCCGGACCCACGCACAGCTGCCGGGCTCAGCCCCGGGGGGCCTCCGAGGCGAGGCGCTCCTGCAGCGCCGCGTCGCGGGCCAGCACCTGCTCGGCCAGGTCGGCCTGGAAGCGCTCGACCGCCGCCCGCAGCGCGTCGTCGGCGGCCGCCAGGATGCGGACGGCCAGCAACCCCGCGTTGCGGCCGCCACCGATCGACACGGTCGCCACCGGCACCCCGGCCGGCATCTGCACGATCGACAGCAGGCTGTCCAGGCCGTCGAGCCGGTCCAACGGGCGGGGCACCCCGATCACCGGCAGCGGCGTGGCTGCCGCGACCATGCCCGGCAGGTGGGCCGCTCCCCCGGCGCCGGCGATCACGACGCGCAGGCCACGCCCGGCGGCGGACCCGGCGTACTCGAGCATCCGGTGCGGCGTGCGGTGCGCGGAGACGACGTGCACCTCGTGGGGGACGCCGAACTCGGCGAGCGCCTGCGCGGCGGGCTGCATCATCGGCCAGTCGGAGTCGCTGCCCATGACGATGCCGACCAGCGGGCCGGCCTGCGGTTCTGCCACGTCAGTGCTCCTCGGGGAAGGCGAACGCCGGGTCGACGACGCCGTCGGCCAGGTACCGGGCCGCGGCCACGGCCCGGGCGCGCACCTCGGCCAGGTCCTCACCCAGCGCCGTCACGTGGCCCAGCTTGCGGCCGCGGCGCTGGCCCTTGCCGTACCAGTGCAGCTTCACGTCGGGCCAGTGCGCCATCAGGTGGTGGACCCGCTCGTCCAGCCCCGGGCCCGCCCAGCCCTCCTCGGCGGCGTCCCCGCCCAGCACGTTGGCCATGACGACGACCGGCGCGGTCATCGCCGTGCACCCCAGCGGGTAGTCCAGGACGGCGCGCAGGTGCTGCTCGAACTGGCTGGTGCGCGCGCCCTCGATCGTCCAGTGCCCGGAGTTGTGGGGGCGCATGGCGAGCTCGTTGACCAGCACGCCGTCCGCCGTCTGGAACAGCTCGACCGCCAGCAGCCCCACCACGCCGAGGCGGTGGGCGATCCGGATGGCCATCTCCTGCGCCGCCGTGGCGGTGGCCTCGTCCAGGCCGGGCGCGGGCGCGAGCACCTCGGTGTTGATGCCGTCGCGCTGCACGGTCTCCACGACCGGCCACACCGCGACCTGGCCGAACGGCGAGCGGGCGACCTGGACGGCCAGCTCGCGGACCATGCCGACCCGCTCCTCGGCCAGCAGCCGGCCGTGCTCGGCCAGCAGCGCGAGGGCGGCGTCGAGGTCGTCGACGACGAAGACCCCGCGCCCGTCGTAGCCGCCGCGCGGGGGCTTGAGCACGATCGGCCAGCCGGCGGCCCCGGCGAAGTCGGCGATGCCGGTGTCGGTGGTCACCTCCGCCCACGCCGGCTGCGGCTCCCCCGCCGCGGCGAGGGCGTGGCGGAGCACCAGCTTGTCCTGCGCGTGCACCAGTGCCGCCGGGCCCGGCGCCACGCGGACGCCCTCGGCCTCCAGGGTCTGCAGGTGCTCGGTCGGCACGTGCTCGTGGTCGAAGGTCAGCACGGTGGCGCCGTCGGCGGCCGCGCGCAGCGCGTCGAGGTCGCGGTGGTCGCCCAGGCGCACGTCGGCGGCCACGAGCGCGGCCGACTCGGCCGGGTCGGTGGCCAGCACCCGCAGCGACTGGCCGAGGGCGATCGCGGCCTGGTGCGTCATCCGCGCCAGCTGGCCACCACCGACCATCGCGACGACGGGGAGTCCGGTACGGGGGTCGACCGGCGCGGAGGCGGCAGAACGGGCAGTCATGGCGACGGCGAGGTTAGTCGTCACCGTCGGCGGCCCTGTCCAGCAGGGCCGAGCGGATGCGCCCACCGGCCCGCTCAGCCACCGGCTCCGTGGGGTGGACCCCGTCGGCACTCGCGCCAGTCGCCCACCGGTCGCCGTCGGTGGCCTCGTCCCAGGGGTCGAGGTACTGCCAGCCCTCGTCGGTGGCGAGCTCGGCCAGCCGGGCGTCGTACTCCGCGGCCGCGGCCGGCGCCGGGTCCAGCGGGGGCACGGCGACGACCAGGACGTCGTCGACCCCGATCCGTTCGACGATCTCCCGCAGGTTGTCGCGACTGGTGTCCCAGGGGATGCCACCGATGAGGTCGTTGGTGCCGGCCAGCACCACCAGCACGTCGGCCTCGACCCGCCCGGTGCCGGCGAGCATCGCGTCCGTCCGGGCGCCCGGCACGGCCCATCCGCCGCGGTAGTCCAGCGGCTCCCCCACCGCCCCCGGGAGCCAGGACCAGGCGTGGGGCACCCGGGTGCCCGCGAGCGGCTCGACGCCGGCCGTGAGCGAGTCCCCCACGACGGTGAAGCTCGTCGCCCCGGGACCCACCTCCGGCGCTGCGTCGCCCCCACCGCCGGCGCAACCGGTCAGCAGGACGAGCGCACAGGACACCGCATGCATGCGGACGAGCAGGAAGCGGCCTGCACCAGACTCCCGGGACACACGTCGGATCCTCCCAGGCCCGGGCGGAGCACCGACTGCCGAGCAGACGGAGGTCACGTCAGACGGCCAGGCGCGAACCCGACCGACCGGTGAGCACCTCCAGCCGGGTCGGGATGCGGGTGCGCAGCTCCTCGACGTGGCTGATGACACCGACGGTGCGGCCGCCGCGGCGCAGGTCGTCCAGGACGTCCATCACGGCGTCCAGGGCACCGGCGTCGAGCGTCCCGAAGCCCTCGTCGACGAAGAGGGTGTCCATCTGCACCCCGCCGCTCTCGGCGGTGACGACGTCGGCGAGCCCCAGCGCGAGGGCCAGCGAGGCCATGAAGCTCTCGCCGCCGGACAGCGTCTTGGTCGGCCGGACCGTGCCGGTGTACTCGTCGAAGACCTCGAGACCCAGGCCGCCGCGGGCGCCGTGCCGGCCCTGGGCGTCGCTGTGCCGGAACGTGTAGCGGTTGCGCGACATCTCCAGCAGCCGCCGGCTGGCCACCTCGGCGACCTGCTCCAGGCGGGCGGCGAGCACGAAGGACTGCAGCCGCATCCGCAGCGTGTTCGCGCCGCGGCCGTTGACCAGGTCGGCCAGGCCCGCCACCTGGTCGGCGACGCCGCGGCGCTCGTGCAGCCGCACCTCGGCGGCGACGAGGTCCCCGGCCAGGGCGTCGAGCTCCGCCCCGCACCGGCGGGCACGGTCCAGCGCGGCGACGGCCTCCTCGCGGGCGGCGGTGGCCGCGGCGCAGCGCTCCTCGGCGGCAACCAGGTCGGGGGCGGGCGCCAGGTCGGCGAGCTCGGGCTCGGCGAGCACGCCGCGCACCGTGTCGCGGGCCCGTCCGTGCGCGGTCACCCGCTCGTCGAGGGCGGCCAGCCGGGCGGGGTCCAGCAGAGCGGCCGCCGCGTCCAGGACGTCGGGGAACCCGGCCACGGCCGCGCGCTCCTCCGCGCCGCGGCGGGCGGCCCCGGCGGCCACCCGCGCCCGGAGCTCGGCGGCCTCGGCCTCGAGCACCGCCTCGCAGCGCTCCGCGGCGGTGGTGAGCCGCCGCGCGCGGGCGGCCAGGTCGGGGTCGTCGCCGCGGACGGCGTCCACCCGCTCCGCGAGCGCGGTCAGCTCCGCCTCGACCGCGGCGCGCTCGGCGGTGCGGGCGCCCAGCTCCTCCCGGTCGGCGGCGAGCCGGGCGGTCAGGGTGTCCCGCTCGCCGGTGAGCGCGGCGAGGCGGGCGCGGGCGCCGGGCAGCGCGGCGGCCACCGCGGCCACGGCGGCCAGCTCGTCCTCGGCGGTGGCCGCGGCGGACTCGAGCTCGGGCAGCGGCCGGTCGCCGGCCCGCGCGCGCAGCACCGCCAGCTCGCGGGCCCGCTCGGCGACGGTGGTGGCGGCGGCGCCGGCCGCGGCCTCGGCGGCGTCGGCCGCCTCGCGGGCGCGGTCCTCGTCCTCTGCGGAGACGGCCGGGCCGGTGCGGGTGGCCGGCCGCGGGTGCTCGCGCGCGCCGCAGACCGGGCAGTCGGCGCCCTCTGCCAGGGCGGCGGCCAGCTCGGCGGCCATGCCCTCCAGCCGGCGGGTGCGCAGGTCCAGCAGCGCCTCGCGGGCGGAGAGCCAGCGCTCGCGGGCGGCGTCGGCCGCGGCCCGGTCGCGCTCCAGCCGCCCGGCCAGCCGCTCCGCCTCCCGGCCGGCGGCGAGCGCGGCCCGGGCGGCCTCGGCGTCGGCGGTCCGGCCGGGCAGCCCGGCGGCGGCGCCCGCCGCGCCGTCCACCTGTTCCTGCGCGGTCGCCAGCGCCCCGGGCAGGCCCCCCAGGGCCTGCTCGGCCTCGGCGCAGCGCCCGGCCAGCCGGGCGGCGTCGTCGCCGAGCCGGGCGAGCCGCCGGGCCAGCTCGGCGGCCCGGCCGGCCTCCGGCTGCAGGGCGCGGGCCTCGGCCGCGGCGTCGCGCAGCCGGCGGGCCAGGTCCGGTGCCGGGGCGCCGGCCGGCTCGCCGCCCGCGCCGGTCGCCGCCCACGCCCGGCGGGCCGTGGCCAGGGCGGCGGCGGCCCGCTCGGCCTCGGCCGCCGCACGGCCGGCGCCCTCCAGCACGTCGCGCAGGGCCTCGGCGCGACGGCCGGCGTCGAGCCGCTCCCGGACCGGCGCCAGCGCGGGCTCCTCGGCGGTCAGCCGGGCCAGCTCCCGCTCGGCGCGCGCGCGGCGGGCGTGCCGGTCGGCGAGCAGCCGCGCGGCGGTCAGCTCCTCCCCCGCCGCGGCGGCCGCCGCCGCGGCCGCCGCGGCCGACTGCTCGGCGGCGGCACGGTCCCGGGCGACGCCGGTGCGCAACCGGGTGACCCACGCGTCGACCGGGCCGCCCGGGTCGGCGCCGACCAGTTCGGGGGCGAGCTCCTCGGGGACGTCGGCGTCGGCCGTCTGCGCCACCCGGGCCAGCAGCGTGGACAGCCGCAGCCGCTCGGCCCGCAACGCCTCCTCGGCCGCGCGGCGCTCGCCGGCCAGCCACTCCTCCGCCCGCGCGAAGCGGCCCACGTCGAACAGCGTGCGCAGCAGCTCGGCGCGGTGCTCGGGCTCGGCGCGCAGGAACCGGGCGAAGTCACCCTGGGGCAGCAGCACGACCTGGCAGAACTGGTGCACGTCGAGCCCCAGCCGGGTGCGCAGGTGCTCGGAGCCCTCGTCGATGCGGGTGCTCACCGCCTCCCAGCCCCCGGCGCCCAGGCGTTGCACCACGAGCCGGGCGGGCTCCGTGGTCAGCCCGGCGCCGCGCTTCTTCGGGCGGGCCTGCTCGGGCCGGCGGGTGACCAGCAGCCGCTCCCCGCCCAGCGTGAGCTCGCAGCCGACCTCGGTCCGGGTGTCCGGCGCGGCGTGGTCGCTGCGCAGGCGCTTCTCCTCGCCGCGGGCGCCCGGCACCGTGCCGTAGAGGGCGAAGACCACGGCGTCCAGCAGCGTCGTCTTGCCCGACCCGGTGGGCCCCCAGAGCAGGAACAGCCCGTCGCGGGCCAGCTCGTCCAGGTCGACGACCTCGGTGCCGGGGAAGGGCCCGAACGCCGTCAGCGACAGCCGGTGCAACCTCACCCGGCGACCTCCTCGCGGGCCGCGGCACCCAGCGCCCGCGCGAGCAGCTCGCGCTCGGCCGCGGTCGCGCCGACGCCGCCCCGGACGTGGTCCACGAACTCGCCCACCACCTCCAGGTCGCCGCGGCCGGCCAGCCGCTCGGTGTAGCTGCGGCCGTCGGTCGCCCGGCCACTGCCGGCCCACTCCAGGTGGGCGCAGTGCGGGAACCGCGCCTGCAGCCGGCGCATCGGGTCGGCCGGGCGCACCGCGTCGGTCAGCCGCGCGGAGACGAACGCCTCCTCCGCGGCGGCGTGCGCCGGGTCCGACAGCAGCTGCTCGAGGGTGCCGGTCAGCACGACGAGCTCCCGCGGCACGGGCAGCGGGACCGCCCGGACCCCGGCGAGACCCGACGCGTCGAGGTCGACCAGCCACGCCTGCTTGGCCTGACCGGCCTCGCCGAAGGAGTAGGCCAGCGGGGAGCCGCTGTAGCGCAGCCGCTCGGTCAGGGTCTGCGGCCGGTGCAGGTGCCCCAGCGCCACGTAGTCGACGCCGTCGAACACCGGCACCGGGACGCGGTCGACCCCGCCCACGCTGATGTCGCGCTCGCTCTCGCTCGGCAGCCCGCCGCCGACGAACGCGTGCGCCAGCACCACCGAGCGCGTCCCCGGTCGCAGGAAGAGGTCGGCCCGCACCCGCTCCATCGCGGCGGTCAGGACCGCCTCGTGGGACCGCGCCCCGGCCACGCCCAGCTCGTCACGGGCGATCTCCGGCTCCAGGTAGGGCAGCCCGTACACGGCCACCTCGCCGTGCTCGTCGGCGAGCAGGACCGGCTCGTCGAGCCCGGCGGTGGTCGCCCGCACGTGCACGCCGGAGACCGACAGCAGACCCGAGGCGAAGCCCAGCCGGCGCGCGGAGTCGTGGTTGCCCGGGGTGAGGACGACGGTCGCCCCGGCCGCCCGCAGCCGGGTGAGGACGCGGTCGAGCACCGCCGTCGCGTCCGCCGACGGGACGGCGCGGTCGTAGACGTCGCCGGCGACTAGCACCACGTCCACGCCCTCGGCGGCCACCACCCGGGCAAGCTCGGTGAGCACCTCCTCCTGCTCGCGGAGCAGGTCGGTGCCGTGCAGCGACCTGCCCACGTGCCAGTCGGAGGTGTGCAGGAGCCGCATGGACCGGGACGGTAGGTCGGGGTACCGACAGAACCGCCCAGGCACGCCGTGACCGATCCGTCACATGGCGCAGCCCCTGGCCGCGGGCCGGGCGGGTGCGAGAGGCTGTCGCCCGTGCCGCTCGCGCCCGGTGAGGTCTTCGCCGGCTACACCGTCCTCCGTCAGCTGGGCGCCGGCGGGATGGGTGCGGTCTTCCTCGTGCGCCACCCGCGGCTGCCGCGGGTCGAGGCGCTGAAGGCGCTGCGACCGGAGTACTCCGGCGACCCGGACTTCGCCCGCCGTTTCCTGCGCGAGGCCGACCTCGTGGCCGGTCTGGAGCACCGCAACGTCGTCCCCGTGCTCGACCGCGGCGAGGACGAGGGCCGGCTGTGGCTGACCATGCGCTACGTCGACGGCATCGACGCCGAGCAGGCCTTGGCCGAGGCCGGCGGCCGGCTGCCGGCCGAGCGGGCCGTGCGCATCGTCGGCGAGGTGGCCGCCGCACTGGACCACGCCCACCGCGCGCACCTGGTCCACCGCGACGTGAAGCCGGCCAACGTGCTGCTGACCACGCCGGCCCCCGACGAGCCCGAGCAGGTGTTCCTCACCGACTTCGGCATCGCCAAGCCGCTCGACGCGAGCACCCGCCTGACCCGCACCGGCATGGTCGTCGCGACGTTCGACTACGCCTCGCCCGAGCAGATCGAGTCGCAGCCGCTGGACGCGCGCGCCGACGTCTACTCGCTGGGCTGCGTGCTGCACAAGCTGCTCACCGGCAGCGTCCCCTTCCCGGGCTCCACGGTCGCCGCCGCGCTGCACGGGCACCTGACGATGCCGCCGCCGCGGCCCACCGCGCTCGTGCCGGGGCTGCCCGCGGGGCTCGACGACGTCGTGGCCCGGGCCATGGCCAAGGACCCGGCGGACCGGTACCCCACCTGCCGCGCGCTGGCCGCCGCCGCGGCCGCCGCGCTGGCCCCGGCCGCCACGCCCGCCGCCGCCACGCCCGCCGCCACCATGCCCGCCGCCACCACGCCCGCCGCCGCGACGACCACCCGGGTCCCGACCAGCCCGCTGCCGGCCGGCGGCGCCGGCACCGAGCCCGCGCCGCCCACCGCGGCACCGGCGCCCCTCCCCGCGCCCGCACCTCCCACGGCCCCGCCCCCCACGGCCCCGGGCCCGGCGCCGGCCACCGTGCGCGACGCCACCCCGCCACCGGCCGCACCTCCCGCCTGGTCACCGCCCGGGCAGCCGCCGGCGGCGCAGCACCGGTCCGGGCAGCAGCCACCCGGCGCTCCCCCGGCACGGCGCCGGCGCACCGCCCGGTTGCCGCTCGCGCTCGCGGCCGTCCTCGTCCTCGCCCTGGTGGCGGGCGCCGTCTGGCTGCTCACGCGGGACGGCGGGCGCGACGGCTCGGGCACCGCGGAGGCGACGGGCACCGCGGGGGCCGGCACGGGCGCGCCGCCGTCCGCACCCGCCGACGACCTGCCCCGCGGCACCCCGCTGGCCGACGACGTGCTGGTCCAGCCGCGCGAGGTCGACGGCGAGGTGGACCTGTACCTGGTCGACGCGGGCACGGGCGAGTCGGTCGGGCGGCTGACCGACGGCGGCGGCACCGACGTCGACCCCGTGGTGTCCCCCGACCGCGCCACCGTCGTCTACACCCGGGCCGACGACGCCGGCGGGGTGCTGCGGGCCGTGGCCAGCGACGGCACGGGCGACCGGGAGCTCTTCCCCGCCGGTACCTGCGTGCGTCCCGGCCGCCCTGCCTGGGACCGGGCCGACCCCACGCGGCTGGCGGTCACCTGCGCCGACGGCGACGCCACCGCGCTGCGCCTGGTGACCACCGGCGGCGAGGTGGTCCGCGAGCTCGACCCCGGCCGGGCGCGCATAGGCGACCTGACCTTCTCCCCCGACGGCACCCGGGTCGCCTACTGGGGCACCGACACCCCCGGCGTCGACGGCGGCGACGTCCTCGTGCTGCCGGTGGACGGCTCCGGCGCGGCCACGCAGCTCACCGATGTCGGGCCGGGGGTGGACGCCGACCCGGCGTGGTCCCCCGACGGCACCACCCTCGCGCTCCGCCGGGAGGTCACCGCGGACCAGCGGAGCATCGTCCGGCTGACCCTCGACGGCGAGGAGGAGCGCATCCTCACCAGCGGGTCGTTCGACCAGGACCCGATCTGGTCCCCCGACGGCAGCCGGATCGCCTTCAAGAGCGACCGGCCCGGGCCGCTGCCGCCGGCCGGTGACCACCTGTGGGTGATCGACGCCGACGGCGGCGACGAGCCGGTGCAGCTGGCCACCGGGGGCGAGGGCACCGACTCGTTCGCCCCCGCGTGGGGCACGCGCTAGAGGTCGGCGCGTGGGCGCCCCGTGCGCCCGGTCATCGCTGCTCAGCGCTCCGCGACGTCGGAGGGGGACGCGCCGAGCCGGTCGAAGACCAGGTCGGTCATCTGGGCCACCCGCCGGGACAGCCGCCGCGACTCGGCCAGACCCGAGTCCAGCTCGGCGACTCCGGACTCCAGTCCCTCCACGCGGCCGACGAGCGCGGCGATGGCGTCGTCGGCCACTCCTGCGCGCCGCCGGGCGTCGTCGAGCACCTCCCGGGTCGTGTCGAGGTCACGGCGGAGGGCCACGACCTCGCCGGCGACCTCGTCCGTCCGCCGGCGCAGCGCCTCGACCTCGCGCACGAGGTCCGGCACCGCCTCCAGCGACCGGACCGTCCGCGGCGAGAGCCGGCGCAGCACGCCGAACGCCGCTGCCCGCGGCCCCATCAGGCAGCACCCAGCCGGAGCCGGGCCACCCATGGGTCCTCGTCCTTGTAGACGGCCATGCCCCGCCCCTCGGTGGACTCGAGCACCCGCAGCCCGCGCTCCTCGAGCTCGGCCACGACACTCGGCAGCTCCAGGTACCGGCGGAAGTGCTCCCCGAACACGTGCTGGGCCTTCGCGTCCTCGGCCGTGCGGAACTCCAACCAGCACTCGCCGCCGCGCCGTGCCACCGCTGCCGCGAGCGTCCACAGGTTGGCTCGCGTCTCGTCGTCGATGGCGTGCACCAGGAAGCGCGCGTAGAGGTGCCAGGCGAGGCCGTGGTCCAGGTCCGCGGCCACGCCGCCCACCTGGTGCAGGTCGGCGAGGTTGACGACGCGGAAGTCGGCCACCCAGCCCTCCTCCTGCGCCTTGGCCCGCCCCCGCTCGACCGCCGCAGCGGAGTAGTCGACGGCGAGGACCCGGCGTCCCGACCGAGCGAAGAACCGGGCGTCCCGGGCCGTGCCCGTGCCCACGTCGAGGACCCCGACGTCCTCCGGGAGGCGGTCGGCGACCCAGCGGGCGAAGTCCGACTCCGCCGCGGGGACACGGGTCACCTCCTGGCTCGAGTAGAAGTCCTGCCAGTAGTCGCGCTGCATGTTGAACTCTCCGATCCAGGTGCGCAGCCGGGACCGCACTGCGTGGGGAGTGGTGAACGTGAAGGAGGGGTCGGGGGTCCGCCACCCCGGCCCGTACGTCGCGGCCAGCAGCCGCTCGGCGTCGGCCGGCGCCGGGTAGGTGCGGCCACGGATGACCACCTCACCGAGGGCGCTCAGGTCCAGGTCGTCGGAACCGACCTGGAAGCACAGGTAGGTGCGGTCCTCCACCACGAACGCCGTGAAGACGTCGATGTAGTGGTCCGGCCCCTCGGCGGTGTCGAAGGTCAGCTGGAGGTGCCCTCCACTGTGCCGCGTGACGGCGAAGCCCCGGCGGCGCAGCGCCCGCGCCAGCTCGAGGTTCTCCCGCACGACGTCCGCGGGGTGCCGGTGCTCGGACAGATAGGCCAGGTCGGCGTCGTCGTCGTGCGGGATCAGGTCCCCGTCCCGCACGCCCCCCAGCAGGGTGCCGTAGCAGACGAACGGTCTGAGCCCGAAGGCCTCCAGTTCCTCCTGCACCACCCGGAGCCCGTCGAGCAGGCGGTCCTGCAGCGCCTCCCGGGCGGCGGCCTCGAGGCCGTCGAAGCTGGGCGCGAGGCGGCCCCACTTGTTGATCGACAGCCACCGGCCCCGGTCGTCGCGCAGGTCGAGGCGGCCGGCGGACCCGTCGAGGACGACCTCCCCGGCCGCGAGCACGTCCTTGGACACGGGGTCGCGCACCGTGACCGCCACGGTCCCCGCCAGCCGGGCCGCGAGCGCGACCGGCCAGGCCAGGCGCACACCGCCGTCCGGGAGCGGCTCCGCGGCACCCGTGCGGAGGGACACCGTCCGCTGCCCCTCCAGCAGGACGTCGACCACGTCGGGGAGCCGGGCCCGGTGCCCCGGCCACAGCGTGAGGCCGGCACGGTCGGCGAGGAGCTCCGGCCGGTTCGACGGCGGCCCGGACGGGGAGAGCATCACCGCAGCCTAGGTTCCCCTCCGGGTGCGCACCGTCCAGCGACCGACGACCCGCCGCTGGGCATCAGTGGGTGGGCGCCCCGTGGGCCTGGTCGTCGCCGCGCAGGTAGCCCGCGTTCTCCCGGCCGCGCCGGTCGGCGTCCTCCTCGATCATGTGGTTGACCAGCTGCTGGACGCCGTCGCTGTCGGGGATCTGCTTGAGCACCGTGGCGCCGCTGTCGCCGGCGGACTCGATGGTGATGGTCCCGGACTGGATCAGCCGCTCCCAGATGCTCTGGCTGTAGGAGACGTCGGTGATCCGCGACAGGCCGATGTCGCGGCCCTTGCGGGCCAGGATCCCCTCGCGGAACAGCAGCCGGTGCGTGGTGACGACGTAGTGCGTCGTCCGCCAGCGCAGCAGCGGGACCAGCACGAACACCGCGAGCAGCACGACCGCGAGGCCCACGATCAGCAGCCGGTACAGGGTCGCCCGGTCGGAGCCTGCGTCCACGAGGCCGACGCCGAAGGACGCGCCGCCGACGACGAGCAGGAACAGCACGACCGGCCAGAAGACCGTCAGCCAGTGCGGGTGCAGGTGGCGCACGACCTGCTCGTCGTCGGCCAGCAGCTTGTCGGGGTAGCCCATGGCCTCCAGGGTGGCCCAGCCGCGGGCCGCGCGGGGCACCGGAGCGCGTGGGAGGGCCCGTGTCCGCCCCACCGATCCCACGGTCCCCGCCGGTCAGCCCCCCGGCGCCCGTCGGGGACGGACGTGCCGGACGTCCCCGCTGGCCAGGTCGACGGTGCCCCCGGCGGTGCGGACGACGAGCCGGCCGTCCCAGTCGACCGCCTCGGCGGTGCCCTCCAGCGTGCTGCCGTCGGGCAGGGTCACCCGCACGTCCGTGCCGACGGTCGCGCTCCACGCCAGGTAGTCGTGCGCCAGCCCGCTCTGCACCGGGTCGCCGAGCACCGCCGTCCACGCCCGGTACCGCCGCTCCAGCGCGCGCAGGAACTGCAGCAGCACCGGCGCCCGGTCCACCGTCCGGCCGACCTCCATCGCCAGGGACGAGGCCCCCTCGGGCAGCTCGTCGGGCCGGGTGGAGACGTTCAGCCCGACGCCGACGACCACGGCGGGCGGGTCGGCGGCCGGCACGGACTCGGCGAGGATCCCGGCGAGCTTGCTGCCGTCGGCGGCGAGCAGGTCGTTGGGCCACTTCACCGCCGCGCGGACACCGGGGACGGCGCCGACCGCCTCGGCGAGCGCGACCCCGGTGAGCAGCGGCAGCCAGCCCCGGCGGGCCGCGGGCACGTCGGGGCGCAGCAGCACGGACACGGTCAGCCCGGCGCGCGGCGGGGAGGTCCAGACCCGGTCCAGCCGCCCGCGGCCGGCCACCTGGTGCTCGGCGACGAGCACCGTGCCCTCGGGCGCGGCGCCCCCCGGCGCCTCCTCACCGGCCCGGCGCACGAGCTCGGCGTTCGTCGAGCCGATCGACGCGACCACCTCCACCGACCGCCACAGACGGCTGTCGCGGACCAGCGCGGCGGTCAGCGCCGTGCCGTCGAGGGCCGGCCGCTCGAGGTCCGACCAGCGCGGGTCCGACGGTGAGGAGGAGGGCTGCGGGGGCACTCCCCTACGCTACGGCCGCGAGCCCCCGCCGCTCCGGCGAGCGGGCCGGCCTGATTCCCGAGCAGAGCGAGGCAGGGTCTGTGAGCGCGGCTGAACTGGAGAGCGCGGGCGACAGCGTCCCGGGCGACGTCGACATCCACACGACCGCCGGCAAGCTGGCGGACTTCGAGCGGCGCGTCCAGGAGGCCACGCACGCCGGCTCCGAGCGGGCGGTGGCCAAGCAGCACGCGGCGGGGAAGATGACCGCCCGCGAGCGGATCGAGGCGCTGCTGGACCCGGGCTCGTTCACCGAGCTCGACGAGTTCGCCCGCCACCGGTCCACCAACTTCGGCATGGACGCCAAGCGCCCCTTCGGCGACGGCGTCGTCACCGGGTACGGCACCGTCGACGGCCGGCCGGTCTGCGTCTTCAGCCAGGACGTCACCGTCTTCGGCGGCAGCCTCGGCGAGGTCTACGGCGAGAAGATCGTGAAGGTGCTCGACCTCGCGATCCGCAACGGCTGCCCGGTCATCGGCATCAACGAGGGCGGCGGCGCGCGCATCCAGGAGGGCGTGGTCTCCCTCGGCCTCTACGGCGAGATCTTCCTGCGCAACGTGCACGCCTCCGGTGTCATCCCGCAGATCTCGCTGGTCATGGGTGCCGCCGCCGGCGGCCACGTCTACTCCCCCGCGCTGACCGACTTCATCGTGATGGTCGACCAGACCAGCCAGATGTTCATCACCGGTCCCGACGTGGTGAAGACCGTGACCGGCGAGGAGGTCACGCTCGAGGAGCTGGGCGGCGCCCGCACGCACAACACCCGCTCCGGCGTCGCGCACTACATGGGCGAGGACGAGAACGACGCCCTGGACTACGTGAAGGCGCTGCTGTCCTACCTGCCGAGCAACAACCTCGACCCGCTGCCGGTCGTCGAGGTCGGGCCGGTCGACGCCAGCCCCGAGGGCGTCACCGAGGAGGACCGGGAGCTCGACACCTTCATCCCGGACTCGGCGAACACCCCCTACGACATGCACACCGTCCTGGAGCACGTGCTCGACGACGGCGAGTTCCTCGAGGTGCAGCCGCTGTTCGCGCCGAACATCATCGTCGGGTTCGGCCGGGTCGAGGGCCGCCCGGTCGGCGTCGTGGCCAACCAGCCCACGCAGTTCGCCGGCACGCTGGACATCGACGCCAGCGAGAAGGCCGCCCGCTTCGTGCGGACCTGCGACGCGTTCAACGTGCCGGTGCTGACGTTCGTCGACGTGCCCGGCTTCCTGCCCGGCACCTCCCAGGAGTGGGAGGGGATCATCCGCCGCGGCGCCAAGCTCATCTACGCCTACGCCGAGGCGACCGTCCCCAAGATCACCGTCATCACCCGCAAGGCCTACGGCGGCGCGTACGACGTCATGGGCTCCAAGCACCTGGGCGCCGACCTCAACCTGGCGTGGCCGACCGCCCAGATCGCGGTCATGGGCGCACAGGGCGCGGTCAACATCCTGTACCGGCGCGAGCTCGCCGACGCCACGGAGCCCGATGCCCGCCGCGCCGAGCTGATCACCGAGTACGAGGACGCGCTGCTGTCGCCCTACATCGCGGCCGACCGCGGCTACGTCGACCAGGTGATCCGCCCCTCGGAGACCCGCATCGAGATCACCAAGGCGCTGCGGCTGCTGGCCAACAAGCGCCAGTCCCTGCCGCCGAAGAAGCACGGGAACATCCCGCTCTGATGGCGACCGAGGAGACGGAGCTGCCGCAGCGTCCGCTGCTGCGGGTCGTCCGCGGGGAGCCCACCGCCGAGGAGCTCGCCGCGCTGACCGTCGTCGTCGCGGCGCTGGCGCAGGGCGGCGCGCCGCGGCGCCGGCCGGCCCCGGTCGGCGCGTGGGCCTCCCCGGCGCACGGCCACCGCGCCCTCCCGCCGGTGGGCCCGGGCGGCTGGCGGGCCTCCGGGCGGCCGTCGTGAGCGACGTGCGCCGACTGGTGCTCGCGTCGGCGTCGCCCGCCCGGCTCGCGCTGCTGCGCCAGGCGGGGCTGCGTCCCGAGGTGGTGGTCAGCGGCGTGGACGAGTCGACGGTCACCGCGCCACGGGTCGCCGAGCGGGTGGCCCTGCTGGCCGCGGCCAAGGCCGGCGCCGTCTCCGAGCGGGAGACCGACGCGCTGGTCATCGGGGCGGACTCGCTGCTGGAGTTCCGCGGCCGGGCCATGGGCAAGCCGGCGGACGCGCAGGAGGCGCGCGACCGCTGGCAGCTCATGGGGGGGCGCTCCGGCGTCCTGCACACCGGCCAGGCGCTGCACGACGTGCGTGACGGCACGGTCGTCGGCCGCGACGTCGCGGTGGTCTCCACCACCGTGCACTTCGCCCGGCCGACGGCGGCGGAGCTGGAGGCCTACCTGGCCACCGGCGAGCCGCTGGCCGTCGCCGGTGCGTTCACCCTGGACGGGCTGGGCGCGTCGTTCGTCCGGCGGGTGGACGGCGACCCGGCCGCGGTCGTCGGCCTGTCCCTGGCGACCCTGCGCCGGCAGCTCGCCGCCCGGGACGTGACCGTCACCGACCTCTGGCAGCGCTGACCGGCCGGACCAGGTCGAGCACGGCCGCCCCGGCGAGCGGCCGGAACCACTCCGCGCGCCGCTCCAGCCGCTGCGCCCACGGCGGCAGCCGGTCCACCCCGCTGGGGACGAGGAACAGGTCGTCGCGGCCGCACACCGCCCACCCGGCGCGGCGGGCCCGGCGGCGGAAGTCCCCGACCGCGAACGTCCGCTCCCCCGGCGTCAGCACGTGGTACGCCCAGACGTAGGGGTGCAGGCGGTTGGGCTCCATGGCCCGCCACCGCCCCCCGGGTGCCACGGCCCGGTGCGCGGCGGTGACGACGGCGTCCAGGTCGGCCACGTGGTGCAGGGCGTCGACGCTGACCAGCAGGCCGACGGAACCGGGGTCCACCAGGTCGTCCAGCGACTCCGCCGTCCCCACCTCGAACCGGACCCCGGGCAGGGCCGCCGCGCGAGCGTGCTCGCGGGCGTGCCCGACGTAGCCGGGCAGCGGGTCCACGCCCAGGAAGGTCCGGTCCGGGCGCGCGGCCGCCAGCCCGCGCAGCAGCGTGCCGGTGCCGCAACCGATCTCCACCACCGGGCCGGGGGTCGCGTCGACGACGCCGAGGAAGTACTCGAGCCGGCGGCGGGCCATGTGTCCGGCCGCGCGGAGGTCGTCGTAGCCCGCCGGGTCCTCGTCGAAGCCGGCGTTGCACCGGGCCTGCCCGTCGGCCGAACCACGCTCCCGCACCCGGCGACCATACGGAGCACCGCCGGTCCGGGCACCCCTGGAGCGCGCGCGACGGACCTCGCCGGACGGGGCCGCCCGCCCGTGACTATTGTCCGATCGGTCCACGGAGAGGGAGTGCATCGGTGCAGAAGGTCCTGATCGCCAATCGCGGGGAGATCGCCGTCCGCGTCGCGCGCGCCTGCCGGGACGCCGGGCTCACCAGCGTCGCCGTCTACGCCGAGCCGGACCGGGACGCGCTGCACGTGCGGACCGCCGACGAGGCGTTCGCCCTCGGCGGGACGACCCCGGGCGACTCGTACCTGGTGATCGACAAGATCATCGACGCGGCGCGGCAGTCCGGCGCCGACGCGATCCACCCCGGCTACGGATTCCTGTCCGAGAACGCCGACTTCGCGCAGGCGGTGATCGACGCCGGCCTCACCTGGATCGGCCCGTCCCCGCAGTCGATCGTCGACCTCGGCGACAAGGTCGCCGCGCGGCACATCGCCACCCGCGCCGGAGCCCCCCTCGTGCCGGGCACCAAGGACCCGGTCGGCGGCGCCGACGAGGTCGTGGCCTTCGCCCGGGAGCACGGCCTGCCCGTCGCCATCAAGGCGGCGTTCGGCGGTGGCGGCCGCGGGCTGAAGGTCGCCCGCACCATCGAGGAGATCCCCGAGCTGTTCGACTCCGCCGTCCGCGAGGCCGTGTCGGCCTTCGGCCGCGGCGAGTGCTTCGTCGAGCGGTTCCTGGACAAGCCGCGGCACGTCGAGGCCCAGGTGCTCGCCGACACGCACGGCAACGTGATCGTCGTCGGCACCCGCGACTGCTCGCTGCAGCGGCGCAACCAGAAGCTGGTCGAGGAGGCACCGGCGCCGTTCCTGACCGACGAGCAGCGGGACCGGATCCACTCCTCGGCCAAGGCCATCTGCAAGGAGGCCGGCTACCACGGTGCCGGCACCGTCGAGTACCTCGTGGGCGCCGACGGCTCGATCTCCTTCCTCGAGGTCAACACCCGCCTGCAGGTCGAGCACCCGGTCAGCGAGGAGACCAGCGGCATCGACCTGGTCCGCCAGCAGTTCCGCATCGCCGAGGGCCTCCCCCTGGAGATCACCGAGGACCCGGCCCCGCGGGGGCACAGCATCGAGTTCCGGATCAACGCCGAGGACGCCGGCCGCAACTTCATGCCGGCCCCGGGGCCGGTGACCCGGCTGGAGATCCCGCAGGGTCCCGGCGTGCGCTGGGACTCCGGTGTCGAGACCGGCGGCGAGGTCGCGGGCGCGTTCGACTCGATGCTCGCCAAGCTGATCGTCACCGGCGCCACCCGCGCCGAGGCCCTGCAGCGGGCCGCCCGCGCGCTGGACGAGCTCGTCGTCGAGGGGATGCCGACGGTCATCCCGTTCCACCGCGCCGTCGTCCGCGACGAGGCGTTCACCAGCGAGCCGTTCACCGTGCACACGCGGTGGATCGAGACCGAGTGGGACAACCAGGTCCCGCCGTACTCGGCCGCGCCCGTCGCGGGTGAGGAGCCCGGGGAGCGGCAGACCGTGGTCGTCGAGGTCGGCGGCCGCCGGCTCGAGGTCTCCCTCCCCGCGGGCCTGGCGGCCGGCGGCGGCGCGGGCGGCAACGGCGCGGCGGCCGGCGGCGGCGCGCGGCCCCGCAAGCGCGGTGGCGGGCACGGCGGCTCCGCGGCCTCGGGCGACAGCCTCGCCTCGCCGATGCAGGGCACGATCGTGAAGGTCGCCGTCGAGGACGGCGCCACGGTGGCGGCCGGTGACCTCGTCGTCGTCCTCGAGGCGATGAAGATGGAGCAGCCGATCACCGCCCACAAGGCCGGCACGGTCACGGGCCTGGCCGCCGAGGTCGGCGCCACGGTCACCAGCGGCGCGGTCATCTGCACGATCGCCGACAGCGAGTAGTCGGCCTGGCGAGGGGCCCGTACCACGACAGGTGGTCCGGGCCCCTCGCCGTCAGCGACAGCGCGTCACGCGGCCGACAGCCGCCCGCCCTGGAAGTCCTGGTAGCAGCCGGTTCCGCAGGAGAGCGGGCGGACCGGATATCCCATCGGCCCGTTCTCCCAACCCTGCGCGGCCCACCGGTCCCTGACGACCCCAGAGACGGCCCAGGCCCCCGTCGCCGGCGACCAGTACACCGACCCGCCCTGGAAGTGCTGGAAACACCCGCCGCCGCGCAGCCCGCACACCGTGTCGGTGACCGGGTAGCCCAGACCGCCACCCTCCCACCCCTGCGCCGCCCACCGATCCCGCACCGGACCGGACACCACCCGCGCCCCCGCCGCCGGCGACCAGTACACCGAGCCGCCCTGGAAGTGCTGGAAACACCCGCCGCCACGCAGCCCGCACACCGTGTCGGTGACCGGGTAGCCCAGACCGCCACCCTCCCACCCCTGCGCCGCCCACCGATGGCGGGTCACGAACGCCACCAGCCGCGCTCCCGTGCCAGGAGAGGAGTACACCGACCCGCCCTGGAAGTGCTGGAAACACCCGCCGCCGCGCAGCCCGCACACCGTGTCGGTGACCGGGTAACCCAGACCGCCACCCTCCCACCCCTGCGCCGCCCACCGATCCCGCACCGGACCGGACACCACCCGCGCCCCCGCCGCCGGCGACCAGTACACCGAGCCGCCCTGGAAGTGCTGGAAACACCCGCCGTCCCGCAGCCCGCACAGCGTGTCGGTGACCGGGTAGCCCAGACCGCCACCCTCCCACCCCTGCGCCGCCCACCGATCCCGCACCGGACCGGACACCACCCGCGCCCCCGCCGCCGGCGACCAGTACACCGACCCGCCCTGGAAGTGCTGGAAACACCCGCCGTCCCGCAGCCCGCACACCGTGTCGGTGACCGGGTAGCCCAGACCGCCACCCTCCCACCCCTGCGCCGCCCACCGATCCCGCACCGGACCGGACACCACCCGCGCCCCCGTCGCCGGCGACCAGTACACCGACCCGCCCTGGAAGTGCTGGAAACACCCGCCGCCGCGCAGCCCGCACTGCTCGCCCTCGACTGCGGACCCCAGCCGACCGGTCGCGCCACCGAGCTCCTGGTACCGCACGGCGATCGGCGTGGACCCCGGGTCGTCGGCGGCCGTGTGCACCGCGACCGTCGCGCCGGAAGCCGTCGCCCCGGTGACGTCGAGGACCAGCGCTCCGTTGGCCAGGGTCATCCGGCCGCCCACCGGCAGCACGGACTGCGCGTCCGACGTCCACCCCGCGACCGGGGACGACGTGCCGTCGAGCAGCAGCGAGGTGTCGCTCGCGGGGCCGGGGCCGTCGACGTGCACGAGCACCCCGGGGTCGAACGGCCAGCCCTGCGCCGGGTCGAGCCAGGCGTCCTGGCCGACGGCGGCGCGGTACTCCACCCAGTAGCGGGTGCTGCCGGCGGTCAGCTCGAGCACGCGCAGCCCGGCTCGGGTGCCCATCGGGGAGAGCGTGTACGTGCCGCCCGGCGAGCTCGACGCGAGGGTCTGGCGCGCGGGCGCGGGGAGGAACCCCAGGCGCGCGGCGTGCGCCGCGTTGAGCGAGCCGACCTCCGACCAGGACCCGCCCATCACGTCGTAGAGGTCGGCGTAGGGGTCCGTCTGGCAGCTGCCCGACTCCGGAGTGGCGTCGCACCTCTTCACCGACGCGTGTCCCAGGCCGAAGTTGTGACCCAGCTCGTGTGCCATCACGGACGTGTCGACGTCCCGCACGTAGAGGAGTCCGCCGCTCGCGGGCGAGGCGCCCAACTGCGCCAGCCCGTACGCGCACGAGGGCATGCCGGCCGGGTAGCCGGGCACGTAGAGCAGCAGGTGCCTGCCCGGTCCCGGGGTCCAGCCGACCTTGCCGGCGACGTCGGACCAGAGGGCCCCTGCCGAGCCGCAGCCGACGGTCGACGTCACCCACCCGGTACCGGCAGCCGCGGCGTGGATGCGCACGGCGCCGTTGCTCTGCGTCTCCCAGAAGTCGGCGACCGGCCCGTTGAGCCGGTCGATGACGGCCTGCGCGGTGGTGGTGTCCCGCGTCAGCCCGGCGGGGACGGTCAGGACGACGGTGACCTCGTTGGTGTACGGCGCGCTGGCCGGCGCGACCGGGTCGGGCTCGGGCGGGGCCACGACGGTGGCGGAGACGACGTCGTGCACCGGCTCGGCGGCCCGCGGCGCCCCCGGGTCGGCGGGCAGCTCGGCGCCGAGGGTGACCTCGACCGTGGCACCCACCGGCACGTCGTCGACGTCGGCCGGGTCCACCCGGACGCTGCTGCCGTCGTCGTCGGTCACCCAGGTGAGCAGGGCGCCGTCCGCGTGCTCGGCGGCGTCGTCGTGGTCTGCGTACTCGGCCCAGGCCTGGGTGAGTTCACCGACGACGACGTCCCCGGAGGCGGCGGTCGCGCCGGCCGGGTCGGGCTCCTCCGCCCGGGCACTGCCGGTGGCCGCGGCGATCGGCAGGAGGGCCGCCACGGCGGCGAGCGCGAACGACCGCGCGCGCAGGAGGCGGGGGACGAGGGGCACGGGCTTCTCCAGGTCGAGGGACACCGCCCAGGTCATCGGCCCCCCCGGGACCGGACTGAACGCAGGCGCAGCAGATCCACCCGAGCGGGCGGGTCAGCGGCGGGCGGTCCGCAGCCGGACCACGCCACGCCAGGCGGCCAGCACGGTGCCGGTCACGAGGAGGCCGGCCAGCAGCGGCAGCAGCCACGTCGTCGAGGTGCTGCGCGACAGCGGCGCCAGCGCGGGGGCCGGGTCGACGGCGCCGGCGGCCGTGCCGGGGACGGCGACCGGCGCCGGCCGGGACGCGGCGGCGGACGCGTCCGCGGGGGCCGCGGCAGCGTCGGCACCGCTGCCCGCCGTCGTCCCGCCCGTGCCGCGGCCGCCGGGGAGCACCGCCGGTGCACGACCGCCGGCGGACGGGACCGGGGGGACCGCCACGGGGCGGGCGGCGGGCAGGACGACGAGCGTCGCCTCGGCGTCCGTCACGGCCTGCACGGTGACGGTGAACGAGCCGCCGCCGACGGGCACCGGCACCCCCGGGGGGAGGGCGGTCTGCAGGTCGGCGTCCCAGCCGGCCGCGGGGCCCGGCGTGCCGTCGAGCAGCAGCGCGGTGTCGGGAGCCGCGCCCGCCCGGTGCAGCAGCACCCCGGCGTCGAGCCCGAAGCGGTTGGGTGCGCCGGCCAGCCAGGCGTCCTGGCCGGTGGCGGCCCGGTACTCCAGCCAGTAGTCGCTGCCGTCGGGCGTGGTCAGCCGCACCGCGCGGGTGCCGGCGGTGCCCGACAGCGGGGCGAGCGCCACGGTCGCCGCGGCGTCACCGACGGCGAGGGTCCGCCGGGCCGAGGCGGGGAGCACCCCGAGGGAGGCGGCCTGCGCGGCGTTCAGCGAGCCGAGGTGCTCCCAGGAGGCACCCATGACGTCGTAGTAGTCGCGGTAGCCGGCGGTGCGGCAGGACCCGGTCTCCACCGCTCCGTCGCACTGGTGGGCCGAGGAGTGCCCGAGGCCCAGGTTGTGGCCGAGCTCGTGGGCGATGAGCGCGGGCAGGGTCGAGCGGACGTAGACCGACCCGCCGGCGCCGGGGCCGGTGCCGACCTGGCCGAGGGCGACCGGGCAGCCGGAGGAGTCCGGGGCCGCGAGGTAGACCAGCAGGTGCCGGCCGGGTCCGGGCACGAACCCGGCGGCCGCGGCGGCCTCGTCCCACAGCCGGGCGGGGTCCTCGCAGCCCACCGTGGCCTGCACCCAGCCGGGCACGGCGGCGGCGACGCCGAAGCGCACCAGCCCGCCGGTCTGGCCGGCGAAGAAGGGGCCGACGACGCCGTCGACGGCGGAGGTGAGCGCCGACAGGGGCGTGCCGTCCGCGGTCCCCCCGGCCGGCACCACCCGGACGACGGTGACCGCGTTGGCCGGCGTGGGCGCGGCGACCTCCGCGGCGGCGACGACCGCGCCGTCCACCACCGGGCGCGCCTCGCCGGCCGCGGCGTCGTCGTCCCCGCCGAGGGTCACCGCGACGGTGGCGCCGACCGGCAGGTCGGGGACGTCCCCGGTGCGCAGCGGCACGGTGTCGCCGGCGTCGGTGCGCACCCAGGTCAGCGGCTCGTCGGCGTGCCCCTCGGCCACGTCCTCACCGGCCGGCGCCTCCTCCGGCCAGGCCCGGACGAGCTCGCCGACGACGGTGTCGCCACCGGGCTCGTCGGCGTGCGCGGTGCCGCCGAGCGCGAGCGGGGACACCAGCGCGGCGGCGGCGAGCAGCAGCGCGGGCAGGCGGCGGCCGGCGGCGGGGACGGGAGACATCCCCTGCTCCATCGGCGGCCCGCGCGCGCGTCGGCACCGGATCGGCGCTGTTGAGCCGAACCCGCCGTCACAGCCGGCGCACGGTCCCCGCACGTCCCACCGGCCCCGCGGCAGGAGTCAGCCGTGCGCACAGGAGTGACGGGAGGGACCGGGCCCTCCTCTAGGCGAGGGCGTCGGCGCCCATCAGCCGCCGGCCCGCCTCGGTGATCGAGCCCGACAGCGACGGGTAGATCGCGAACGTCTGCGCCAGGTCCGAGACGGTCAGCCCCTTGGTCACCGCCAGCGCGATCGGCAGCACCAGCTCCGACGCCCCGGGCGCGACGACGACGCCGCCCACGACCACGCCGGTGGACGTCCGCGCGAACAGCTTGACGAAGCCGTCCTGCAGGTCGGCCATCTTCGCGCGCGCGTTGGTGGCCAGCGGTAGCCGGACGACGTCCAGCGGCATGCCCTCGGGGAACGACCCCTCCTGGACGCCGACGGTGGCGATCTCCGGGTGGGTGAACACGTTGGCCGCCACGGTCTTGAGCCGGATCGGCTGCACCGCCTCGCCGAGGGCGTGCCACATCGCGATGCGGCCCTGCATGGCGGCGACGCTGGCCAGCTGGAAGACGCCGGTGACGTCGCCGGCGGCGTAGATGCCGGGCACCGACGTCCGCGAGACACGGTCGACGACGACGTGCCCGCTGTCGCCCAGCCGCACGCCGCACCGCTCCAGGTTCAGCCCGGCGGTGTTGGGCACGGTGCCGACGGTCATCAGCGCGTGCGAGCCCTCGACGGTGCGCCCGTCGGTGAGCGTGACGAGCACGCCCTTCTCGGTGCGCTCGACGGTCGCCGCCCGCCCGCGCTGGGCGATCCGGCCGCCGCGGGACTGGAAGACCTGCTCGAGGACCTCGGCGGCGTCGGCGTCCTCCCCGGGCAGCACCCGGTCGCGGGAGGAGACGAGCGTGACGGGCACGCCGGCCTCGAGGTAGCCGGAGGCGAACTCCGCGCCGGTGACGCCGGAGCCGACGACGACGAGGTGCTCGGGCATCTCCTCGAGGTCGTACACGTCGCGCCAGTCCAGGATCCGCTCGTGGTCGGGCTCGGCCCCGGGCAGGACGCGGGGGTCGGCGCCGGTGGCGATCAGGACGACGTCGCACTCGAGCACCTCGACGACGGCGCCGTCGCGGTCCAGGACCTCCACGCGGTGCTCGACCAGGCCGCGGACGTCGTCGGCCAGCCGCCCCTGCCCCGCGAGGACCCGCACGCCCTCGGCGGTGAGCCGGGCGTGGATGTCGGCCGACTGCGCGACCGCCAGGCCCTTCACCCGGTGGTTGACCGCGGCGAGGTCCATGCCGGCGGTGCGCAGGTCGCTGCCCTGGACGCCGAGGGCGATCGAGTCGCGGACGCTGGTCATGGCGCCGGCGGAGGCGATGAACGCCTTGGAGGGCACGCAGTCGGTGAGAACGCTGGCGCCGCCGACGCCGTCGCGCTCGACGACGGTGACCTCCGCGCCGAGCGAGGCGCCGACGAGCGCGGCCTCGTAGCCGGCCGGGCCGCCGCCGATGATCACGATGCGGGTCATGGGGATGCTCCTGTGCGCTGGCCGGGCGTGCCCGGGGGCCGTCTCGGCGCCATTGTCCCCGCTGCGGACCGCCACCGCCGGGACGTGCCCGGTCGGGCACGCCACACGTCCGCGGGTGCCGCCCCGGGGGCTCAGGCCCCGGGCGCGGCCAGGAAGAGGGCGAGCAGCTCCTGCGCGGCCAGCGCCGGGGTGACCTCCCCGGCCAGCACTGCCCGCTCCAGCTCCGGCGCCCGCGAGCGGACGGCGGGGTGGTCGCGCAGCCGGTGCTCCAGGCCGCCGCGCACCAGCTGCCAGGTCCAGCGCACCTGCTGGCTGCGCCGCCGCTCGTCGAACGCGCCGGAGGCCCGGGCCCGGTCCTGGTGCTCGACCAGCTTCGCCCACACCACGTCCAGGCCCTCGCCGGTGAGCCCGGCGCAGGTGAGGACGGGCACGTCCCAGTCCTCGCCGTGCCCACGCAACATCCGGATGGCACCGGCCAGCTCCCGGGCGGCCCGGCGGGCGTCGGCGGCGCCGGGCCCGTCGGCCTTGTTGACCGCGATGACGTCGGCGATCTCGAGGATGCCGCGCTTGATGCCCTGCAGCTGGTCGCCGGTGCGGGCCAGCGTCAGGAACAGGAAGGAGTCGACCATCTCGGCGACGGTCACCTCCGACTGCCCGACCCCGACGGTCTCCACCAGGACGACGTCGTAGCCGGCGGCTTCCACCACCACCATCGACTCGCGGGTGGCCTGAGCGACCCCGCCGAGGGTGCCGGCGGTCGGCGAGGGGCGCACGAAGGCGTGCGGGTCGACCGACAGCCGGGCCATGCGCGTCTTGTCGCCGAGGATCGACCCGCCCGAGCGCGCCGAGGACGGGTCGACGGCGAGCACCGCCACCGTGGACCCGGCGGCGGTCAGCGTGCTGCCGAGCTGGTCGATGAAGGTCGACTTGCCGACACCGGGCACGCCGCTGATGCCCACCCGCCGGGCTCCCCCGGCGTGCGGCAGGAGCTCGACCAGCAGGTCCTGGGCGCGCTCGCGGTGGTCGGCCCGCCGCGACTCGACCAGGGTGATGGCGCGCGCCATCGACCGCCGGTCGCCGCGGAGGACCCCCTCGACGAGCGCCGGGACGTCGGTGCCCAAGACGCTCAGTGGCCGAGCCGGGCGGACAGCGTGCGCAGCAGGTCCTGGGCGGCCTCGGCGATGACCGTGCCGGGCAGGAACACCGCGGCGGCGCCCATCTCCTGGAGCGTCGGCACGTCGTCGGGCGGGATGACCCCGCCGACCACGATGACGACGTCGTCCGCCCCGAGCTCGACCAGCGCCTCCTTCAGCGCCGGCACGAGCGTGAGGTGACCGGCGGCCAGCGAGGAGACGCCGACGACGTGCACGTCGGCCTCCACCGCCTGCCGGGCGACCTCCTCGGGCGTGGAGAACAGCGGGCCCACGTCGACGTCGAAGCCGAGGTCGGCGAAGGCGGTCGCGATGACCTTCTGGCCGCGGTCGTGGCCGTCCTGGCCCATCTTCGCCACGAGGATGCGCGGGCGGCGGCCCTCGGCCTCCTCGAAGGCCGCGGCCATGCGGCGGGTCTCCTCCACCGGGCCGGAACTCCCTGCTTCGTCGCGGTACACACCGGAGATGGTGCGGATCTGCGCCTGGTGCCGCCCGTAGACGGCCTCCAGCGCGTCGGAGATCTCCCCCACCGTGGCCTTCGCGCGGGCGGCGTCGATCGAGAGCTTGAGCAGGTTGGTGTCCAGCTCGTTGCCGCGGCGCCCCTCGGCGGCGGCGCGGGCGGCGTCGGTCAGCGCCGACAGCGCCGCCCGGGTCGCGGACTCGTCCCGCTCGGCCCGCAGCCGCTCGAGCTTCGCGGTCTGCTCGGCCAGCACCTGGGCGTTGTCCACGCGCAGGACCTCGATGGCCTCGTCGGCGTCCACCCGGTACTTGTTCACGCCGATGACCGGCTGCCGGCCGGAGTCGATGCGCGCCTGCGTGCGGGCGGCGGCCTCCTCGATGCGCATCTTCGGGATGCCGTCGTCGATGGCCCGCGCCATGCCGCCGTGCTCGCGGACCTCCTCGATGTGCGCCCACGCGCGACGGGCCAGGTCGTAGGTCAGCTTCTCCACGTACGCGGACCCGCCCCACGGGTCGGCGACCCGGGTGGTGCCCGACTCCTGCTGCAGCAGCAGCTGGGTGTTGCGGGCGATGCGGGCGGAGAAGTCGGTGGGCAGCGCCAGCGCCTCGTCCAGGGCGTTGGTGTGCAGCGACTGCGTGTGCCCCTGGGTGGCGGCCATCGCCTCCAGGCAGGTGCGGACGACGTTGTTGTAGACGTCCTGCGCGGTCAGCGACCAGCCCGAGGTCTGCGAGTGGGTGCGCAGCGACAGCGACTTCGGGTTGGTGCCGCCGGCCTGCTTGACGAGCTTGGCCCACAGCAGGCGCCCGGCCCGCATCTTGGCGACCTCCATGAAGAAGTTCATGCCGATCGCCCAGAAGAAGCTCAGCCGCGGGGCGAACGTGTCGACGTCCATCCCGGCGTCCCGGCCGGCCTTCAGGTACTCCACGCCGTCGGCCAGCGTGTAGGCCAGCTCCAGGTCGGCGGTCGCCCCGGCCTCCTGGATGTGGTAGCCGGAGATCGAGATGGAGTTGAACCGCGGCATGCGTTGCGCGGTGAACGCGAAGATGTCGCTGATGATCTGCAGCGACGGCGCGGGCGGGTAGATGTAGGTGTTGCGGACCATGAACTCCTTGAGGATGTCGTTCTGGATGGTCCCGGCGAGCTGCTCCGGCGCCACCCCCTGCTCCTCGGCGGCGACGACGTAGAGCGCCAGCACCGGCAGCACCGCGCCGTTCATGGTCATCGAGACGCTCATCCGGTCCAGCGGGATGCCGTCGAACAGCTGCCGCATGTCCAGGATCGAGTCGATCGCGACACCGGCCATGCCGACGTCGCCGCGCACCCGCGGGTGGTCGGAGTCGTAGCCGCGGTGGGTGGCCAGGTCGAAGGCGACCGACAGGCCCTTCTGCCCGGCCGCCAGGTTGCGCCGGTAGAACGCGTTGGACTCCGCGGCGGTGGAGAAGCCGGCGTACTGGCGGACCGTCCACGGCTGGGTCGTGTACATCGTCGGGTAGGGCCCGCGCAGGAACGGCGGGAGACCCGGGAAGGTCGACAGGAAGTCGACCCCGGCCAGGTCGGCCGGGGTGAACAGCGGCGGGACGGCGATGCCCTCGGGGGTGTGCCAGGTGGCCTCGGCGACGCTGCGGCCGGTGACCTCCTCGTAGCGCTTCGCCCAGGCTGCGTGATCGGACCCGCCCACCCCCTGCGCGGCCGGCCGGCCGAGCTCCGCGGAACCGAAGTCGGGGATGGCGGTCATGCCTGGACTCCCAGCTGCTCGTGGACGGTGCGCAGCGCCTGCAGCGCGTCGCACCCGGCGTACACGTACCCGTCGACGCCGTCGACGTCCAGCGACGGCCTGCCGGCCAGCCACACCGCGGTGGCCCCGGCGGCCCGCAGGTCGGCGGCGAGGGCCGCCGCGGACCCGGCGTAGTCCTTGTCGGTGCCGCAGATGCAGGCCACCGTCGTCCCGGCGCCGGCGAGGCCGGAGGCGCCGTCGGCGGCCGGGGTCTCCGCGCCGCCGGCCTGGAACAGGTTGGCGGCGAAGGACGCGCGGGCGGTGTGCCGGGCCTCGGGGCCGATGGTGGCGAGGTAGACCCGCGGGCGGGTCGCGGCCGCGTCGGCGCGGTCGCGGAGCTCCTCGAAGTCCTGCGCGGCGCGCACCCGCGGGAGCCCGCCCGGCCCGGCCGGGAGCACCTGCGCGGCCGGTGGGCGCTGCGGCAGCCGCTCGGTGAGGTTCGGGAACTCGCTGACGCCGGTGATGGCGTCGGAGCGCGTCGCCAGCCGCGTGCGCCGCTCCTCCCAGGCCGCGGCCAGCCGGTCGCGCACCAGACCGTCGGCCAGCGCGCGGACGACGCCGCCGGCCCGCTCGATCTCGGTGAACCACGCCCACGCGGCCTGCGCCAGCTCCTCGGTGAGCGACTCGACGTACCAGGAGCCGCCCGCCGGGTCGATCACGCGGGCCAGCGAGCCCTCCTCGACGAGCAGGCTCTGGGTGTTGCGGGCGATCCGGCGGGAGAACGCGTCGGGCAGGCCGAGCGCGGCGTCGAAGGGCTGCACGGTGACGACGTCGGCCCCGCCCACGCCCGCGGCGAAGCAGGCGACCGTCGTCCGCAGCATGTTCACCCACGGGTCGCGGCGGGTGGTCATCACCGAGGAGGTGACGGCGTGCTGGCGCTGGGCCCGGGCCTCGGGCGAGGCACCGGACAGCTCCCCGACCCGGTCCCAGAGCCGGCGGGCGGCCCGGAGCGCGGCGATGGTCGTGAACTGGTCGGCGGTGGCCGCGTAGCGGAACTCGAGCTGGCCGAACGCCTCGTCGACGCCCAGCCCGGCGTCGGTCAGCGCGCGCAGGTAGGCCGCGCCCGAGGCCAGCGAGAGGCCGAGCTCCTCGACGGCACCGGCGCCGGCGTCGTGGAAGACGGTGCCGTCGACCACGACGGTGCGCAGCCCGGGGTGGGCCTGCGCGCGGCGGGCCACGTCGGCCAGGCCGGCGAGGTCCTGCTCCTCCCCCGTCGCCGCCTGGACGCCGATCGGGTCCAGCCCCAGGGAGCCGCCGGGGGCCAGGGCCGGCGCGGTGTCGTCCCGGCCCTCGACGAGGGCGAGGAACGCCTCCGCCGCCGCGGGGCCGCCCTGCACCGTGACCGGCGCGAGGTCGAGGTAGACGTCGGCGAGCACCGCGGCCAGGGAGTCCACCGGCACCGCGCCGTCGCCGAGCACCAGCCACAGCGAGGAGACGCCGTTCTCCAGGTCCGCGGCGACCGCCTCGCGGGTGGCGGCGACGTCGGGGTCGGCGTGCCGCTGCCGGACGTCCCAGCCGCCGGGCACGTCGCCGTCCGCACCGCCCGCGGCGGTCTCCCCCGCCGCCCCGGCGCGGGAGCCGCGCACGAACGGCGGGACGCCGGGCACGCCCACCGCGGTGGGCAGGTCCCCGGCGTCCTCGGCGGTGTAGAGCGGGGCCACGTCGACGCCGGTGGCGACGGTGCGGCGCAGCGCGTCCTCGGCGTGCTCGGGCAGGTCGTCGCGGCCCGCCTTGCGCAGCACCCCGGCGACGAGGTCGCGCCACTGCTCGCGGGTGGCGGCCGGGAACTCGCCGGCGAGGACGAGGTCCTCGGGGACGGCGTGCTCGGCCGGGACGTGCTCGTCGACCGGGGTGGCGTCCGCCGGGGCGGGCTGTGCGGGGGAACTCATCGTCGGGCTCCGGTGCTCGTGGGCCGCCGCGGCGGCGGTGCGCTGGGCTTTTTCTACCGGCGTTCGCGCGGTGCGGGACGGCCGGGGGCCGGGGACCGCCCCTCCGAGGGGGTGCCGGCGTCGGCGACCAGGGCGTGCAGCGCGGTCCGCGCCAGCAGCCGGACCCCGACGCCGATGGCGCGCTCGTCGACGTCGAAGGTGCCGCGGTGCAGGTCCAGCGGGGGGCCGCCGCCGTGCGTGCCGAGCCGGGCGAGCGCGATCGGCAGCACGTCGGCGTACCAGCCGAAGTCCTCGCCCCCCATGCTCTGCGGCGTCGGGCGGACGCCGTCGGGACCGACCGTGTCCAGGGCCGCCGCCCGCAGCAGCGCGACCGCGCGCGGGTCGTTGACCACCGGCGGCACGCCCCGCACGTAGTCGACCTCCACGCCGGCACCGGTGGCGGCCACGACCCGCGCGACCAGCGTGCGCAGCAGGTCCTCGGCCGACTGCCAGGCCTCGCGGTCCAGCACCCGCACCGTGCCGCGCAGCCTCCCGCGCTGCGGGATCGCGTTGGCCGCCACCCCGGCCTCGACCGCGCCCCACACGACCGACATGCCCGAGCGCGGGTCGACCTGGCGGGACAGCAGCCCCGGGAGGTCGGTGATCACCCGGCCGAGGGCGTCGACCAGGTCGACGGTGAGCTGCGGTCGCGCGGTGTGGCCGCCGGGCCCGGTGAGGACGACGTCGATGCGGTCGCAGGCGGCGGTGATCGCACCGGTCCGCAGCCCCACCGTGCCGACCGGGATCGCCGGGTCGCAGTGCACGGCGAAGGCCCGGGACGCCCCGTCGAGCACGCCGGCCGCGACCACACCCGTCGCTCCCCCGGGCACGGTCTCCTCCGCGGGCTGGAACACGCAGCGGACCGTGCCGGGCAGGTCGTCCAGCGCCCCCAGCGCGAGCGCGGCACCGAGGACGACCGTCGTGTGCACGTCGTGCCCGCAGGCGTGGCACATGCCGTCGCGGGTGGAGGCGTAGGGGACGTCCTTGAGGTCGGGCAGGGGCAGCGCGTCGATGTCGCCGCGGAGGACGACGACCGGCCCGTCCCCGCCCCGGCCGACGTCGACCACGAGCCCGGTGCCGGTGGGCAGCCGCTCGGGCGACAGGCCGGCCTCGCGGAGCTTCCGCTCGACGAAGGAGGTGGTCTCGAACTCGGCGTAGGCCAGCTCCGGGTGGGCGTGCAGGTGGCGGCGGACGGCCACCAGCTGCTGCGCGTGCGCCGCCGTCCACCCGTCGACCGCGGCCCCGGCCCGCTCGACGAGCGCCGTCATGCCGCCGATCCCGGCCCGCAGGTCGGGTCACCCGTCGGCGGGGCGGGCCGGTCGGCGGGGGGCCAGGGCTCCGGCAGCCGGGCGCCGAGACCGTCGCGCCGCTCGACGGCGAGGGAGTCGACGACGGCCCGCAGGTCGCCGCCGTGCGCGGCGGCGACCGCCCGCTGCCGCTGGTAGGAGGCGCCGGCGGCCAGCACGCGCTCGAGGTCGGCGAGCTGCTCGGCGCAGTCCAGCCGGCGGGCGGTGGGCTCCAGCTCCTCGGCGAGGTCCAGCAGCGCCTGCCGCACCGGCCGGACGGTGCCCTTGTCGTCGACGACGATGTCGGCGTCCAGGCCGTGGCGGGCCGCCCGCCACTTGTTCTCCCGCAGCACCCAGCTGGCGGGGGTGGGCAGCGTGTAGCCGCGGTCGAGCTGGGTGTCGAACTGCTCGACCAGGCACTGGGACAGCGCGGCGACGACGCCGATCTCGTCGAGGGTCGGCAACCCGTCGCAGATCCGCAGCTCCACGGTGCCGAAGTCCGGGTGCGGGCGGATGTCCCACCACACCTCGCGGACGCTCTCGATGGCCGAGGTGGAGATCAGCGTCTCCATGTACGTCTCGAACTCCGGCCAGCCGGAGAGCTGGTAGGGCAGCCCCGCCGTCGGCATCGCCTCGAACACCTTGCTGCGCGCCGACGCCAGACCGGTGTCGCAGCCGACCCAGTACGGGGAGGACGCCGACAGCGCCAGGAAGTGCGGCACGTACTGGGTGAGCGCGTTGACGATCGGCACGGCCTTCTCCGGCGCGCGGACACCGACGTGCACGTGGACGCCGAAGATCTGCAGCCGGCGGGCCAGCCACTGCATCTTCTCGACCAGCTGGAGGTAGCGCTCCTTGGGGGAGATCAGCTGGGTCTGCCAGTCGGTGAACGGGTGCGTGCCGGCGCACACGAGGTCCAGCCCGCGCCGGTCCGCGGCGGCCGCCACCTCGGCCACGGTGCCCGCGAGGTCGGCCGTCGCCTCGGCCACCGTGGTGCACACCCCGGTGATGACCTCGACGGTCGACTGCAGCAGCTCGTGCTTGGCCTTGGCCGGCTCCTCGGCGTCCTCGGGCGTCAGCTCGGCCAGGATCTCGACGGCGCCGGCGGTCAGCTCGCGGGTCCGGCGGTCGACGAGCATGAGCTCCCACTCGACGCCGAGACTGGCGCGCTCGGACGAGTTGAAGGGGATCTGCACCCCCCGGAGCGTACGGATGATCGTGCTGGTCCACCCGTCGAGGACGTCCGCGGGGACGCCGCCGGGCACGCTCACCGGGGGGGGGGGGGGGGGGGGGGGGGGGGGGGGGGGGGGGGGGGGGGGGGGGGGGGGGGGGGGGGGGGGGGGGGGGGGGGGGGGGGGGGGGGGGGGG
>NZ_JBJGZP010000028.1:0-45709 GCF_054050555.1 Blastococcus sp. SYSU D00695 | reverse complement strand
CCCCCCCCCCCCCCCCCCCCCCCCCCCCCCCCCCCCCCCCCCCCCCCCCCCCCCCCCCCCCCCCCCCCCCCCCCCCCCCCCCCCCCCCCCCCCCCCCCCCCCCCCCCCCCCCCCCCCCCCCCCCGCGACCGCAGCCCGGCCGCCGTCGTCTACTGCGACCTGGACGGCTTCAAGACGATCAACGACACCGCGGGCCACGCCGCCGGCGACGCCGCGCTGCGCCGCACCGCCGACGCGCTGCGCTCGGTGGTCCGGCCCGGCGACACGGTCGGCCGGATGGGCGGCGACGAGTTCGTGGTCGTGTGTTCCGGCATCGGGACGCCCGAGGACGCCGCCGACCTCGTGGGCCGGATCGAGGTCGCGCTCGGCGGCCTGCGGGCCAGCTGCGGCACCGCCCTGTCGCGCCCGAGCGACACCGCCGAGTCGCTGCTGCGGCGGGCCGACGAGGCGATGTACGCGGTCAAGCGCGCGCGGCGCCGCTAGCGCTGGTCGAGCAGCGCCAGCCGCCGGGTGAGGGCGCGCACGAGCGCGTCGGTGTCCGCCTCCGGTGTCCCGGCGCCGGCGGTGCGCAGGGTGACGGCGCCGTGCAGGGCCGTCCACAGCAGCGCGGCGTCCGCGGCCGGGTCGGTGCTGGCCGAGCGGCCCGCGGCGGCGCAGGCCGCGACGCCGTCGACCAGGACGGCGAACGCCCCGGCGCCCCGCTGCCGGCGCGGCCCGAACATCGCCCGGTACCGCGCCGGAGCCGCGAGGCCGGCCTCGACGTAGGCCCGGCAGCCGGCGACCAGCCGCTCGACCGGGTCGTCCAGGGGGGTCACCGCGGCCAGGACGTCGGCCCGCAGGCGGGCGAAGCCGTCGTCGGCGACCGCGTCGAGCAGCGCGTCGAGGTCGGCGAAGTGGCCGTAGACGGCGGGCGCGCTGACCCCGGCCTCCCGGGCGACCGCGCGGAGCGTGACGGCCTCCTCGGCCCCGGTCCGCTCCAGCAGCGCCGCCGCCGCCCGCAGCAGCTCCTCCCGCAGCCGCCCCGGCACCCTCGTCACGCGACCCACTTTACAGGTGTTAGGGAGCGGTCGTACCGTCTGCTTTACACCTGTTAAGCAACCCGAGGAGGCCGCCGTGCCCGTGATCCCCGACCTGCCGTGGACCGCCGCCGGACCGGCCGAGGGGCCCGGCGTCGTCCTGGTCACCCGGCTGCGGCTGCGCCGGCTGCGCGACGTCCCGGCCTTCTTCCGGACGTCGCTGGCCATCCGCCGCCAGGTCGCGCGCTCCCCCGGCGCCCGCTCGCTGCAGCTGCGCGCCGAGCCGCTGGCCCGCACCTTCACCACCGTCTCCTGGTGGGACGACGACGCCGCCGTGCAGGCATTCGCCCGCGCCGAGCCGCACCGGGGCGCGATGCGGGCCTGGCGGGAGCGGCTGGTGGACTTCACCAACCTGCCCCTGCCCGGCACCGGCGCCGTCCCCACTGTGGACGCGACGCTCGCGCGGGCGCCGGCCGCCGATCACGCTTGACCCTGACGCGACGTCAGGCCGTGCACTGGTCCCCGTCGACGAGAGAGGGGAGGACCCGTGAACGTGGGAGAGGTCGCCGCCCGGACCGGGGTCACGGTGCGCACGCTGCACCACTACGACCGGATCGGGCTGCTGTCGCCGTCGGGGCGCAGCGCCGCCGGCTACCGGCAGTACTCGGCGGCCGACCTGGACCGGCTGCACCAGGTGCTGGTCTACCGCGAGCTCGGGTTCGGCCTCGAGGAGGTCGCGACACTGCTGGACG
Organism: Blastococcus sp. SYSU D00695; assembly: GCF_054050555.1. Lineage (NCBI taxonomy): Bacteria > Bacillati > Actinomycetota > Actinomycetes > Geodermatophilales > Geodermatophilaceae > Blastococcus > Blastococcus sp. SYSU D00695. Next base: position 43,941 of record NZ_JBJGZP010000028.1, on the reverse strand, counting down.
ACCCCGACGCCGATCCCCTGGAGCACCTGCGCCGGCAGCACCGGCTGCTCCAGGACCGGCTGGCGGCCGACCAGCAGCTGCTCGCGGCCGTGGAGAAGGAGATGGAGGCACGGCAGATGGGGATCTCCCTGACCCCCGAGGAGCGGTTCGAGGTGTTCGGCGAGCACGACCCGCAGCGGTACGAGGCCGAGGTGCGCGAGCGCTGGGGCGAGACCGACGCCTACGCGGAGTCCCGGCGGCGGACCCGCGGCTACACGAAGGACGACTGGCTGCGGATCAAGGCCGACGGCGAGGAGCTCACGCGCCGGATGGCCGCGGCGCTGCGGGACGGCGTCGCCCCGGACTCCGCGCCGGCGATGGACCTGGCCGAGGAGCACCGGCAGCAGATCACCCGGGACTTCTACGACTGCCCGCCGGAGATGCACGCCGGCCTCGGGCGGATGTACGTCGAGGACGAGCGGTTCACCGCCACCTACGAGGCGGTCGCGCCGGGACTCGCGCACTGGGTGAGCACCGCCGTCCAGGCCAACGCCGTCCGCCAGGCCGGCTGACCCCGCCCCGGCCCACTCCCGGCCCACTCCCCGCCCCGCCCCGCGAGATCGGCGATCTCGGCGGCATCAGGCCCCGATGGTGCCGAGATCGCCGATCTCGGCACCCGTCGGGGCCGGGGCGGGGGCCGGGGGCGGGGCCGGGGGGCGGGGGCCCGGTCAGGGGACGCGGATGAGCAGCTCGCCGTGGGTCATCGACAGCCAGCCGTCGTCGGCCGCGCCCCAGCGCCGCCAGGCCGCGGCGATCTCCGCCAGGTCGTCCTCGCCGGCCAGCCCGTAGGCCACGGCCTGCTCGGCGAAGGACGACGCCGTCGCCCGGCCGGCCCACGAGGTGCCCCACCACTCCCGCTCCTGCGGCGAGGCGTAGCACCAGGACGACGTCGTGGCGGTGACGTCGCGCAGGCCCGCGGCGTGGGCCCAGGAGAGCAGCCGGCGACCGGCGTCGGGCTCGGCGTCGTTGGCGCGGGCGACGCCGTAGTAGACCTCCAGCCAGCGGTCCAGGCCGGGGTCGAGCGGGAACCAGGTGAAGGTCGCGTAGTCGACGTCGCGCACGGCCACCACCCCGCCGGGCCGGCACACCCGCGCCATCTCACGCAGCGCCGCGACCGGATCGGTCAGGTGCTGCAGCACCTGGTGGGCGTGGACGACGTCGAAGGAGTCGTCGTCGGCCTCGAGCGCGTAGACGTCCCCCACGGCGAAGGAGACGGCGACGCCCTCCCGCTCCGCCAGCGCCCGCGCCTCGTCCAGCGGGGCGGGGGCGGCGTCCAGGCCCACGACCCGGCCCGGGGCGACCCGCCGCGCCAGGTCGACGGTGATCGTGCCGGGCCCGCACCCCACGTCGAGCAGGTCGGTCCCCGGGCGCAGGTGCGGCAGCAGGTAGCCGGCGGAGTTCTCGGCGGTCCGCCAGCGGTGCGACTGCAGGACCGGCTCGGCGTGCCCGTGCGTGTAGGTGTCCATGCCGGGGATCATGGACCCCCCATCCCACAGAACGGAACAGCCTTCTCAGTCAGTGGGATGGAGTCGTCTCACGGCCGCTCGGCGAGGACGGCCTCCGCGGCGGCCACGGCGGCCGCCCGGTCGGCGGGCACCAGCCCCAGGCGGGTGCGCCGGTCCAGCAGGTCGGCGAACGTCCGGGCCCCCTCGGCGCGGACGGCGAAGCGCAGCTCCCCCACCGTCTCCGGGCGACCCGCGACCAGCGGCTCCTCCCCCAGCGCGGCGACCGCCGGCGCCTCGGTGCCGTACCGCGCGACCAGCCGGGCCGGCGCCCCCACCCGGGCCAGTACCGCCCGCGGCGCGGCCCCGACCAGCGGCAGCCGGGCGGTCACCGACCGCGGCGCACCCCGGCCGAGCCGCTCCACCACGGCGTCGACCGTCTCCTCGGCCATCGCCCGGTAGGTGGTGAGCTTCCCGCCGACGACGGTCAGCACGCCGCCGTCCTCCGACAGCAGGTGCCGGCGGGACAGGTCGGCGGTGGCGTCACCGGGCCCGGTGCCCGCGGACGCCGGCAGCACCAGCGGCCGCAGCCCGGCGTAGGAGCCGACGACGTCGGCGCGGGTGAGCGGCGCCGCGAGCACCCGGTTCACCGTGTCCAGCAGCTGGGACACCTCGGCGTCCGACGGCGCCGGGTCCTCGTCGGGCACCGGCCCCGCGACCGGCTCGTCGGTGAGCCCCAGGTACACCAGCCCGCCCGGCTGCGGCAGCGCGAACACGTAGCGGGAGCGCGAGCCGGGCAGCGGCACGGTCAGGGCCGCGGCAGGCGAGCCCAGCCGGTCCGCCCGCACGACCAGGTGCGACCCCCGCGAGGGCACCAGCCGCACGCCCGGGGCCAGCCGCTGCGCCCAGACCCCGGCCGCGTTGACCACCACGCCGGCGCGCAGCTCGAACGGCGCCCCGTCGTCCGGGGCCACCGTGACCACCCCGCCGGACACGCCCGTCACCGCCGCCCCGGTCACGACCCGCGCGCCGCAGGCCGCCGCCGTCCGCGCCACCGCGACCACCAGCCGGGCGTCGTCGGCCAGCTGCCCGTCCCAGAAGACGACGCCGCCCCGCCCGGGCCGCACCGCGGGCACCGCCCGCGCCACCTCCGCCGCGCCCACGCGGGCGGTCGAGGGCAGCGACCCCCGGCCGCCGGGCACCGACAGCCGCACCGCGTCGCCCAGCCGGCCACCCAGCTCGGCCAGCGCGGTCACGTCCCGCCCGGCGACGTCGGGCACGAGGAACGGCAGCGGCCGGACCAGGTGCGGCGCGGTGACCCCCAGGAGGACGGCGCGCTCGCGGGCGGACTCCCGGGCCAGGCCGAGCTCCCCGTGGGCGAGGTAGCGCAGGCCGCCGTGCACCAGCTTCGACGACCACCGGCTGGTGCCCGAGGCGAGGTCCGCCCGCTCCAGCAGCGCCACCGTCAGCCCCCGCGACGCCGCGTCCAGCGCCACCCCGGCCCCGGTCACGCCCCCGCCGACGACCACCACGTCGACCGACCCGCCGGCGAGAAAGTCCAGGTCAGCGGCTCGTCGCGCCGCGGTCAGCGCGCCGGGGACCACCACCTCGCGAGCCACCGGCAGACTGTAGCCGTGCCCGAGCAACCGGAACTGACGATCCAGGGCTGGGGGCCGGGGGCCTCCCGCGTGGCGACGGTCCAGGAGGGGACGGGGGAGGACGCCGAGGGCTCGCTGGAGCTGGCCCGCGACCCCGACCTGGCCACCGCGCTGCCCCGGGCGGCGCGCCGGCACCTGGCCCGCGAGCTGGGCTGGACGCCCCGGGCCACGCCGGCCGTGCGGGTGGCCGAGGTGCGCCTGGCACCCAGCCGGCTGCCGCAGGCCGCGCTCACCGCGCTGACCGACCTGCTCGGCGCCGAGCACGTGACCACCGACCGGGAGCCGCGGCTGCGGCACACCGGCGGCAAGAGCTACCTGGACCTGCTGCGCCGGCGGGAGGGCGACGCCTCCGACGCCCCCGACGCGGTCGTCACCCCCGGCGACACCGCGGAGACCGCGGCCCTGCTGGCGCTGTGCGCGGAGCACCAGGTCGTCGTCGTCCCGTTCGGCGGCGGCACCAGCGTGGTCGGCGGGCTGTCCGGGACGGACCCCGACGACCGGCCGTCGGTGGCGCTGGACCTGCGGCGGATGGCCTCGGTCCGCGAGATCGACGTCCCCTCCTCGCTGGTCACCGTCGGCCCCGGCATGCGCGGGCCGGCGCTGGAGGAGGCGCTGGCCGGCGACGGGCTCACCCTCGGCCACCTGCCGCAGAGCTGGGAGTTCGCCACCCTCGGCGGGTACGCGGCGACCCGCTCGGCCGGGCAGGCCTCGACCGGCGTCGGCCGGTTCGACGACCTGGTCGCCGGGCTGACCCTGGCCACCCCGGCCGGCGTCCTGGAGCTGGGCTCCCCGCCGGCGTCGGCCGCCGGACCGGACCTGCTGGGGCTGGCGCTGGGCTCGGAGGGCGCGCTCGGGGTCATCACCGAGCTGCGGCTGCGGGTGCGGCCCCGGCCGCGCAGCACGGCCTACGAGGGGTGGTCGTTCCGCAGCTGGGCCGCCGGCCTGGCCGGCCTGCAGCGCCTGGCCCGGCACGACCTGCTGCCCGACGTCGTCCGGCTGTCCGACGGCGACGAGACGCGCGCCAACCTGCTCATGGCCGGCGGCACCGGCGCCCGCGTGCTGCGCGCCTCGCTGCGGGCCCGCGGGCGCGGTGCGGGCTGCCTGCTGGTCGTGGGCTGGGAGGGGCTGCCCACGCTGGTGCGGGCCCGTCGGCGTGCGGCCGCGTCGGTGCTGCGCGAGGGCGGCGCCGTCCGCGTCGGCCGGCGGGTCGGCGAGTCCTGGCGGCGGCACCGGTTCGAGGGGCCCTACCTGCGCGACCGGCTGATGGACGCCGGGCTGCTGGTGGAGACCCTGGAGACGGCGGCGACCTGGTCGGCGCTGCCGGTCGTGTACGACGCCGTCCGCCGGGCCCTGACCCGCTCACTCACCCGCGGCGACTCCCGGCCGCTGGTGCTCGGCCACGTCTCGCACGGCTACCCGACGGGCGCCTCCCTGTACGTGACGGTGCTCGCCGACCGGGACGACGACCTGCCCATCCAGCAGTGGCTGGCGGCCAAGCGGGACGCCACCGACGCGCTGCTGGCCGCCGGGGGCACCCTCACCCACCACCACGCCGTCGGCGCCGACCACCGCCCCTGGCTGGAGCGCGAGGTCGGCCCGCTGGGCGTGGAGGTCCTGCGCGCGGTGAAGCAGCGGCTGGACCCCACCGGCATCTGCAACCCCGGCGTCCTGCTGCCCGACTGAGGCGGGCAGCAGGACCGCGGCGGGCCGGGCGCGCAGCGCGGCCCGCCGGCGCAGCCACCGCGGCGGGCGCTCAGCCGGCCGCGGCACCGACGGCCCGCTCGCGCAGCGCGTGCCCGCCGCTGAACACGTCGGCCGGGTCCACGGCCCGCTTGACCGCCAGCAGCCGCTCGGTATCGGCCGGCGCCCAGGCGGCCAGCACCTCGTCGGGGCCGCGGACGTCGCCGAGGAAGTTGACCAGGCACCCGGGCGCCGCCCAGGGCCGCAGCGCCGCGAGCACCCCGCGGCCGGCGGCGGGCACGACGTCGGCCAGCTCCGGCAGCAGCGGCCCGATGAGCATCACCGACCAGGCACCGGACCGTCCGGAGACGGCGTTGGGCACCGCGGGCTGCCGGGCCAGCGCGCCGCCCAGCTGCCGGATCTCGGCCATCGCCAGCGGCACCGGCGCGTCGGGGCCGGCGGCGGCGAGGAAGGCGTCGACGGCCTCGGCGGGCAGGTCGGCCAGCAGCATGCCCTTCTCCCAGGCGGGCATCGGGTCGCGCGGGTCCATGTGGACGGCGTCCAGCTCGGTGGTCAGCAGCGGGGTGACCGCGCCGAGCACGACCCGCCCGGCGGCGGTCATCGGCGCGAGCAGCCGCTCGCCCTCGGCCGGGTCCTCGCCGGTGTACACGTAGCGCAGGTGCACCACCGTCTGCCCCTGCAGCGGCGGCGGCAGCTCCGGCAGCGGGGGCAGCCGCAGGACGGCGATCGAGCTGCTCGCCTCCTCCGGCAGCGTCGGCGCCCAGGCGCGGTAGGCGTGCAGCACCGCCGCGGCGTCCTCGGCGGCGAAGAAGACGCCACCGCCGAGGACCGAGCGCAGCGGGACGAGCCCGATCTCGATCGCGGTGACCACGCCGAAGGAGCCCTTGCCGCCGCGGACGGCCCAGAACAGCTCCGGGTCGGTGGTCGCGTCGACCCGGCGCAGCGTGCCGTCGGCGGTGACGATCTCGACCGCCTGCACGGTGTCGGCGGCGAAGCCGAAGCGGCGGCCGAGCGGGCCCAGGCCGCCGCCGAGGGTGTACCCGACGACCCCGACGTCGGACGACGAGCCGCACAGCCCGGCGAGCCCGTGCTCGGCCGCCGCCTCCAGCACCGCGGCCCAGCGCACGCCGGCCTGGACGCGGGCGGTCCGCCGGTGCGGGTCCACCGCGACCCCCTGCATGCGGCGGGTGGTGACCACCAGGGCCCCCGCCGCGTCGCGGACCGGCCCGTGCCCGGTGGCCTGGACCGCGACCGGCAGGCCGTGGGCGACGGCGAACTGGACGGCGGCGACGACGTCGGCGGCGCACGTGGCCCCGACGGCGAGGGCGGGGGTGTGCCGCACGGCCAGGTTCCAGGTGGCGACCTCGGCGGCCAGGCCGTCGTCGCCCGCCGCGTACACGGGGCCGTGCACCCGGCCGCGCAGTTCCTCGACGTCCGCGGCGGGGACGGCAGGGGCGGGGACGGCGGGGGCGGGGACGTGGGCGGCGGCCGCGGTGAGCGGGCCGCTGGTGCGGGGGGCGGGGATCATCGGGGGCTCCTCGGCGGGGGATCGGATGCCGCCGACCCTGGCCGCGCCGCCTTGACCGCCACTTGGACCGCGCTTGCGGGGACCGCACCCGCCGGCCACCCCTCGCGGGCGACATCCCGCCCGGGAGGTTCCCGATCGGGTGCCGCTCTGGGAGACTCGCTCGCCGTGCACTACCGCGTGCTGGGCCCGCTGGAGGTCACCGACCCCGAGGGCCGGCCGCTGGACGTCGGCGGCGCGAAGCCGCGCGCGCTGCTGACCCTGCTGCTGTCCGAGCCCGGCCGCGCCGTGGGCCTGGACCGGATCGTCGCCACCCTGTGGGGCGACGACCCGCCGCCCACCGTCACGGGCACGCTGCAGGCCTACGTCTCGCACCTGCGCCGCGTGCTGGAGCCCGACCGCGGGCCGCGGCAGCCGCCCACGGTGCTGCTGACCCGCCCCCCGGGGTACCTGCTGCAGGTCGGCCCGGAGCAGCTGGACAGCCTGCGCTTCGCCCAGCTGCTCGAGGAGGGCGACCGGGCGGTGGGCGCCGGCGACGCCGAGCGGGGCGCGGCGCTGCTGGACGAGGCGCTGGGCCTGTGGCGCGGCGAGCCCCTCGCGGAGCTGGGTGACCAGCCGGCCGCGGCCACCGACCGGCTGCGGCTGACCGAGCTGTACGTGCGGGCCCGGGAGCGCCGCTGCGACGCGCTGCTGGCCGCGGGGCGCCCGGACGCCGCCGTCCCCGACCTGCAGCGCCTGGTCGCCGAGCACCCGCTGCGCGAGCGCCTGTGGGCCCGGCTGGTGACGGCGCTGTACGCCGCCGACCGGCAGGCCGACGCCCTGGACGCGCTGCGCCGGTGCGCCGAGCTGCTGCGCGACGAGCTGGGCATCGACCCCGGGCCGGAGCTGCGCGACCTGGAGCAGGCGGTGCTGCGCCAGGACCCGAAGCTGACCGAGCGGGTGCCCCGGCCGCGGCTGGCCACGCTGCCCGCCCCGGCGCCGGCCGTCGCGCCCGTGCCGGCGCCCGCGCCCGAGTCGCTGGTCGGGCGGACCGTGGAGCTCGCCCAGCTGCGGGTGTCGCTGGACATCGCCGCGCACGGGCGGCCCGCGGTGGTCGTCGTCGGCGGGGAGGCGGGGATCGGCAAGACCCGGCTGGCCGAGGCCGCCGCCGAGGTGGCCCGCGCCGCCGGGTGGGCGGTGGCCTGGAGCCGCTGCGCGGACGACGCCGGTGCGCCCGCGCTGTGGCCGTGGACGCAGGTGCTGGCCGCGCTGGGGCAGGAGCGGCTCACCCCGACGGCCGAGGAGGACCCGGACGACGCCCGGTACCGGCTGTTCGAGGACCTTGGCGCCCGGCTGACCGCCGCCGCGTCCCGGCAGCCGGTGCTCGTCGTCCTCGACGACCTGCAGGGGGCCGACACCACCTCGGTGCAGCTGCTGTCGCTGGTCGCCCGGCACCTGCCCGCGCTGCCGCTGGTCGTGCTGGTCACCGTGCGCGACGTCGGCGAGGAGCTCCCCGCGGCCGTCACCGACTGCCTGGCCCGCCTCGGCCGGGAACCGGCGGCCAGCCGGCTGCGGCTGGAGGGCCTGGACGCCGACGACGTCGCCGCGCTGCTGGCCGACCGGCTGGGCGCGGCGGCCGCCCCGGCGCTGGCCGAGACGGTGCACGACCGCACCGCGGGCAACCCCTTCTTCGTCGTCGAGCTCACCCGCTGGATGGCCGGCACGCAGGAGGGCGGCCGCGGTGCGGTGCCGCCCTCGGTGCAGGAGGTGCTGCACCGGCGCCTGCAGCGGCTGCCCGCCGAGACGCGGGGCGTCCTGGAGCTGGCCGCCCTGGCCGGCCGCGACGTGACCCTGGACCTGCTGGAGGGCGCCGGCGCCCCGGCCGAGGAGGCGCTGCCGGCGCTGGAGTCGGCGATGGCCCTCGGCCTGGTCGTGCCCGGCGCGGCGCCGTGGAGCTGGCGGTTCGCCCACGCCCTGGTGCAGGAGGTGCTCGCGGCCGAGCTGGGCGCGCTGCCCCGGGCCCGGCTGCACGCCCGGCTCGGCGCCGCCCTGGAGCAGCGCGGCGGCGACGACACCGTGGTCGAGCGGCTGGCGCACCACTTCGTCGAGGCCGTCCCGGTCGCCGGCACCGGCCCGGCGCGCCGGTACTCCGCGGCCGCCGCCGAGGCCGCCCGCGCCCGGCTCGCGCACGGGGAGGCGGCCGCGCACACCCGCCGCGCCCTGCAGCTGATCGACCCCGCCGCGCCGGACGCCGCCCGCACCCGGCACGACCTGCTCACCGCCCTCGGGGACGACCTGCTGCGCAGCGGGCAGCGGACCGAGGCGCGCGAGGTGCTGGGCGAGGCCATCACCGTGGCCCGGCAGCTGGGCGACCGGCGCTGCCTGCTGGAGGCGGCGTCGGTGTGGGGGTCGCCCACGCTGTGGAACTGGCGGCCGCACGGCGTCGTCGACCACGCGATGGTCGCCCTGCTGGAGGAGCTGCTCGAGCACCGCGACGACATCGCGCCCGACGCCGACGACGCCGAGCGCGACCGGCTGACCGCGCGGCTGCTGGGCACCCTGGGCGTGGAGCTCGCCTTCAGCGCCGACCTGCAGCGCGGCCCGCGCTACGCCGAGGAGGCGGTGGAGCTGGCCCGCGGGCTCGGCGACCCGGAGCTGCTCGGGCGGGTGCTCAACAACCAGTCGCTGGCCGTGTGGGGCCGCCCCGGCGCGGCCGAGCTCCGGCTGGCGGCCACCGACGAGGCCCTCGCCCTGGCCGGCCGGGGCCTGCCGCGGCGCACCGAGTTCTTCGCCCGCCTGCACCGCGCGGCCGTGCGGCTGCACCTGGCCGACCGGCGCGGGTTCGAGGAGGACCTGGACGCCGGGGCGCGCCTGTCCGCGTCGCTGTCGGGCCCGGAGGTCCGCCCGCACGTGCTCTGGCAGCAGGCCGGCGCCGCCTGGCTGCGGGGCGACGGTGAGCGCGCCGAGGAGCTGTCCACCGAGGCCTACGAGCTGTACCGGCGGGTGACGCCGCACGCGCGGCACGCCTACGCCGCCCACCAGTTCACGCTGCGCCGCGCCGACGGCCGGCTGCCGGAGGCGATCGGGCTGCTGGTCGAGACCGGCGACGAGGGCAGCCCGCTGCTGCAGCTGATGGCGGTGCTGGCGGCGGCCGGGTCCGGCGACCTGGCCGAGGCGCGCCGGCTGCGCCGCCGCTGGGGCCGCACGCAGGTGCGGGACTGGGCCAGCGACGTGGCGCTGCTGCTGGAGGCCGAGACGGCGCTGCTGCTGGGGGACGAGCCCGAGGTGGAGATGGCCGTCGTGCAGCTGCTGCCCTTCCGCGGCCGGCAGGCGGTGCTGGGCACCCCCGCGCTCACGCTGGGCTCCTACGACGAGGTGCTCGGCCGGGTCGCGGAGTACCACGGCGACACGGTGGCCGCCCGGGAGTGGTGGCAGGCGGCGCGGCGGCAGGGGCAGGCCGTGGGCTCACCCCAGCAGGTCGCCGTCGCCGAGGCGCACCTGGCGCGGGTGCCGGAGTCCGCGGCCCGCCGCCCGCCGCGCCGCCGTCCGTCGCCGGCCGAGTCCGCCTGAGAGCGGGCCGGCGGTCAGAGCGTCGTGGCGCGGCCGCCGTCGACGGGGATGACGGCGCCGGTCACGTAGGCGCCGGCCCGGCTGGACAGGTAGACGACGACGCCGGCCATGTCGTCGGGCCGGCCGATCCGCTTCAGCGGCGCCGACGCGGCGATCTCGTCGCCGTGCGCGGCCAGGGTGGCGGCCATCATCTTCGACTCGAACGGCCCCGGTGCCACGGCGTTGACGGTGATGCCGCGCGGGCCCAGCTCCTTGGCCAGCACCCGGGTCAGGTGGTGCACGCCCGCCTTGCTCGCCGAGTAGGAGAAGGTCGGCAGGCTCGGGGCGTGCAGGCCGTCGATGCTGCCCACGTTCACCACGCGGGCCGGGTCGTCGGGGGTGGCCGCGGCCTCCAGCAGCGGGGTGCACGCGCGGGTCAGGAAGAACGGCGCCTTCAGGTTGAGGTCGAGCACCTTGTCCCACGCCGACGCGGGGAACTCCGCGAACGGCGCGCCCCACGTGGCGCCGGCGTTGTTGACCAGCACGTGCAGCCGGTCGGTGCGCCGGCCCACCTCCTCGGCCAGGCGCAGGCACTCGGCCTCGGTGGAGACGTCGGCGGGGATCGACTCGACCCGCCCGAACGGCGACAGCTCCGCGGCCGCGGCCTCGCCGGCATCGGCCTTGCGCGAGCTGATGAACACCGACGCCCCCGCCTGCAACAGCCCGCGCGCCATCATCAGGCCGATGCCGCGCGTGCCGCCGGTGACGAGGGCGACCTTCCCGGTCAGGTCGAACAGGTCCACGCCCCACCTCCGTGCCCACGGGGACGCGGTCGTCCCCCCGGCGGGGGACGCTACCGAGCGGCCCCGGCGGGTGCTGTGCCAGCCTCGGGCCGGTGACCCCTCCCCTGGGCGTGACCAGCGAGGTCGGCCCGCTGCGCACCGTCCTGCTGCACCGGCCCGGCGCCGAGCTGCGCCGGCTGACGCCCCGCAACAACGACGAGCTGCTGTTCGACGGCGTCCCGTGGGTGGCCCGCGCCCAGGAGGAGCACGACGCCTTCGCCGCGGAGCTGACCCGCCGCGGGGTGGAGGTGCTGTACGTCGACCGCCTGCTCGCCGAGGTGCTGGAGCGGCCGGCCGCCCGCGCCGAGCTGGTCGACGCCGCCGTCGACGACCCGCGCCTGGGCGCGACGCTGCGCCGCGCCGCCACCGGCCACCTGGCCGACCTGCCGCCGGCCGAGCTCGCCGCCACGCTGATCGCCGGGCTGGCGCACGACGAGCTGCCCGGGGCCCGCGGCCTGGGCTGGGAGCTGATGGGGCGCGGGGATTTCGTCGTCCCGCCGCTGCCCAACCTGCTGTTCACCCGCGACTCGTCGGTGTGGGTGGGCGACCGGGTGGCGGTGACCTCGCTGGCGATGCCCGCCCGGCGGCGGGAGACGACGATCACCGGCGCGATCTACGCCCACCACCCGCGGTTCGCCGCCGCCGGCCGGCTCTACGACCCCGGCCTGGAGCACCTCGAGGGCGGCGACGTGCTGCTGCTGGCACCCGGGGTGGTCGCGGTCGGCGTCGGGGAGCGGACGACGGCCGGCGGCGCGGAGCGGCTGGCCCGCCGGGTGCTCGCGGGCGGGGCGGCGCACACGGTGCTCGTCGTCCCGGTCGTCCAGCAGCGGGCGACGATGCACCTGGACACGGTCGCCACGATGGTCGACGTCGACGCGATGGTCGTCTACCCCGCCGTGGCCGACTCGCTGGTCGCGTGGACGGTGACCGCCGACGAGCCGCCCGACGAGGCCGGCGCGACCCCGCTGTCCGTCCGCGGGCCGGGGCCGTTCCTCGCCGAGGCCGCCCGGGCGATGGGCATCGACCGGCTGCGGGTGGTCGACACCGGCCTGGACCCGGTCACCGCCGAGCGGGAGCAGTGGGACGACGGCAACAACACCCTGGCCCTGGCGCCGCGGCTGGCCGTCGCCTACGAGCGCAACACCGTGACCAACGCGGCGCTGGAGGCGGCCGGGATCGAGGTGGTGCGCATCGCCGGGGCGGAGCTGGGCAGCGGCCGCGGCGGGCCCCGGTGCATGTCCTGCCCGGTCGCCCGCGACGACCTGCCGGGCTGACCGCGCCGGGTCCCGCCCCCCGGCGCGGGACCCGCTGCTACCTTCCCGGCCGGTGAGCGAGCACCCGGGTCCCCTGGCGGAGCGGCTGCGCCGGCTCCGCGAGCGGGCTGCGCTCACCCAGGAGGAGCTGGCCGAGCGGTCGGGCGTCACCGCGAAGGCGATCAGCGCGCTGGAGCGCGGCGAGCGCCGCCGGCCCTACCCGCACACGCTGCGCGCGCTCGCCGAGGCCCTGGGCCTCGACGACGCCGAGCGGGCCGACCTGGCCGCGGCGGCCGGCCGCGGCGCCCCCGTCGAGCGGTCCGCCGCGGTCCCGGCGCCGGTCGCCCCGCTGATCGGGCGCGAGCGGGAGCGGGAGGAGCTGCTGCGGCTGCTCGGCGACCCGGGCTGCCGCCTGGTGACGGTCACCGGCCCGGGCGGGGTCGGGAAGACCAGCCTGGCGCTGGAGGCGGCGCGGTCGGCGCCCGCGGGCGCCGTGGCCGTCGTCGAGCTGGCGCCGGTGGGCGAGGCGCGGCTGGTCGCGCCCACGCTGGCACGGGCGCTGGGGCTGCGGCAGTCCGGGGCGCCGCTGCTGGACGCGCTCGCCGCCCACCTCGGGTCCCGCGACCAGCTGGTGCTGCTGGACAACCTGGAGCACGTGCTCGACGCGGCCGGCGACGTGGCCGGGCTGCTCGCCCGCTGCCCCGGCCTGACCGTGCTGGCCACGAGCCGGGCGCCGCTGCGGATCCGCGCGGAGCGCGAGTTCCCGCTGGCCCCGCTGGCGCCGCCCGCCGGGGAGGACGTCCGTTCGGTCGAGTCGTCGCCGGCGGCGCGGGTGTTCCTCGACCGCGCGCGGGCGGCCGGGGGCGCCGTCGTCCTCACCGAGGCGGCCGCGCGGCAGGTGTCGGCGATCTGCCGCCGGCTGGACGGCCTGCCCCTGGCCCTGGAGCTGGCCGCCGCGCACGCCCGCTTCCTCGACCCGGCCGCGCTGCTGGCGCGGCTGGACGAGGCGGTCGGCTCGCCGCGGTCCCGGGACCTGCCGACCCGCCAGCGCACGATCGGCGCCACGCTGGACTGGAGCCACGCACTGCTCACCGCGGCCGAGCAGCAGCTGCTGCGCCGGCTGTCGGTCTTCGCCGGCGGGTTCACGCTCGCCGCCGCCGAGCACCTGCAGGCCGACGCCGTCACCGTCCTGGGCGGGCTGGTCGAGCAGTCGCTGGTCGTCGCCGGGGACGGCCGCTTCCGGCTGCTCGAGCCGGTCCGGCAGTACGCCGCGGGGAAGCTGGCCGAGGCCGGCGAGGCGGGGCCCGTGGCCGACCGGGCCGCCGGCTTCCACCAGGCGCTGGCCGCCGAGGCCGCCGCCGGGCTGCGCGGGCCGGACCAGCGCGGCAGCCTGGACCGGCTGGACGCCGAGCACGACAACCTCGGGGCGACCTTCGCCCGGCTGCTCGCGGCGGGGGAGCCGGGCGCCGCGGCCCGCCTGGCGCTGCACGTCTGGATGTACTGGGCGCTGCGCGGCTACGGCGTCGAGGGCCTGGGCTGGGTGCGCCGCATCCCGGCGGAGGGCCTCGACCCCGCAGGGCGGGCCGCCCACGCCACCGCGCTGGCCGGGCTGCGCTACACCACCGGCGACCTGGCCGGCATCGTGCCGGCCGCCGAGGCCGCCGCGGCCGCCGCCTCCCTGGCCGGGGACGCGTCGCTGCGGGCCGAGGCGCTGATGTTGCGCGCCTCGGCCGCGCTGTTCCTCGACGGCCCGGACGCCGCGGCCCCGCACGTGCGCGCGGCGCGGGACGCCGCCCGGCTGGCCGGCAACCGGTTCGCCGCCGCGCACGCCGCCCAGGTCGAGGCCCGCCGGCGGCTGCGCGCGGGGGACGTCGCCGGGGCGGAGGCCGCCGTCGCCGAGGCGACCGAGCTGGCGCACGACCTGGGGCCCTTCACCGTGGCCACCGTCCTCAACGCCCGCGCCAACGTGGCGCGCGCCCGCGGGCAGGACGACCTCGCGGTGGACCTGCTCGTCCAGGTGGTGGACCTGGCCACCGCCGTGGGGACGACGTGGAACCTGGCCTACGCCCTGCCCGAGCTGGGCGCGCTGGCCGCCGAGCGGGGCCGGCACGAGGTGGCCGCGCAGCTGTTCGGTGCCGCCGCCGAGGCCGCCGCCGTCACGGTGGCGGTGCCCCCGGACCCCGCGCTCGCCGACCGCCGCCTCAACGCCGCCCGGGAGGCGCTGGGGGAGGAGGCGTTCGCGCGGGCGTGGGAGCGGGGGCGCCGGGTGCCACCGGGCGAGGTGCCGGGGCTGGCCCGGCTCACCCACGCACGCGGCTGACGTACCGGCGGTAGCGGCGGGCGAAGACGGTGCGCAGCAGCAGCCGCACCGGCAGCGGGACCTTGCCGAACATCTCCGCGGCCTCCGCCGGCGTCGCGTCCTCCACGACCATCCAGAACATCAGCGGCAGCTCCGAGCGCGGCATGGACCCGAACCCGTGCTCGCCGAGCCGGTCCCACTCGGCCTGGGTGACGTGCCGGGCGGCCAGGGGCAGGACCTCGCGCTCCTCCTCCCCCAGGTGCGCGAGGAGGACGTCGGCGAGGGCCTCGCAGGCGTCGGCGACCTCGGCGGTGACGGCCGGGCGGGCCTCGGCCTCCCACCGCGGGAGCGCCGCCCGGATCTGTGCGGTGAGCTCCTCCACGCGGGAGTGGTGCTCCTCCATGCGGGCCACCAGCGCCTCCTCGGGCGGGCAGCGCTCCAGCAGCAGGGGCCAGAGGACGTCGTCCTCCCCGGAGTGGTGCAGGTGCAGGCCCTCCAGGACGCGGCGGGCGTGGTCGGCGAGGACCGCGGCGCGGCCGGTGTCGCCGGCGGCCACGCCGCGGACGAGGCCCGGCAGCAGGCCGAACTCGCGGCGGAACGCCCGGTGGACGGTGAACATGTCGGAGACGTCGGTGAGCTGGGGTCCGGTGGTGGTCGTCATGGCGCAGAGCCTGCTGCGGCGGGCCGGCACACCCCACCCACACCGCTCCCACAGTTCCCCCCACGGTCGGGCGGCCGCCCGGCCCGCTCGCTACCGCAGCGCGAGGACGGCGCCGGCCGCGAGCGCGCCGAGGACGGCGAGCCGCACGAGCCACCGGCCGGTGGTGAGCCAGCCGCCCGGGAACGGCCGGCGGACGGTGCGCCCCGGTGGCGGCGCGCCCAGCAGCGGGGCGAGCCAGCGCAGGGTCCGCGTCGCGTTCTCCCGCTCGGAGTCCACCGTCGAGGACCACAGCCCCAGCAGCAGCCACAGCCCGTAGAGGACGAGGAAGGGCAGCAGGACCAGGCCGATCACCGCGCTGACCGGGTCGTCGCCCAGGCTCCAGGAGCCCGTGTCGCCGCCGCCGTCGGCGCTCGCGCTCGACCGGCCGGTCAGCCGGAACAGGCGGTCGCCGTGCCACAGGTGCAGGCCGCGCCCGCCCCGGGACGGCGCCGCGCTGTGGAACCCGGCCGGCGGCCCCTCGGCGACGACCCGCTCGGCGGAGAACAGCGGGGTGCGGACGACCTGCAGCCGCCCGCCCTCGATCCGCAGCACCACCCGCCGCCGGCCGAGGCCCAGCGGGGTGAACCGCCGCACCCAGCGCAGCGGCGGGGACTGCGCGTCCGGCCCGTCGGAGGGCGGGAGGGCGTCGCGCAGCCGCCGCTCCCGCCGGCGCCGCGCCCGCGGGGAGAGTTCCTCCTGCACCGTCACGGCGCGGCAGGCTAGGTCACCGGCGGCGCGGGCGGGGCGCCGTCCGCCCCGCGACTTGTTCAGCTGGACGCTTGAGCAAGCACCTGCTTGACTACGCCCCATGACGGTGGTCGAGGACGACGAGCGGCTGGACGGGGTGTTCGCGGCCCTGGCCGACCGCACCCGGCGCGACATCGTGGCGCGGCTGAGCCGGGGCGAGGCGACGGTCACCGAGCTCGCGGCCCCCTACGCGATGAGCCTGCAGGCGGTGTCCCAGCACATCCGCGTGCTGGAGCGGTCCGGGCTGGTCAGCCGCGGGCGCGAGCGCCAGACCCGCCCGTGCCGGCTGGAGCCCGGCGCGCTGGAGACCGCGGTGTCGTGGCTGGAGGAGAGCCGGCGGACGTGGACCGGCCGGATGGACCGGCTGGAGGCGCACCTGGCGCGGCTGCAGGACGGCGAGCGGTGACCGCCGGCGACGAGCTGGTGCACCGGCGGGTGCTGGCCGCGCCGAGGGCCCTGGTCTGGCGCTGCCTGACCGAGCCGGCCGAGCTCGCGCGGTTCTGGGGCCCGCGCGGGACGACCACGCCGCTCGACGGCATCGTCGTCGAGCTCCGCGTGGGCGGCCGGTTCGAGACGCTGATCGTCGGCGACGCCGGCAGCCACCACATGCGCGCGACCTTCACCGAGGTGGCGGCGCCCGAGCGCCTCGCCTGGGTGGAGACCGGCAGCGGGATGCACACGACCGGCACGCTGACCGACCTCGGCGACGGCACCACCGAGGTCGTCATCTCCCAGCGGCACGTGCCCGCGGCCATGCGCTCCCCCGAGGCGCAGGCCGGCTTCCTCAGCTCCCTCGACGAGCTCGCCGCCCACCTCGCCCGCCTGATCCGGGAGGACCGACCGTGACCGACCCGCAAGCACTCGTGGCCCCGACCTACGAGGGCCTCGCCGACCTGCTCGCCGCCGCGCCCGAGGGCACCTGGGACGCGCCCTCGCTGTGCGCCGGGTGGCAGGTGCGGCACGTCGTCGCGCACGTCTGCATGCCGGTGCGGCTGACGCCCGCGCAGTTCGGCGAGCAGCTGGCCGCGGCCGGCGGGGACTTCGGCGCCCTCTCCGACGCCGTCGCCGCCCGCGACGCCGTCCTGCCGCCGGCCGAGCACCTGGCCGCGCTGCGCTCCCCGCAGCTGCACGCCTGGCAGCCCCCGGGCGGGGGCGCGGCCGGCGCGCTGAGCCACGCCGTCGTCCACTCCCTCGACGTGACCCTCGCCCTCGGCCGCCCGGCGGTCGCGCCGGCCGAGGCCGTGGCCACCGTCCTGCAGCAGCTCGCCGACGTCCGCGGGGCGTGGTTCGGCGTCGACCTGGACGGCGTCCGGCTGGAGGCCACCGACCGCGACTGGGCCGCCGGGGACGGCGCGGTGGTCCGCGCCGGCAGCGGCGAGCTGGTCGCGCTGCTCGGCGGCCGCACCCTCCCCGACGGGCGGGCCCTGCCCCGGCGCTGAGCGCCGGGGCAGCCCGGGTCAGCGCAGGGTGATCTGGCGGGAGATCAGCCCGGCGCGGGCCCGCCGCTCGTCCGCCGTCAGCGGGTCGGTCACGGTCAGCGCCTGCTCCAGCCGGGCCTGGAAGTCGGTCGCGGCGTCGGTCCAGTCGTCGGCGAGGGCGTCGGCGGGCAGGTCCCACACCGGGACGACGAGGCCGTGCGCCCGGAACGCGCCGGCGTAGCGGGTGCCCTCGCCGAGCAGGATCTGCTCGGACGCCGACAGCCGCGCCAGCGCGTCGAGCAGCTGCTCCTCCGGCTCCGGCCGGACCCAGCGCAGGTGGGCCCGCTCGGCGCCGGGGCGCACCCAGTAGGCGGCGCCGAGCCCGGGCAGCCGGACGGTCGGCAGCACCGCCTGGTTGGCCTGCTCCAGCCCCGCCTTCGCGGCCGGCGACGGGTCGGCGCCCTCCAGCCAGAAGGCGAAGTCCTCGTGCACCGTCACGTCCAGGGGCGCGGTGAGGTCCAGCAGCTCCTGCAGCCGCGGGCCGGCCGAGCCCGCGCCGCCGATCGGGCCCGGGTCCACCGGCGCGCCCTTCGGGGCCTCCAGCGCCGCGGCGAGGGCGGTGCCGAGGTCGCGGCTGACGTCGTCGGAGGAGGTCGGCAGCTGGACGCCCAGCATGATCTCGCCGTTGGCCCGCACCAGTGCCGGGGAGCCGCCGGGCAGCACGCTGGCCAGCGTCACGTCGCGGCCGTCCGCCGTCTTCAGCGGGGCGGTCGCGGACGGGACGAGCTCGCGCAGCGCCACCCAGTCCGGCTCGCCCGGCAGCCCCTCGAACGGCCGGGTGACCGGCGGGGCGTAGCCCGACCCGTGGCAGTGCTTGTACCTGCGGCCGGACCCGCACGGGCACGGCGCCTTCGGGTTGACGGCGCCGCCCTCGGCGGCGGGGGCGGAACCGGGCTTGCGGCGGGTAGTGGAGCGGGCCATGGCGTCCAGCCTAGGGACCCCCGCGCCCCCCACGGCTCGCGGTGGGCCGCGCCGGGGCGGCGGCACTACCCTCCGGTCGTGGTCCCCCTCGACCTCACCGACCCGGCGGTGGTCGCCGACCCCTACCCCGCCTTCGCCCGGGCCCGGGAACGGGCGCCGGTGCAGTGGCACGAGGGCATGGGGCTGTGGCTGGCGTTCACGCACGCCGAGGCCGGCGCCGTCCTGCGCGACCGCCGGCTGGGCCGCATCTGGCGGGACCGGGAGCCCGGCGAGCGGTTCGCGGCGTTCAACCTGATCCACCGCAACGCCATCCTGGAGATGGAGCCGCCCGACCACACCCGGCTGCGCCGGCTGATCAGCACCGCGTTCGCCCGCGGGCACGTCGAGCGGCTGCGGCCGTGGGTGGAGCGGCTGGCCGGCGAGCTGGTCGACGGGCTGGTCGAGCGGTCGGCCGGCGACGAGCCCGTCGACGTCCTGTCGGGCATGGCCGAGGACCTGCCGGTCGCGGTCATCGCCGAGCTGCTCGGGGTTCCCGACGCCGACCGGCCGCTGCTGCGGCCGTGGTCCAACGCGATCGTGAAGATGTACGAGTACGGCCGGACGACGGCGGTGGAGGATGCCGCCGAGCGGGCGGCCGCCGAGTTCGTCGCCTACCTGCGGGAGCTGGCCGCGCAGCGCCGCCGCGCGCCGGGCGAGGACCTGCTCTCCCACCTGGTCTCGGTGCGCGATGCCGACGGCGACCGGCTCACCGAGGACGAGCTGGTGACCACGTGCGTCCTGCTGCTCAACGCCGGCCACGAGGCGACGGTCAACGTGTCGGGCAACGGCCTGCTGGCGCTGCTGGAGCACCCCGACCAGCTGGCCCGGTTGCGGGCGGACCCGGGCCTGCTGCCGACGGCGGTCGAGGAGCTGATGCGCTACGACTCGCCGCTGCAGCTGTTCGAGCGCACCGCGACCGAGGACGTCGAGATCGGCGGGGGAACCGTCGCGCGGGGGCAGAAGATCGCGGCCCTGCTCGGTGCGGCCAACCGCGACCCCGCCGTCTTCGCCGACCCCGACGCCTTCGACGTCGGGCGCACGCCCAACCCGCAGATCTCCTTCGGCGCGGGCGTGCACTTCTGCATCGGGGCGCCGCTGGCCCGGGTGGAGCTGCAGGCCTCGTTCGGGGCGCTGCTGGCCCGGACCTCGCGGCTGGAGCTGGCCCGGCCGGCCCGCCGCCGGCCGGAGTTCGTCATCCGCGGGCTGGCCGAGCTGCCCGTCGTCCTCACGGGGCGGTGACCGGGGCGGCCTCGACCAGGGGGAGCACGTCGGCCGGGCGCGGCAGCCGGTCCAGCTCGGCGCGGGCGTGGCGGGCCGCCTGCCGCAGGTTCGGCCGGTCCAGCAGCTCCGTCACCGCGGCGCGCAGCCGGTCGGGGGTGGCGTCGGCCCAGTCGAGGCGCACCCCCACCCCGGCGGCCCGCACCCGCTCGGCCCCGAGCTGCTGGCTCGGCGCGAGGGCGGGCAGCACCAACAGGGGCAGCCCGTGCAGCAGCGCGCCCACCGTGGTGCCCGCGCCGCCGTGGCTGACCACGGCGTCCACGTGCGGCAGCACCACGGACTGGCGGACGTAGGACACCACCCGCACGCCGGGGCCGGCCGGCCGGACGACCTCCGGCGGGTGCGGTCCGGTCGTCACCACCACCCCCGGCACGACGGCCGTGGCGGCGTCGGCCAGCAGCTGCAGCAGGTCCGGCCGGCAGAACCGCGGCACCGTCCCCAGCGTCACGTAGACCGCCGGCCGGGGCAGCGACGCCGGCCAGTCCGGCGCCGGCTCCGGCGGCCCGTCGAAGCCGGTGGGGTGGACCGGGACGACCCGCGCGTCGAGCCGCCCGACGTCCGCCCCCTGCAGCACGGGCGGGCAGGCGTCCAGGTACAGCCGACCGGTCTGCCGCGGCGGCCCGGGCGCGCCGGCCCGCTCCCAGACGGGCACCAGCGTCTCCTGCAGCGCCGCCCGGCCGGCGGCCGGCCGGGCGGGCGAGGCCCAGCTGTGCGTGACGCAGGGCAGGTCGCGCAGCGCGGCCACGAGCGGCGCGGCGTACTCCCCCTCCTCGTGCACCAGCACGTCGGGCCGCCAGTCGTCCACGACCGCGAGGAGGTCGGCGGCCATCGGCGGGACGGCGATCGTGGTGAACATGTGCCGGGGCCGCTCCGGACCGTCCAGCCCCAGCTCGTCGGAGCGCGCGGACGCCGCCGCCTGGCCCAGGCCCGCGGGGACGGCGTCCAGCCCGCACCGCCGCACCCAGTCCACCCGGTCGGCGCCGGTGGCGACCCGCACCTCGTGCCCGGCCGCGACGGCCGCGAGCGCGAGCGGTAGCACGGGGTGCAGGTGCCCCAGCCCGGGGACGCTGCTGACGAGGAACCGCATGCCGGACCTCCTGACCGCAGGAGGAGATGGTCCTCCCGACGGGCCGGGAGGCACCACCGGCGCTCGTGCGCTCTCCTGCGTGCTCTCGCGGTCCTGCAGCGCAGCAGGAGCACGCGCGAAACCGCGAGAGCACGGGCACGCACCCACCGGTGGAACGTGAGCCCCGCCACTGGCACGATTCCCGCCATGCGTGGCCTGATGCAGGACTTCCCTCTCACGATCGACGCGATCTTCCGGCACGTCGAGCAGCACTACGGCGACGGCACGATCGCCACCGCAGGCCCGGACGGGATGACCCGGGTCACCTACGCCGAGTGGGCCGACCGCACGCGGCGCCTCGGCGGGGTGCTCGACACCCTCGGCATCACCGCCGACGGCCGGGTGGGCACCTTCGGCTGGAACAGCCAGCGCCACCTCGAGCTGTACTTCGCCGCGCCGTCGACCGGCCGGGTCCTGCACACGCTCAACATCCGGCTGTTCCCCGAGCAGCTGACCTACATCGCCAACCACGCCGAGGACGAGGTCGTCTTCGTCGACCGGTCGGTGCTCCCGCTGTTCTGGGGGCTGGTCGACACCATGACCACGGTCCGGCACGTCATCGTCATGGACGACGGCGGCGACAACGAGATCCCCGACGACCCGCGGGTGCTGGACTACGAGGCGCTGCTGGCCGAGGCGCAGCCGGTCGACTTCCACGTCACGGACGAGAACTCGGCCGCCTCGATGTGCTACACGTCGGGCACCACGGGCAACCCCAAGGGCGTCGTCTACTCGCACCGCTCGACCTACCTGCACACGATGGGCGTGATGCAGCCCAACGCGTTCGGGCTGAGCGTCCAGGACGTCGCGATGCCGGTCGTGCCGATGTTCCACGCCAACGCCTGGGGCATCGCGCAGGCCGCCCCGGCCGCCGGCGCCTCGCTGGTGATGCCCGGCCCGATGATGCAGCCGAAGGCGCTGGCCGACCTGATC
Organism: Blastococcus sp. SYSU D00695; assembly: GCF_054050555.1. Lineage (NCBI taxonomy): Bacteria > Bacillati > Actinomycetota > Actinomycetes > Geodermatophilales > Geodermatophilaceae > Blastococcus > Blastococcus sp. SYSU D00695. The sequence continues at coordinate 22,432 of NZ_JBJGZP010000028.1, read as the reverse complement.
GTCGAGGAGGGCGTCACGTTCACCGCGGGCGTCCCCACGATCTGGCAGGGCGTGCTACCGCACCTGGCCGGCCGCGAGCACCGGCTCCGCCAGGTCGGCTGCGGCGGCTCGGCGGTGCCGAAGGCGCTGAGCGAGGCCTACCGGGAGCAGATCGGGCTGTCGATCCTGCAGGCGTGGGGCATGACCGAGACGCACCCGGTCGCCTCCTCGGGCGTGCTGCCGCTGCGCTACGCCGACGCCGACGAGGCCGCCAAGGCCGACCAGCGGGCGCGGGCGGGCATCCCGCTGCTGGGCGTGGAGGCGCGCATCGTCGACGCCGACACCCTGGAGCCCCAGGCGTGGGACGACCAGGCCACCGGCGAGCTGCAGGTCCGCGGCCCGTGGTGCGCGCAGGACTACTACAACCCCGACGCCGGGGTGCAGCTCACCACCGCCGACGGGTGGATGAAGACCGGCGACGTCGCCGCCATGGACGAGTTCGGGTCGATCCGCATCGCCGACCGCACCAAGGACCTCATCAAGTCCGGCGGCGAGTGGATCAGCTCGGTCGACCTCGAGAACGCGATCATGAGCCACCCGAAGGTGAAGGAGGCCGCGGTCGTCGGCATCCCCCACCCGAAGTGGGACGAGCGTCCGCTGGCGTGCGTCGTCCTCAAGGAGGGCGAGCAGGCCAGCGAGGAGGAGATCCTCGACCACATCCGGCCGCTGGTGGCCAAGTGGTGGATGCCCGACGCGGTCGAGTTCATCGACGAGGTGCCCAAGACCAGCGTCGGCAAGTTCTCCAAGAAGGACCTGCGCTCGAAGTTCGCCGAGTACCAGCTGGGGAGCTGACCCCGGGGCAGGAGCGCGGCCCCGCCAGGGGCTAGCGGACGAAGGGGGGCCGGCCGGTCTCGCTGACCAGCGGCCGGCCGGCGGCCTCCCACTCGCCCATCCCGCCGCCGACGTTCACCGCGTCCCAGCCGTTCTGGTTGAGCCACGCCGCGACCCGCGCCGAGCGCCCCCCGCTGCGGCAGACCACGTAGAGCGGGTCGGCCTCGGGGACGTCGTCCAGCCGTGCGGGCACCTGCCCCATCGGGATGTGCAGGGCGCCCTCCGCGTGGCCGTGCACCCACTCGTCGTCCTCCCGGACGTCGAGGACGACGGCACCGGCGGGCACCTCGGTGGCGGACACGGTCGGGACCTGCTGCGGCATCACGCCGTCCATCGTTCCACGGCCGCGGCCGGCCCCCTGCCTGCCAGGATGGGCGCGATGTCCGCCCCGAGTCCCGCCCCCGTCCGCGAACCGGCGTGGCCGGTGTCCCGCTCGGCGATCTGGCTGTGGGTGACCCACGGGGTGCTCGGCACCCTGTTCTGGACGGCGGTGCTGGTCGTCGCCCTGGTCCTCCTGCCGACCGACGACGGTCCGCTGGCACTGCTGCCGTGGCTCGGCCCCGTCCTGGTCGGCCTGTACGGGCTCGTCGCGATCGTCCTCGAGCCCCGGATCCGGTACCGGGTGCACCGCTGGGAGGTCACCGCCGACGCGGTGTACGCGCTCACCGGCTGGCTGAGCCGCACCTGGACGCTCGTCCCGATCGCCCGCATCCAGACCGTGGACGTCACCCGCGGCGTGGGTCAGCAGCTGTACGGCCTGGCCACCATCGCGGTGCTCACCGCGTCCTCGCAGGGGACCGTCCGGGTGCCGCACCTGCCCGCGGAGGTGGCCGAGCGGGTCGCCGCCGACCTCGTGCACCGGGCGGAGCAGGTCCGCGACGAGGCGACGTGACGTGACACCCCCCGTGCCCGGTCCCCCGGCCCGGCGGACCTCTCCGCGGGTCGTGCTCGTGCACACGGTCACCTTCAAGCAGGCGCGGCAGTGGGTGCCGGTGGTCCTGCCCGTCGGCGCCGCCATCGGCATCGGCGGGGGGACGGCGACGGTGGTGGCCCTCGCCCTCGCGGTCACCCTCGCCTCGCTGGCCTTCGCCGCCCTCACCTGGTGGCGCCTGGACTACGCCGACGGACCGACGGCGGTCGTGGTCACCCGTGGGCTGCTCGCCCGGTCGGTGCGCAGCGTGCCGCGCGACCGCATCCGCGGCGTGGAGGTGGAGGCGCCGCCGCTGCACCGCCTGCTCGGGCTCGTGCGGGTGCGCGTGGACGCCGCCGCGGGCGCCGCCACCGGGCAGGGCGAGGAGGTCGTCCTCGACGGGGTGACCCGCGCGGAGGGCGAGCGGCTGCGGGCGGGGCTCCTGGACCGCCGCCGGGTGTCCGTGGTCGGGGCCACCGGGGACGCCGGGACCGCCGGGGTCGCCGGGACCGAGGCCGGGACGGCCCCCGGGGCCGGACCGGCCGGGGACGCCGAGCCGGACCCCCTCGCCGGACCGGTCGCGACCACGGCGCAGCCGCCCGAGCCCGAGGAGGTCCTGGCGCGGTTCGACCCCCGCTGGCTGCTGTACGCGCCGCTGGTCGGCAGCTACCTCGCCGTCCCGGTGGCCGCGGTCGGGGCGCTGCTGCGCCTGGCGCAGGAGCTGCCCGAGGAGCTGCTGCCCGACCTGCGCGGCCCCGACCTGGGCTCGGCGTGGGCGCTGGCCGTCGCCCTGGTCGCGACGCTGCTGCTGCTCGCGGTCGGCTCGGTCGTCGGCGCGGCGGTGGTGAACTGGGGCTACCGGCTGGTGCGGCGCGGCGGGTCGCTGGTCGCCGTCCGCGGCCTGGTGACCCGGCGGCACACCGAGCTGGAGATCGACCGGATCCGCGGGGGCACCGTCTCGGCGGGGCTGGGCATGCGCTGGGTGGGCGCGGCCCGGGTCAGCGCGCTGGTCACCGGGCTGGGGTCGGCCCAGCGGCCGGGGCAGCTGCTGCCGCTGGGCCCGCGGGCGCAGGCGGAGGAGCTGGCCGCCCGGCTGGCCGAGGACCCCGGGCCGCTGCGGCCGCACCCGCCCGCGGCGCGCCGGCGGCGGATCACCCGGGCGGTCGCCCCCGGGCTGGTCGTCGCCGCGGCCGGCGCCGTCCTCACGCCGCTGGCGGCCGGCTGGTGGCCGCTGCTGGCCGCGGGCGTCGTCCTGGCCGCGCTCGGCGTGCCGCTGGGCCGGGCCCGCTACGCCGCGCTGGGCTCGGTGGCCGGCCCGCGCTCCCTCGCGGTCCGCGCCGGGTGGCTGGTCCAGGAGCGGGCGGTGCTGCAGCGGCGGGCCGTGGTGGGCTGGCAGGTGCGGCAGTCGCCGTTCCAGCGGCGCGCCGGCCTGGTCACGCTGGTCGCCTGCGTCGGCGCGGGCAGCGGCGGCTACGAGGCCGTCGACCTCGCCGGCGCGGACGTCGTCGCGTTCACCCGCGCCGCCTCCGGCGACTGGGCCGCCGCCCTGGAGCGCTGACGGCGGGTCGGCCCGGCGTGGCGACTGGGGAGCACCGCGGCGGGTAGGGGGCCCGCGATGCTCTCCGAGACGGACCGGTCCCGCTCACCCGGCGCCGCCGTGCCCGGTCAGCCCGACCCGGCCCGCGAGGGAGGCGGCCTCGACCCGGGTGGCCACCCCCAGCGAGCGCAGCAGCGAGGCCACCAGCCGCTTCGCGGTCCGCTCGGAGACGTGCAGCGTCGTCGCGATGTCCACGGTGGGCGTCCCGTCGGCGACCAGGCGCCACAGCCGGCGCTCGTCGGCGGTCAGCCGGTCGGCCACGCCCTGCTCCCCCACGGGTGCGGCGGAGTCCAGCAGCAGGCGCAGCAGGTCCTCGGGGATGACCGACCAGCCGTCGAGCACGGCCAGCAGCGGGCGGACCAGCGACTCGGGGTCGGCGGTCTTGGGCAGGAAGCCGACCGCTCCGGCCCGCAGCGCCTCCAGCGCGGCGTCGGCCTCCGCCAGCCCCGACAGGGCGACGACCCGCACCACCGGGTCGGCCCGCCGGATGGCCGCGATCGCCCGCGTGCCACCCGGCGGCGGCATGTGCAGGTCGACGACGGCGACGTCCGCGCGGTGCCGGCGGACCAGCGCCGCGGCCGCGGAGGCGTCCTCCGTCGTCCCCACCACCCGCACCCGTCCCCCGCTCACGCCGGGCAGCAGCAGCGCCAGGCCGCGGCTGAAGAGGGGGTGGTCGTCCACCAGGACGACGTCCAGCTCCGCCTGACGTCCAGCAACGGCGTCGTCCACCCGGTATCGCTCCCGACCGTCGTCCGCGACCGGCGGGGTCTGGCCGGGCCGCACCACCGGAGGTGCCCGTGACCGTCATCGCCAACCCCCCGACCCGCTCCGCGGCCACCCGGCTCGCGACCGACCTGGGCCGCGTGCTGCGCGCCCACCTGACCCGCCGGCGGCGCCCGGCCGGCGAGGAGCCGCCCGACCCGCGGGAGGCCCTGCTGCGCGCCCTGTGCCACGACATGCGCAGCCCGCTGGCGTCGCTGGAGGCCGCGCTCGGCTCCCTGGACGTCGCAGGGGACGCCCGGGAGCAGCTGCTGGAGCTCGCCCGCGCCCAGACCGCACACCTGTCCTCGATGCTGCGGACCGCCGACGCCACGGGCGGTGCCCAGCGGCGCGGGCCGGCGCGGCGGCGGCTGGTGGACGTCGTCCGCGCGGCGGTCGCCGCCTCCGGCCTGCCGGCCGCGCAGCTGACCACCCGCATGAGCGGGTGCGCCGCCGACGTCGGGGTGGCCGACGCGCGCGTGCAGCGGATCCTCACCAACCTGCTGGAGAACGCGCACCGGCACGGCCGCGGCGAGCCGGTGCTGCTGGCGGTGGCCTGCCGGCCGGGCTGGGTGGACCTGGCGCTCACCCAGGCCGGGGTGCCCGCCGACCGGGTGGTGGGCCACCTGCGCACGGCGACCCCACCGGTGGACCTCACCGGGCTGGGGCTGTGGTCGGTGCAGCGGCAGGCGCGCGAGCTCGGCGGCCGCGTCGTCGCCGACAGGTGCGGGGAGTCGCTCACCCTGACCGTCCGGCTCCCCGACCGCTGAGGGCGGCCCCCGGCGGAGGTTGGCCTCCGGGGGCCAGCGGACGGCACCGGGGGGCCACGGGGCGGGGGCATCCCCCCGGTGCCACCGCACGGGCGGTGGCCGCGCCGACGTGAGGGAGACCCGATGTTCACGCACACCCACGCCCTGCAGTACGAGGCCAAGCCCGACGGCCCCGACGCCACCTTCGCCCGGCGGATGCAGGAGATCCTCGGCGGCCAGTGGGGCGAGATGACGGTGGCCACGCAGTACCTGCTGCAGGGCTGGAACTGCCGCCTGCCCGGCAAGTACAAGGACATGCTCCTGGCGATCGGCACCGAGGAGCTCGCCCACGTCGAGATGATCGTGACGATGATCGACCGGCTGCTGGACCACCAGCCGCTCAAGCCGGAGGCCGCGGACCGCACCAAGGAGGCCGCAGCCGGCTACGGGCAGACCAATCCGCAGCACGCGATCGTCAACGGCGGCGGCGCCTACCTCCGGGACAGCATGGGCCTGCCCTGGAGCGGCGGCTACGTGACCGCCAGCGGCAACCTCATGGCCGACTTCCACTACAACGCCACCGCCGAGATGCAGGGGCGGCTGCAGGTGGCCCGGCTCTACAACATGACCGACGACCCCGGGGTGAAGGACCTGCTCCGGTTCCTCATCACCCGCGACCACGCCCACCAGCAGCAGTGGCTGGCCGCGATCGAGCAGCTCAAGGAGGACGGCCTGGAGGGGATCCCGGTGCCGGAGGCCTTCCCGATCGGGGAGGAGGTCGGTGACCTGGGCTACACGTTCGTCGACGCCTCCGACGGCCCGGAGGCGGCGGCGGGCCGGTGGGCATCGGGCCCCTCGATCGACGGCCGCGCCGAGTTCGCCGCCCGCCCGATGGAGGCCACCGCGGACGCGCCGGTCCTGCCCCCGGGTGACCCGCGGCTGTTCGGGACCCCGCAGCAGCCGGGCCAGAGCCTGCTGCAGAAGGCCAAGGACATGCTCACCTGAGCGCCTGACCCCTCAGCGACTCCCCGCGCCGTCGCCGCGCCGGCGGCCGGTCCGACCGCGACCGGCCGCCGGCCGGCGGGACGCCCACCCCGGAGGTCCAGCCGTGCTCCGTCCCCTGCCCGCCCTGCTCCTGTCGCTGCTCTACGCCGCCGCTGTGGCGGTCGCGCTGGCCGACCCCGGCCGGCACGCCGTCGCGGGGCTGCTGGTCCTCGGCGGGCTGACCGCCCGCTGGTTCCTGCGCCACCGCCGGGCCACCGCCCGCGCCGCCGCCGTCCCGGCCCCGGCCCCAGCCCCAGCCCCAGCGGCAGTCACCTAGACGCCGCGCTGGAACGGCCACCCTTCAGGGGCCCGCGCCGAGCCTGCGAGGCGTGGGGGGAAGGGTGGTCCTTCTTCAGTGCTCGACGGCCTTCTCCGCCCCGATCCCGGTCAGCGACCGCACCTCCAGCTCCGCGTACTTGTCGGCGTCGGGCCGCTCCTTGGACAGCACGGTCCCCAGCCAGCCGAGGAGGAACGACAGCGGGATGGAGACGATCCCCGGGTTCTCCAGCGGGAACCAGGCGAAGTCCGCGTCGGGGAACAGCGACGGCTTCGGGGTGTCCGAGCCCCGCCCCGAGACGACCGGGGAGAACACGATCAGCCCGACGCACACCACGAGCCCGCCGTAGATCGACCACAGCGCGCCCTGGGTGGTGAACCGCTTCCAGAACAGCGAGTACAGGATCGTCGGCAGGTTCGCCGACGCGGCGACAGCGAAGGCCAGCGCGACCAGGAAGGCGATGTTCAGCCCGGCCTGCAGCGCCAGGATGCCGATCCCGATCGCGACGGCGCCGATGACGACGGCCGTGATGCGGGCGACGCGCACCTCGCCGTTCGGGGTCACCTGGCCCCGCTTGACCACCGACGCGTACACGTCGTGGGCGAACGACGCCGACGCCGTGATGGTCAGGCCGGCGACGACCGCGAGGATCGTGGCGAAGGCGACGCCGGCGATGATGCCCAGCAGCACCGTCCCGCCCAGCTCGAAGGCCAGCAGCGGCGCCGCGGAGTTCTGCCCGCCCGGGGCGGCGGCGATCTCCTCCGGCCCGACGAGCGCGCCGGCGCCGTAGCCGATGACCAGGCTGAACAGGTAGAAGATGCCGATCAGCCAGATGGCCCACTGGACCGAGCGGCGGGCGTCCTTGGACGTCGGGACCGTGTAGAAGCGCATGAGCACGTGCGGCAGGCCCGCCGTCCCCAGGACCAGCGCGAGGCCCAGGGACACGAAGTCCAGCTGCGAGGTCGCCGTCGCGCCGTACTGGGCGCCGGGGGCGAGGACGTCGCGGGCGGTCGGCGCCTCGGCGGCGACGTCGGCGGCCTCGCCGAGCAGCGCGGAGAAGCTGAAGCCGAACTCGGCCAGCACCCACAGCGTCATCACCAGCGCGCCGGCGATGAGCAGCGACGCCTTGATGATCTGCACGTAGGTGGTGCCGCGCATGCCGCCGACCAGCACGTAGATGATCATCAGCGCGCCGACGAGGACGACGACCAGCGCCTGCGCGGCCTCGCCGGTCACCCCGAGCAGGAGCGTGACCAGTCCGCCGGCGCCGCTCATCTGCGCCACCAGGTAGAAGAGGCAGACGGCGAGGGTGGAGATCGCCGCGGCCATCCGCACCGGCCGCTGCCGCATCCGGAACGCCAGGACGTCGGCCATGGTGAACCGCGCGGTGTTGCGCAGCAGCTCGGCGACCAGCAGGAGCGCCACGAGCCAGGCGACGAGGAAGCCGATCGAGTAGAGGAACCCGTCGTAGCCGAACAGCGCGATGGCGCCCGCGATGCCGAGGAAGGACGCCGCCGACAGGTAGTCCCCGGCGATCGCCAGGCCGTTCTGCTGGCCGCTGATGCTGCGCCCGGCGGCGTAGTAGTCGGCCGCGGTCCGGTTGTTGCGGCTGGCGCGGAACGTGATGACCAGGGTGATCAGCACGAAGACGCCGAAGATCGTGATGTTGACGGCCGGTTCGCCGATGGTGGCGTCGGCCGCGAGCAGGACGTCAGTCACGGGTGGCCCCCCGGGTGCCGTCCCCGGCGCGGGGTGTCTCGCGCGCGTACTCGTGGTGCTCCAGCCGCTCGCGCATCTCGTCGGCGATCGGGTCGGTGTTGCGGTCGGCGTGGCGCACGTAGAGCTCGGTGATGAGGAACGTCGTCGCGAACTGGGCGAGGCCCAGCAGGATGCCGAGGTTGACGTTGCCGAACACCGTCCGCGCCATCAGGTCGTCGGCGTAGGTGGAGAGCAGGACGTAGAGCAGGTACCAGGAGAAGAAGGCCACCGTCATCGGGAAGGCGAAGCGGCGGAACCGGTGGCGCAGCTCGGTGAACTCCGGGGAGTCCTGCGCCTGCCGGTACTCGTCGGGGGTGAGCAGCCTGCGCTCGACGGGATCTGTCACGGTGCGCCTCCGACGGGGACGAGGTGTGATCGACGTCACTGTAGGGAGCGTCCCGTCGCCCGGCACCCGCTGAGACGAAACCGTGTCGTCCCAGGTCGTCCCGCCGCGGGGACCGGGCCGCGAGCGGCGGCTCAGTCGGGCAGGGGCTCGCCGCACTCCGGGCAGCGCTGCGGCCGCGGCTCGCCCTCCGCCAGCCGCCCGCACGCGGGGCAGACGCGGTCGAGCCAGCACACGGGGTCCCCGCCCGGCGTCCCGGTCCGGGCCGGCCGCTCGTCCCGCTCCTCGCGCACGGGACCAGCATGGCTCCGGGCGCCGACCCCGGCCAGCACGGCGGCACGGGCCTCGCCCGGCTGGGATGCTCTGAGGCGTGCCCGCACCCCGCCGCCTGGCCGCCGCCGCCCTGATCGCCGCCCCGGTCGCCTGGCTGGCCCGCGCCGCCTGGGGCCTGCCGACCGCGCTGGGGGCGAGCCGCCGGGCGCTGCGACCGCACGTCGCCGGTTCGCCGCAGTTCACCGAGGGGCGGTTCCGGAACACGCTGCCCACCACGTCGGTGCCGGGCCCCGAGGAGCGGCGCATGCTGCTGCGCCAGGTGCGCCGCGACCGCCTCAAGGGCGTCCCGGCCCGGCCCGTGCCGCTGGCCTCCTCGCCGCCGCCGGCCGCGGCCGCCGAGCTCGCCGTCACCTGGTTCGGCCACTCCAGTGCGCTGCTGGAGGTCGACGGGCACCGGGTGCTCGTGGACCCGGTGTGGGGACGGCGGGTGTCGCCGTCCCCGCTGGTCGGGCCCGAGCGGCTGCACCCCGCACCGGTCCCGCTGGCCGACCTCCCGCAGGTGGACGCCGTCCTGATCAGCCACGACCACTACGACCACCTGGACCTGCCGACGGTCCGCGAGCTGCTGCGGCACCAGCGTGCGCCGTTCGTCGTCCCGCTGGGCATCGGCGCCCACCTGCGCCGGTGGGGCGTGCCGGAGGACCGCGTCGTCGAGCTGGACTGGAACGGCGAGGCCCGGGTCGCCCGACTGACCCTGGTCTGCACCGAGGCCCGGCACTTCTCCGGGCGCTTCCTCACCCGGGACACCACCCTGTGGTCCTCGTGGGTGGTCGCCGGGCAGCGGCGCCGGGTGTTCTTCGGCGGCGACACCGGCTACACCCCCGCCTTCGCCGGGATCGGCGCCCGGCTGGGTCCGTTCGACCTGACGCTGCTGCCGATCGGCGCCTACAACGACGCCTGGCGCGCCATCCACATGACCCCCGAGGAGGCGGTGCGGGCGCACGGCGACCTCGGCGGGGGGCTGCTGGTGCCGGTGCACTGGGCGACGTTCAACCTCGGCTTCCACCGGTGGGCCGAGCCGGTGCAGCGGCTGTGCGCGGCCGCCGAGCGCTCGGACGTGCGGGTGGCGGTGCCCCGGCCCGGCGAGCGGGTGGACGCGCTCGCCCCGGCGCCGGCCGCGGACTGGTGGACGGCGGTCGGCTCGCGGGCCGACGAGCCCGGCGACGGCGGCGACGCGGGCGCGACGACCGGGACGGTCGCCCGGGCGGGCGCCTGGCTGAGCGCGCGCCGCGAACCCCGCTGACCCGCCCGGGTCAGCGCAGGAGCCTGGACATCCGGCGGTCGGCCAGCGGCTTGCCGCCGGTCTGGCAGGTCGGGCAGTACTGCAGCGAGGTGTCGGCGAAGCTGACCTCGCGCACGGTGTCGCCGCAGACCGGGCACGGCAGGCCGGTGCGGGCGTGCACCTGCAGGCCGGAGCGCTTCTCGCCCTTCATCGTCGCCGCGCGCTGGCCGAGCTGGCGGTCCAGCGCGTCGGTGAGCTCGGCCCGCATCGCGTCGTAGAGCCGGATCACCTCGTCGTCGGTGAGCTTGCCGGCCGTCTTGAACGGCGACAGCCGGGCGGCGTGCAGGATCTCGTCGGAGTAGGCGTTGCCGATCCCGGCGATCAGCGTCTGGTCGGTGAGCGCGCCCTTGAGCTGGCCGTTGCGGCCGGCGAGCAGGGCGGCGAACTGCTCCCGGTCCACCGCCATCGCGTCGGGTCCGAGCCGGTCGATGCCCGGCACCTCGGCCGGCGAGCGGACGACGTACACCGCCAGGCCCTTGCGCGTCCCCTGCTCGGTGAGGTCGAAGCCGTTGCCGTCCTCCAGGTGGACCCGCAGCGCCAGCGGCCCCTTGCCCGGCTTCGGCGGCAGCGCGGGCAGGTTCTCCCGCCAGTGCAGCCAGCCGGCCCGCGCCAGGTGGACGACGAGGTGCAGGCCGGAGACGTCGAGGTCGAGGAACTTGCCGTGCCGCGCGGCGCCGGTGACCTCGAGCCCGGCCAGCGCCGACAGCGGCGGGTCGAACGTCTTGATCGCCTGGACCGAGGCCAGGTCGGCGCGGGTCAGCACACGGCCGACGGCGTTCTCCCGCAGGAACGCCGCCAGCGCCTCCACCTCGGGCAACTCGGGCACCCGGCCATGATCCCCGCCGGACGCCGTGCGCGGCCGGTCCGCGCGGCTGCCGAGGCCGGATCCCACCGATCGGGTGGCCGATGCGCACGGCCCCGGCGGCCCGGCGGTGGTCAGCCGGCCGGGCCGGGTGCGGTGGTGCGCAGCCGGGGCGGGGCCAGCGGGCCGGCCGGGTCCGCGGCGCGCGCCCAGGCGACCAGGCCGGCGACGTCGACGCCGTGCGGGGGCGCGGCCGCGAACGGGTCCAGGTTCCGCGCCGCCCGCTCCAGCAGCGTCGCCGCGCCGCGGGGGTTGCCGCGCGCGGCGTGCGTCACGCCGACGGCGAGCTGCGCCAGCCCCCGCCACAGCTCCCGCTCCGGCCCGGCCGTGGCCTTCCAGGCGTCCTCGAGCACCTCGTGGGCGTGGAAGGGCAGCCCGTCGTCCAGCAGCCGCTGCGCCTCGGCGAGGGCCTCGGCCGGCGAGCGCGGCACGCCCTCGGGCATCCGCTCGACCCCCTGGGCCCCGCGCGGCAGGGGCCGGCCCAGCGCGTCGCGGGGACGCGGGCTGCGGCCGTCGGGATCCACGAGGCCATCGTCTCGCGAACACCTGGGGTCCGGTCGGCAACGGGGGTCGTCCCTGTCGGTGGCCGGGTGCACGATGGGGACGAGGACGGCCGGCACGACGGGCCGCCCCCGCACCGACCCGCGGTCGCCCCGGCGACCGGTCCGGACCTGGAGGGGGTGGGGCCCGTGGCCCCCATGACCCACCGGCGCAGCGCTGCGCTCGACCTCGACACCGCGTTCGCCGCCGTGGCCGGCGCCGCCCTGCGCGACGGGCCGGTCGGCGCCGTCGGCCTGGAGCTGGAGGGCCACCTGGTCGACCTCGACCGGCCCGCCGCCCGGGTGCCCTGGGGCCGGGTGTGCGGCGCGCTGGCCGCCGTCCCGCCGCTGCCCGGCGGCAGCCGGGTGACCTGCGAGCCGGGCGGGCAGGTCGAGCTGTCCGGGCCGCCGCTGCCCGGCGCCGCGGCCGCGGTGGCCGCGCTGCGGGCCGACCGCGCCGTCCTCGCCGCGGCCCTGGCGGCCGACCGGCTGGCGGTCGTCCCCGTCGGCGCGGACCCGCTGCGCCCGCCCCAGCGGGTCAACCCGGCTCCCCGGTACGCCGCGATGGAGCAGCACTTCGCCGCCGTGGGCTGTGCCGGCGCCGGGACGGCGATGATGACCGCGACGGCGTCCCTGCAGGTGAACGTGGAGGCCGGGCCCGCCGCGGGGTGGGGCGAGCGGGTGGCGCGCGCCCACCGGCTGGGGCCGGTGCTCGTCGCCGTCTCCGCCTGCTCGCCGCTGGCCGGCGGCCGCCCGACCGGCTGGCGCTCCACCCGGCAGCGGGTGTGGGGCGACGTCGACCAGGCCCGCTGCGGCCCGGTGCTGCGCGGCGACGACCCGGCCGGCGAGTGGGCGGCCTACGCGCTGGCCGCGCCGGTGATGCTGGTCCGCGAGGAGGACGGCGCCCGGCCGGTGCGCGGCCGCGTGGCGTTCTCGGACTGGGTGAGCGGCGAGGTGCTGCTCGGCGGCCGCCGGCCCACCGCCGACGACCTCGGCTACCACCTGACCACGCTGTTCCCGCCGGTCCGCCCGCGCGGCTGGCTGGAGATCCGCTACCTCGACGCCGCCCCGGAGCCGTGGTGGCCGGCGCTGGCCGCGGTGACCACCGCGCTGCTCGACGACCCGGTCGCCGCCGACCGCGCGGCGGCCGCGGCCGAGCCGACCGCAGGCGCGTGGGGCCGCGCCGCCCGGCTCGGGTTGGGCGACCCCGCGCTGCGCACCGCCGCCCGCGGCTGCCTGGCCGCGGCCCTGGACGCCGTCCCGGCCGCCCTCCGCCCAGAGGTGGAGGCGCTCGCCGAGCTGGTCGACCGCGGCGCCGACCCGGGGACGGCGCTGCTGGCGGCCCTCCGCTCCGGCGGGCCGGCCGCCGCCCTGCTCGCCCCGACGGAGGAGGACCGGTGACCGACGCCCGCGACCTGCTCGCCGCACAGCTGGCCACCGCCCGCGCGCGCACCCTGCTGCTCACCGACCACGACGAGCCGGAGCTGCTGCGCCAGCACACGCCGCTGCTGTCGCCGCTGGTCTGGGACCTCGCGCACATCGGGCAGCAGGAGGACCTGTGGCTGCTGCGCGGCGGCGACGCGGGCCGGGCCGGGCTGCTCCCGCCCGCGGTCGAGGCCCTCTACGACGCGTTCCGCCAGCCGCGCGCCGTCCGCGCCCGGCTGCCGCTGCTGCCGCCGGTGGAGGCCCGCGCCTTCTGCGGGGAGGTGCGGGGCAGGGTGCTGGACCGCCTGGACCGGCTCGGTCGCGACGACGACGGGGACCCGTTCGACTTCGCGATGGTCGTCAGCCACGAGCAGCAGCACGACGAGACGATGCTGCAGGCGCTCGCCCTGCGCGCCGGCCCGCCGCTGCTGGGCCCGGGCACGCCACTGCCCCCGGGGCGGCCGGGCGTCGCCGGCACCTCGGTGCTCGTCCCGGGCGGGGAGTTCGTGCTCGGCGTCGACGGCACCGACGAGCCGTTCAGCCTGGACAACGAGCGGCCGGCGCACGCCGTCGACGTGCCAGCCTTCCGCATCGGCCGGGTGCCGGTGACCAACGCCGAGTACGCGGCGTTCGTGGCCGACGGCGGCTACCGCGACGACCGCTGGTGGTCCCCGCGCGGCCGCGCGCACCGCGACGATGCCGGGCTCACCGCGCCGATGTACTGGGGGCCCGACGGCACGCGCACCCGCTTCGGCGTCGTGGAGGAGCTGCCGCCGGACGAACCGGTCCAGCACGTCACCTGGTTCGAGGCCGAGGCCTACGCCCGCTGGGCCGGCGCGCGGCTGCCCACCGAGGTCGAGTGGGAGAAGGCGGCGGCGTGGGACCCGGCGCTGCGCCGCCGGCGCCGCTACCCGTGGGGGGACGCCGCACCGTCCCCGGGCCTGGCCAACCTGGACGGCGCCGCGCTGCGGCCGGCCCCGGTCGGCGCCTACCCGGCCGGGGCGTCGGCGTACGGCGTCGAGCAGTTGCTGGGCGACGTCTGGGAGTGGACGTCGTCGGGGTTCACCCCCTGGCCCGGGTTCCGGCCGATGCTCTACGCCGACTACTCCGCGCCCTTCTTCGGCGGCGACCACCAGGTGCTGCGCGGCGGCTCGTGGGCCGTGGGCGCCTCGATCCTGCGGCCGAGCTTCCGCAACTGGGACCACCCGATCCGCCGGCAGGTGTTCAGCGGCATCCGGCTGGCCTGGTCCGTCGACGGCGCGGACGCCTGATGTGCCGTCACCTCGGCTGGCTCGGCCGTCCGCGCAGCCTGGCCTCCCTGGTGCTGGAGCCGCCGTCGTCCCTGCTCGTGCAGTCCTACGCGCCCCGGCGGCAGCGCCACGGCACCGTGAACGCCGACGGCTGGGGCGTCGGCTTCTACCCGCTCGAGCAGGGCCCCGGCCCGGCCCGCTGGCGGTCGGCCCGGCCGCTGTGGGGCGACCCGTCCTTCGCCTCGGTCGCGCCGGTGCTGCGGTCGGGCTGCGTCGTGGCCGCCATCCGCTCGGCGACGGTCGGCATGCCGCTGGAGGAGAGCGCCGCCGCCCCGTTCACCGACGGGCGCGCGCTGCTGTCGCACAACGGCCGGGTCGACCGCGCGGTGCTGCCGCCGGCGCGCGACGCCGAGTCGACCGTGGACAGCGCGCTGCTGGCCGCGCTGGTGTTCGCCCGCGGGCTGGACGCGCTGGCCGCCACCGTGGCCGAGCTCGGCGCGGCCGACCCGGCCGCCCGGCTCAACCTGCTCGCCGCCGACGGCGCCCGGCTGCTCGCGACCACCTGGGGCGACACCCTCTCGGTGCTGGTCACCGACGAGGGCACCGCGCTGGCCAGCGAGCCGTGGGACGACGACCCGGCCTGGCGCGACGTCCCGGACCGCACCCTCGTCGAGGTCACCCCCGACGGCCTCACCCTCACCCCGATCGGAGCCGCATGACCGTCTCGCTGACCAGCCACCTCGCCCCCGACGCCGCCCGCGCCGCCCTGCGCGCCGACGCGCTGGCCGGGCTGACGGCGACGCCGAGGTCGCTGCCGCCGCGGTGGTTCTACGACGAGCGCGGCAGCGAGCTGTTCGACGAGATCACCCGGCTGCCGGAGTACTACCCGACCCGCGCCGAGCGGGCGGTGCTCGACGCCCGCGCCGCGGAGATCGCCGCGGCCACCGGCGCCGAGGTGCTGGTCGAGCTGGGCAGCGGGACGTCGGACAAGACCCGGCTGCTGCTGTCGGCGCTGCGCGACGCCGGCACGCTGCGCCGGTTCGTGCCCTTCGACGTCGACCCGACCGTGCTGGAGGCGGCCGGGGCGGCGATCACGGCGGAGTACCCGGGCGTCGTCGTCGACGCGGTCGTCGGCGACTTCACCGAGCACCTCTCCCGGCTCCCGCGCGACGGCCGCCGGCTGGTGGCGTTCCTCGGCTCGACCATCGGCAACCTCGAGCCGGGGCCGCGCGCGGCGTTCCTGCGGGAGCTGGCCGCCGGGCTGGCCCCCGGCGAGGCGTTCCTGCTGGGCACCGACCTGGTCAAGGCGCCGGCCCGGCTGGTGCCCGCCTACGACGACGCCGCCGGCGTGACCGCGGAGTTCAACCGCAACGTGCTGCGCGTGCTGAACCGAGAGCTGGGCGCCGGCTTCGACCCGGACACGTTCGAGCACGTCGCGGTGTGGGACGCGGCGCAGGAGTGGATCGAGATGCGGCTGCGCTCGACGATCGACCAGGTCGTGGCCGTGCCGGCGCTGGACCTGCAGGTCGCGTTCGCCGCCGGGGAGGAGATGCGCACGGAGGTGTCGGCGAAGTTCCGGCCCGAGCGGGTCGCCGCCGAGCTCGCCGCCGCGGGGCTGCGGCTCACGCACTGGTGGACCGACCCCGACGGCGACTTCGGCGTCTCGCTGAGCGTCCGGGACTGCTGAAGCACCCCGGTGCATCCGGGACGGACGGGTGTCCGGAAGAGGCGGTGACAACGCAGTCACCCCTCCCGGAAGGACCCGTCCCATGACCCGGACCCGCTCCACCGGCCTCGCCCTCGGTGCCGCCGGCGCCGTCGGCGTCGCGCTCGTCGTCGGCGCCTCCCCCGCCGCGGCGGCGGACACCGCCACCGTCTCGGTGCTGCACGCGGTGCCGAACACGCCCGTCGACGTCTACGCCAACGGCGAGCGGCTGATCGACGACTTCCAGCCCGGCACGCTGACCGACCCGCTGCAGCTGCCGGCGGGCTCCTACGACCTCGCGCTGTTCCCGGCCGACGCCCCCGACGGCTCGGGCACCCCGCTGCTGTCGGCGGACGGCGTGTCCGTGCCGGCCGGTGCGAACGCCACCGTCGTCGCCCACCTCGACGCGAACGGCTCCCCGGCGCTCACGCCCTTCGTCAACGACGCGTCCGCCGTCCCGGCCGGCCAGGCGCGGGTCACCGTGCGGCACACCGCCGCCGCGCCGGCCGTCGACGTGCGGGCCGGCGGTCAGGTCGTCGCGCCGGGGCTGACCAACCCGAACGAGGCCACCCTCGAGGTCCCGGCGGGCACCGTCAGCGCCGACGTCGTCCTCGCCGGGACCGACACCGTCGCCATCGGCCCGGCCGACCTGACGCTGCCCGAGGGCGCCTCGACCATCGTGTACGCGTGGGGCTCGCAGGAGGCCGGGTACCAGCTCGCCGTCCAGACGATCTCCGGGTCGCACTCCGCGCCGTCCGGCGTCCCCGGCGGCAGCGCGGGCCTGGCCGACGACGACGGCTTCCCCGCCCCGCTCGCCGCCCTGTCGGTGGCCGGCCTCGTGGTCGCCGGGCTGTCGGCCCGCCGGCTCGCGGGCTCCCGGGCCTGACGGGACCCGGACCGGAGAGGGAACGACCGTGCGCCCCGCCGCCGCCGGAGCGGTCCTCGGGCTGGCGCTGGCGATCGGCGTGCCGACCGCCTGGCAGCTGACCCAGGAGCCCGCGGCGGCGGGTGCGCCGGTCGAGCAGGTCCTCCCCGCGTCCGCGCCGCCGGCGTCGCCCCGTCCCCCGCAGGCGGCGCCGGCGGTCCCCGGCTCCCTCCCGGAGGCGGTCGCCCGGGACGCGTCCCCGGCCGCCGCCCCCGCCGCGCCGGCTCCGGTGCGGCTCGCCGTCCCGGCGCTCGGCGTGGACGCGCCGCTGGACCCGGTCGGCGTCGCCACCGACGGCCAGATGGAGCTGCCCGCCGACGTCTCCCGGGTCGGCTGGTACCGCTTCGGCCCGGCGCCCGGCGGGCCCGGGTCGGCGGTCCTCGCCGGCCACGTGGACGACGCCGAGCAGGGCCTGGGCGCCCTCGGCCGGCTGCGGGACGCCGAGCCGGGGGACGAGGTGCTGGTCACCGACGCCACCGGGGCGACCACGCGCTGGCGGGTCGTCGGCCGCGAGCTGGTCACCAAGCAGGAGCTGCCGCTCGACCGGCTGTTCGCGCGCGAGGGCGCGCCCCGGCTGGTGCTGGTCACCTGCGGCGGCCCGTTCCTGCCGGAGTACCGCAGCTACCGCGACAACGTGGTCGTGGTGGCCGAACCGGAGGAGCTGCCGTGACGGGCGTCCTGGACCGGTCCGCGGCCGCACCTCGACCGACACGCGGGCGGCGGGCCACTAGGCTCACGCTCGTGGCCGACGACGTCGTACCGATGCCGGGGGCCCTCCCCGAGCCGGACGACGCCGAGGTCGGCCGCCGCTTCGCCGCGGGCGACGAGCAGGCCCTCGCCCTGGCCTACCAGCGGTGGTCGGGGCAGGTGCACGGCATGGCGGTGCGCGCCTTCGGCCCGGGCCCGGACGCCGAGGACGTGACCCAGCAGGTCTTCGTGTCGGCCTGGACCGGCCGCGCCGGGTACCGCCCCGAGTCCGGCCCGCTGCCGGCGTGGCTGGTCGGCGTGTGCCGGCACAAGATCGCCGACACCTGGGCCAAGCGGGACCGGCAGCGCCGCCTCGCCGAGGCCGCCGCGGCCGAGGCGGAGACCCGCCCCGCGCCCGCCGCGCGGCCGCTGGACACCGCGGTCGCCGACCGCGTGCTGCTGCTCGACGAGCTCGACCGCATCGACCAGCCGCAGCGGGGGATCATCGAGCTGGCCTTCTTCGAGGACCTCACGCACGCCCAGATCGCCACCCGCACCGGGTTGCCGCTGGGCACGGTCAAGAGCCACATCAGGCGCACGCTGGAGCGCCTGCGCAGCCGGTTGGAGGTGGACGGTGCCGCAGCACTGCACGCCTGAGGACCTGGCGCTCGCCGCGCTCGGCGAGCCCCTCGCGCCCGCGGACGCCGAGCACCTGGGCCGCTGTCCCGTCTGCGCCGACGAGGTGGCGGGCCTGCGTCGCGGCGTCGAGGCGCTGGCCGTCCCGGCGTTCGCCGCCGGCCCCGCCGTCGCCCCGCCCGCGCACGTGTGGGCGGCTGTCCAGGCGGCCACCGGGACCGGCGTCCCCGTCCCGGCCGCCGGGCCGGCGGCGGCGCCCGAGCCGGCACCCGAGCCGGGACCCGAGCCGGCCGCCGCCGTCGTGCCGCTGCGGCCGCGCCGGTCACGCCTGCTGCTCGCGGCCGCGGCTGCGCTGGTGGTGGGCGCGGCCGTCGGCGCCGGCGCGGTGGCGCTCGGCGACCGCGACGACGACGAGGCGGTCGTCGCGCTGGCCGCCGCGCAGCTGGACCCGCTCGGGGAGAACGACGCCTCCGGTCAGGCCGAGGTCGTCGAGCGCCCCGACGGCTCGCGGGTGCTGCGCCTGCAGCTGGACGCCGACACCCCGCAGCAGGGGTACCTCGAGGTGTGGCTGATCGACACCGAGGTGCAGGGCATGGTGCCGGTCGGGGTCGTGAGCGCCGGGACCGAGGAGCTGGAGCTGCCGGCCGACCTGGACGTCGGGGAGTTCCCGATCGTCGACGTCTCCATCGAGCCGCTGGACGGCGACCCGACGCACTCGGGGGTCTCCATCGCCCGGGGGCAGCTGGAGGTCTGACCGGGGCCGCGGGGGACGTCGCCTAGCGTGACGGCGTGCGCTCCACCGCCGACGGCCTGCCCCACGACGACCTCGGCGCCGGTTGGCGTGCGGCCCGGCCCCGCCCCGCGGGCCGGCACCTGGACTCCGCCGCGTGCAGCCGGCAGAGCAACCGGGTGCTGGAGGCCGCCGCCCACCACGCCCGGCACGAGGCGGAGCTCGGCGGCTACGTCGCCGAGGCCGCGGCGCAGGACCTCCTGCAGCAGGGTCGCTCGGTGCTCGCCGGCCTGGTCGGGATGGCGGCGGCGGACCTGGCGTTCGTCGAGTCGGCGCAGAGCGCGCTGGCCACGCTGCTGGCCGGCTGGCGGCTGCCCGCCGGGAGCCGGGTGGCGGTCCTGCCCGGCGAGTACGCCCCCAACACCGCGATGCTGCGGGCCGCGGGCCTGCTGCCGGTGCCCCTGCCGGTGGACGGCGACGGGCGGGCCGTGCACGAGGAGATCGAGCGACTGCTGGCCGCCGACCCGCCGGCCGCGGTGCACCTCACCCACGTGCCCAGCCACCGCGGCGTCGTCCAGCCGGCCCGGGAGATCGGGGAGCTGTGCCGCGCGGCCGGCGTCCCGTTCGTGCTGGACGCCGCCCAGTCCCTCGGCCACGTCGACGTCGACCTGCCCGCCGACGCCGTCTACGGCACCTCGCGCAAGTGGCTGGCCGGCCCGCGCGGCGTCGGGTTCCTGTGCGTGCGGCCGGCGCTCGCGGCCCGGCTGACCCCCGTGCTGGCGGCCGCCGCGGACCTCCCGCCGATGCGCGCCTTCGAGTCCGGCGAGGCGCACGTGGCCGGCCGGGTCGGGCTGGTGCTGGCGGTGGGCGAGCACCTGGCCGCGGGTCCCGAGCGGGTGCGCGAGCGGCTGGCCGCCCTGGGCCGGGCCGGGCGGGCCCTGCTCGACGGCGCGGCCGGCTGGCGGGTGGTCGAGCCGGCCGCCGAGCCGACCGCGACGACCACGCTCGCCCCGCCGGACGGCGTCGACGTCGTCGCGACCCGCGCCCGGCTGCTCACCGAGCAGGGCATCGTCACCACCGCGATCGGCGTCGAGCGCGCGCCCGGCGAGATGACCGGCCCGGTGCTGCGGGTCTCCCCCCACGTGGACGCCACCCTCGACGACCTCGAGGCCCTCGCCGCCGCCCTCTGACCTCTCCCGTCCGGGCGGGACCGCCCTCCCGCACCGGGCGGTACCGCACCGCTGCACGTCCGGCGGGGACACCCGGACGGCGGCGCCCGCGGCGACCCGCCGGCGTCGCGCTCCGTCGTCCCCTCTTGTGCTGCCCGCCCCACTGCTTCTATGGTTCATTACATGAGTAATAAACCCAGGGACCGCGAGGCCCGGGGGACCGCCGGGGCGGCTCGGTGAACGAGGACGCGGGCCCGATCTTCCGGCAGGTCGCCGAGCTGATCGAGACCGCGATCGTCGACGGCTCCCTTCCCGAGGAGAGCCAGGCCCCCTCGACCAACGAGCTGGCCGCCTTTCACCGCATCAACCCCGCCACGGCCGCCAAGGGCCTGAACCAGCTCGTGTCCGACGGGGTCCTCTACAAGAGACGAGGAGTCGGGATGTTCGTCGCCACGGGCGCCCGCGAGCAGCTGCTCAAGCGCCGCCGCAGCGAGTTCGCCGACCAGTACCTGCGCCCCCTCATGACCGAGGCGCACAAGATCGGCATCTCCACCCGGGAGCTGTCGTCGATGATCGACCGCTGGGAGGACGAGCGATGACCGCCGTCGCGACGGTGCGGGACGTGTCGATGCGCTTCCGCGGGCACACCGCCCTGGAGGGCGTGAGCACGACCCTCGAGCAGGGCACGATCACGGGGCTCCTCGGCCGCAACGGCGCCGGCAAGACCACGCTGCTGCAGCTGCTGACCGGGCACCGGCAGCCCACCAGCGGGCGCGTGGAGGTGTTCGGCCGCTCCCCCTTCGAGGACGACACCGCGCTGTCGGGCATCTGCTGCGTCAAGGAGGGCCAGCGCTACCCGGACCAGTTCCGCGTGCGCGACGCCGTCACCGCCGCCTCGTGGCTGTTCCCCTACTGGGACGCCGACCTGGCCGAGCAGCTCCTCGACGACTTCGAGCTGCCGCGCAGGCGGCCCGTCAAGAAGCTGTCCCGCGGCATGAACTCGGCCGTCGGGATCGTCATCGGCCTCGCCTCCCGCGCCCCGCTCACCCTCTTCGACGAGCCGTACCTCGGCCTGGACGCCGTCGCGCGACAGCTGTTCTACGACCGCCTGCTCGCCGACTACGCCGAGCACCCGCGGACGATCGTGCTCTCCACGCACCTGATCGAGGAGATCAGCGACCTCCTCGAGCGCGTGGTGCTCATCGACCGCGGCCGCGTCCTGCTCGACGACGACGCCGAGACCCTCCGCTCGACCGCGCTGACCGTGACCGGCCCGCAGGCGGCGGTGGCCGCCTTCGCGCACGGACGCCAGGTGCTGCACCGCGAAGAGCTCGGCGGGACCGCCCGGGCCGTCGTGCGGGTCTCCGGCCCGGCCGACGAGGCCGCCGCGCTCCAGGCGGGCCTGGCCGCGGAGCCGACCCCGCTGCAGCGGCTCGTCGTCGAGCTCGCCCGGGCCAGCCGCACGCCCGCCGGACCGACCGCCACCCCCGCCGCCCTCGAGGAGGTCCCCCGATGAACCGCCTGCTCGCGGCCGCCCGGCTGCACCTGGTCAACCCGCTGGTCATGCTCGGCGTCCCCTGGTTGGTCGCCGGCCTCTCCTTCGTCATCAACCTGGCGCTGTTCGGGCTCACCGACGCCGGCACCGCCATGGAGGACGGCGGCTTCACCGGTGGTGTCGCTTCGCTCTACATCACGGTCTTCGTGGTCTTCGTGCAGTCGGTGACCCAGCTGCTGCCCTTCGCGATGGGGCTCAGCCTGTCCCGCCGCACCTTCTACCTGGGGACGGCGCTCGTCGCGGTCGCGCAGGCGCTGTACTTCGGGATCGTCCTCGCCGTCCTGGTCGCGATCGAGGGGGCCACCGACGGCTGGGGCGTGGACATGGCGTTCTGGGCCCCGGGACCGATGGACGTCGACTCCTTCCCGCTGCAGGTCCTCGTCTCCGGGGGCCCGATGCTCGCGTTCACCTTCGCCGGCATCGGCGTCGGTGTCGTCATGAAGCGCTGGGGCCAGCTCGGCATGTGGGGCCTGATCATCGGGACCGTCGTGGTGCTGGGCGGGCTGGCCGTCCTGGTCACCTGGCTCGGGGCGTGGGGCGACCTCGGCTCCTGGTTCGCCGACCGCTCGGTGGCCACGGTCGCGGCGGGGATCCCCGCGGTCCTGGCCGTGGCGCTGGCCGGTCTGAGCTGGGCCGGCGTCCGCCGGACGGTCCCCTAGGCGCGCAGGGCGAACCGCCGCCGTCGAGGCCCCTTCCGTCACGGTGACGGAAGGGGCCTCGACCGCACCCGGGCTCCGCCCACCGACCCCCGCCCGCCCGGCGCCCGACGCCGGCCCGGAGCCGGCACCCCGCCAGGCCCCGTGGGGGGGAGGCCTGCACTCCCGCCCGGTGCACGACCGAGCGCCTGCCCATCGTGGAGCCGTGTCCTTGCACGACGACGTCGGTCCAGGACCGCGGTCGTGTGCGCGGGTCGGG
Organism: Blastococcus sp. SYSU D00695; assembly: GCF_054050555.1. Taxonomy (NCBI): domain Bacteria; kingdom Bacillati; phylum Actinomycetota; class Actinomycetes; order Geodermatophilales; family Geodermatophilaceae; genus Blastococcus; species Blastococcus sp. SYSU D00695. The sequence goes on along the minus strand of NZ_JBJGZP010000028.1, from coordinate 112 downwards.
GGAATGCGAGAAGGGGGCCCCCCCGGGGGGGGGGGGCCGTGTTGGGAGTGTTGTTGGGCGGGGTCCTTAAAAACCACCCCCCCATCACTGAACTACAAACCCCGCTGTGTGT